>JBIIYJ010000145.1:0-12698 GCA_044346855.1 Kiritimatiellia bacterium
GGAGCATTCGGCCTTTCCCGTGCGGGGGTTCGGGTTCCATGGCCCTCCTGGCGAGGTGGATCCGGTTCTGCTGGCGGGGATGGTCGACTGGCTGGCCAAGCTCAGGTTCAACCGGATCCAGGTCGATGTCCGGACGTGGAACAACGTGGCCGGCGTGCTGGGTCCGCTCCTGGCGGAGCGCGACCTGGACCTCGACCTGGGGATCCACAGTCTGAACTATTTCGTGCCCGCCGAGGAGCATGCGGACAAGCATCCGGAGTGGTATGCGTCCGTCGCCAACCGGTTCGGCCGGCAGCTCCGCTTTTCCAACCTGGACAGCGTGCCGGTTGCCGCCGCCGGCGTGCTGCGCCTGCTGGAGCGGACGCCCTCGCTGAAGGTCCTGGGGCTGTGGCCGCTGGACGGGACCGGTTTCGACCCCGCGGAGATCGCCACCGGGGAGATGGGCGACCTGGTCCTCCGTTACGTCAACGCCGTGGCGGAAACGATCGCGTCCGTGCGGCCGGATCTGGTGATCGATCACCTGGCCTATATCGGCTACGCGAAGCCGCCCCGGCGGACGCGGCCCCATCCGCAGGTGCTGACCAGCGTCTGCCACTATTGGGACCAGATCTTCACGCAGCCCATCTGTGACGCCTGGTACGGCCGCGGGCGGGGGGCCTCCGACGAGGCCCGGGAGAAGGCGCGGCGCAACTTCCATCCCATGCGCACGCATGCCGACTGCTGCCAGGACCTGGGCGGGTGGGTGCGGCTGGGGCCCGCGGTGGTGTTCACGTATTACGTCGACCACAACCTGAGCGGCCAGATGGTGTTCGACCTCGCCCGCGTGATCCGGCAGGACCTGGGGCTGTATCGCGAGCTGGGCGTCAAGGGGAGCGTGGCCTGCTATTGCCTGGACGCGGATTTCCCCTGGTTCTACCGCAACCTCCACGCGCTGGCCGTGTTCCAGTGGAATCCCGACGCGGACTGGGCGGCCCGGGAGCGGGGGCTGCTGGAGGCGGTGTTCGGTCCGGCCGCCCCTGCCATGGCCGCGTTCTACGCCAGCCTGGAGGAGCTGCACAATCAGCCGCTTTACGCCGGGTGCCGGCTCGCGGACGTGCTCCGGGGGCTTCCGGCCGCGTATTCGCTTTCCGGGTTCAATCCCGACCTTCTGCCGGCGGTCCTGCGCCAGGTTGAGGAGCGCCTGGCGCGCGTGCTGCGGATCCTGGACGGGGCGCGGGAGGCGGCGACGGGCGGCTTCCGGTCGCGCGTGGAGGAGGTGCGCCGCAACCTGGTGATGCAGCAGGCTTTTGCGCGGCTGGGCTGCCATGTCCTGGCCGCCTTCGGCTGCCGCGACCTGGCGGCGGCCGGGGAGGGGCCGGAAAAGGCGGCGCTGGAAGCGCGGGCGATAGGCCTGCACGACGACGCGTTGCGCATTTTCAACGAGTGGGTGGCCGAGTTTGAGCGGAGCGCGCCGGACCGGGCGAACCTGGCCGGCAAAATCAAGTCCTACCGGGTGGCGTTGGAGAAGGATTTCCGCGAGATGCGGCCTTAGGGGGGTCAGGCTTCATAATGCGCCGGCGGAATCTCGACCACGCTCCGGGTGCTGCGGGCGTCCTCGATGGCGCAGGCGATGACGGTGCTGGCCAGGCCGGCGCCAAGATCGGCCGACGGCTCCGTCCCGTTTCGGATGCAGGCGACGAATTCCGCCATGAACCGGCTGTCGCCGCCGCCATGACCGTCGCCCGCCGCAATCTCGGCGCTCAGGTCGATTGTTTCCTTGCGCTTGTCGGCCGAGTGGTGCAGTTCGATCAGGTTCTTCTGGTACGTGCCGAAGAGATAGGCCCGGGAGCCGGTGATGGTGATGAACCGCTCGCTGGGGTAGGGATAAAAGCATTGCAGGGAGAAGGTGGCCCGCACGTGGTTGGCGAACTCCAGGATGCTCACCTGGTTGTCCACAATGTCCTTGTCGTCGTTGTAGACGCACAGGTCGATGTCGTACTTGGACAGGTTGGCCTTCTCCTCGTCGCTCAGGACCACGAAGCCGTCGTCCTGGCGTCCGAACTTGTAGGGGCAGGTGTCGGCTTCGGGGCAGACCGAGCAGTGGGTGGCGGGCCGTTTCCTTGGCAGGAAGAAGTTGTTATCGCCGAATGAGGCCACGCGGGCGGGGCGGCTCCCGACCAGCCAGCAGAGCATATCCAGGTCGTGGCTGCACTTGGCCAGCAGGAAACTGCCGGAGTTTTCCTTCTTGCGGTGCCAGCGCCGCATGTAGCTGATGCTGTGGCCCACGCGCAGGAATTCGCTGGCGCTCACGCTCATGATCTGGCCCAGGGCGCCGCTGTCCGTGATAGCCTTGATCGTGCGCCAGTACGGGGTGTAGCGCAGGACGAAACCGATCTGCAGGATCCGGCCGGCGGCCTTTTTGGCGCGGATTATCGACTGGCAGTCCTCCACGGTGAGGGCCATGGGCTTTTCGAGCATGCAGTGTTTACCCGCGGCAAAGCAGCGTTCGGCCACCTCGCGGTGCGCCCGGTCAGGCACGGTGATCACCACGCCGTCGACCCGGTCGCCGGCGAGCATCTCGTCCAGGGAGGTGGTGAGGTGCGCCTGCCCGACCGGGCACGTGCGGGTGAAGTCGGCGAGCCGCTTCGCGTCCCGGTCGCACAGCGCGGTCAGCTCCGCGCCGGGGATGGCGGCCAGGCTCTTGACATGGGCCGTGGCGCGTTGGCCGGCGCCGACGATGCCGATTCTGACAGGGCGTTGGTTTGTCATGGATTCCTGTGTCTTTCGGGTTCAGGGTCTCGGTCAGCCGGGCCTGTCCCTTTTCCGGGACGCGACGCGGGGTTGTGACAGGGGCCGCCGACGGGCTTGACCGGCGGGATGTTTTCGGCGGGCATGGGTGGTTTTCCCGGGGCTTCAGGTGTTTCGGGAAAACCCGTTTTCCCGGCGGCTGGAGCAGGCCAGACCGTCGCCGGTGGCTGCGCTGGCGAGGCTGAGCAGCGCGTTGAAGCCCCATTGCCAGGGGACCTCCGGCGCGCTTTTGTCCACGATGTCATACAGCACCCGCCAGTAGTGCTCCTTCAGGTCCACGTCCACGGCCGGGGAGGCTTCTGTTCGAGCGAGCCACGGCAGCCCCGCCAGACAGATGGCTTCGAGGGCGAACAGATATCCCACGAGTCGCTCGCGCCCGTCAACCGGCGGCGCGTCGGGGTCCCGGGCGCTCATCTCCGCGATCATACGTCCCTGGAGCACCTGGTTGCGGCGCTCGCGCAGGTCCAGCCCCATTTCCAGGCAGCGGCGATGGGCGCCGCGCCAGTCGTACCGCCGGAGCGGGGCCGCCGGCCGGTCCAGGGGCAGGCCCACGGGATAGTGCCAGAAAAGATTGGAGCCCAGCACGCCCATGCGTTCGAGGCCGGCCCGGCAGGCTTTCTGGGTGGCGGGCTCGGGATCGAGCTGGGCGATGACCGTGACGCATTGCGAGAAGATGCTCATCCGGTAGCCGTGCCAGTTCGGGTAGTTGTCCGAGGCGAGCAGGGCCAGTCGCCGGGCCCCATCCTCGTCGCGAGCCTGGCGGTACTGGTCCAGGAAGCGCCCCTCGCCGGTCAGGTCGTAAGCCATGAGGAAGTAGGTCAGGTACTGGGGAACCTGGAGCGGGCCCAGCCCGCGGATGTTGGAGGTGGAGCCGCTTCCGGTGCCGGGCTGCCCGTCGAAGCGGGGGAGGATCCAGTCGAACCGGTCGAGCCGCGCCAGGACGGAGCGGAAGATTTCGGCCGCCAGGGCGCGATCGGCTTCCGTGGCGAGATCGGACTTGGCCCACGCCCAGATGCCGCGCAGGTGGTTCGGCAACTGTTCGAGCGAGGAGTTCTGGAAGAAGGCGTTGGAATTCGGGACAAGTCCTCTCGCCACGAAGCCGTTGCCGGGGATGGACCAGAGCAGCGTGGCGCCCTTGAAGACATGGCGCCCGACAGAGGCGCGCGTCTTGGGGTCGAGGCCCGTGACCCCGCGGGCAAGGGCCCAGAGGATCCAGGAGGAGAGCAGCGTGTTGTCCTCGATGGCGGTGAACCACCCCTGGCTGTTGGGGATTTCCGCGAGGCACTCCGCCTCGGTCGGAAAATGCGGGGCGTAGTCCGTCACGCCGTTGTAGATCGTCCCGCGTTCGGGATCCACGTACCCCTTCACATAGGAGTCCAGGTGCTGCGTGAGAGCCGGCAGGATCCGGCCCCAATCGAGGCCTGTCTGCCAGTCGAGTTTTTTAGGGGATTCGCTCACGGGGCCGCCTCTTCGCGACGGAGCAGGACGGTGGTCCGGATCGTGCGGAAGGAGTAGTGGTTGTCGGTGGGGAAGTTGTCGCCCGTCCAGCCGGTGGAGAGGCTGCCGCCGGAGACTCGGACGCGGCGGGAGGGCGGTATTTCAAAGACCGCGCAGCTCATGCCGGCGAGCGGATTTTCGGCGTAGTGCGACTTGACGTGCCAGGGGTTTTCCCGCGTGCTCGGGTACAGGGTCCGGATCGCCTCGGGCATGGCCTCGTAATGCGCCCCCTGGGGCGGACCGATTTTGGGTTCGACGGCCGCGTTCGCCAGCAGCGCGTCCACGCGCAGGTGCATGCCCCACAGGTTTTCCGCCCGGAACCGGACCGGCAGGGCGGAGGCGGACTCCCAGTTGTTCCTGAATTCAGGAACCGGGTCGCACTCCAGCTGGACGTAGCCTGGCGGGGTGCAGGCGCTGCCGAGGACGGCGACCCGGATGATGGGGTCGGTTTCTTCGATAACGATGTGGTCCGCCTCGTGGGGAAGGGGGTCCCGAAGGCCGGCTTGCGGTTCGGCGTTGATGACGCCCAACTCCACGCCATGGCCTTCGCGGCCGGGGGTGAACCAGCGGACGACCCGGATGTTGGCGTACTTGAACGGCATGTCGTACTCGAACGTCTCGGTGACGAGCCGGGTTTTTTTCTGCGGCGCCACGTGCGGGTAGTGGTACCGGTCGCTGACGGGCGTTCCGGTCGAGTCGGTTTCGGCGGGCATGGGCGTTCCCTTTCTACGGGTTCGGATGGGCGTGCAGGCGGCAGCAGGATTGCCGTTCGATCAGGCTGACGGGGGGAGGGGGAAGGTGGATGACGGCCGCGGCCGAGCGGCCTTCGACGATGTCCAGGAAGCGTTCGATCATGACCGTCTGCCGGCTGTCGTTTCCGATCGCGGTCCCGGTGAGGGGCGGAATGCTCTGGAAGCACTCCGGGGCCGTGTTGCCGCTGAAGACGGACAGGTGATGCGGCACGCGCAGCCCCCGCTGGGCCAGGTGGTCGATGAGCACGCGGGCATAGTCGTCGTCCAGCGCCAGGACGGCGCTCGGCAGGGGGTTGAGGGCGAGGAGGCCGGGGATCGAGGGGTAGAGGCGTTCTTCCCAGCGGTCGTTGAAAAGTTCAAGCCGGACGGCCAGGCCGCGTTCGCGGGCGACCTGGTCAAAGGCCTCCAGCCGCAGGCGGTCGTCCCGGCCGGGATGCCGCACGTCCACGACGGCGATGTGGCGGTGGCCCAGGTCGTAGAGGTAAGCGGCGGCCAGGCGGGCGGCTTCGGTGATCGCCCCTGAGGATTCCCCATGCAGCGCGATGGCGTTGCGAACGGGGCGGAGAGCGCTGAGCACGGGGATGCGCCCCGCAAGGCTTTCGATTTCAGCGAGGCGGGTTTTCGGGATCCAGCCGAGGAACAGGCAGCCGTCCATGAGGCGCGCGTCCAGGGGGACGGCCAGGTCGTTGCAGAGCAGGGTGATGCGGTAGCCCAGCCGGCTAATGTGGGCGAGGAGCCCGCTGAAGTTGGCGCTGTTGTTGGGGTGGAGGAAATAGGCCTGGCTGTTTTCCGGAAGGACCACCCCGAGCGTCCGCGTGCGCCGGGTGCGCAGGGAGGAGGCGAAGGGGTTGGGCTGGTAGCCGAGCTCGCTCGCGGCTTGCAGGATGCGGGCGCGGGTCACCTCGCGCACCCCGGCCGCCTTGGCCGTCTTGCGCAGCGCGTTGGACGCCGCCGCCGTGGAGACGCCCGCCTTCCGGGCCACATCGGCCAGTGTGATCGTCATATCGTGTCTCTGATCTTGACAATAATCTGACAAATTGCTAATTCTTTTACTTAAACGATTAACAAAATACACGCCTGTCGCTGTCTTGTCTATCACGATATTCAAGGAGGTGGAAATGAAGGCCGAAAGAGGGTTGTGCCGGTTTTTGTTGGCGGGCTTCCTGGCGGCCCTTTTCGCATGCGATGCGGTTGGCGTGGTCACGAACCGATGGACCCAGGTGGCCGGCGGGCAATTTGAGGCGAGCGGCAACTGGACCCCGGCCGGGCCGCCGACGTCCGAAGACACCGCGCTCTTCGATGCCGGTAGCACGACCGGGCGTATCCGGGTGACGTTCAGCGGCAGTGCGGCCGTCACCAACAGGACCGCGAACTTCACCATGAGCCGGAACGGCGTGTCCAACCGGTGGGATTTTGCCATCGCCGACAATGACGGGCCAACCGTCTACGAGGCGGGTTACACGCGCATGGGCAACAACTGGCTTTATTACACCGACCTGCTGATCTCGACCGGGAAGCTGGTGTCGAGCCAGGTCCTGACGGCGATCGGCGGGCGCACCTGGGTCACCCTGGACGGCCCGCAATCGGCCTGGCAGATCGACGACTACCTGGCCAACAGCTCCGGGGCCGAATTCAATCTGACGGTTCAAAACGGCGCCAGCCTGGCGGCCCTGGCGAAAAACGGCGGGGTCAGCGGCACCGGAAACGCCCGGCATGACATCGGATCGAAACGCCCGGATGCGGATCTCAACCGGGTGATGACAATCCGCGTGACCGGCACGAATTCGACGCTCCTGCTCACGGGCGCCCCCACCGAGTACAAGGCCACCGGAAATTGCCGCTTCGAGCTGCTCGACGGCGCTTATGCCGCTTTCGCCAACCTGAGTATCCTCGCATCCGATCGCCCCTTTATCACGGTGGTCAGCAACGCCCGGTTGGAGACGGCCGCTTTCGTCATTGCCAGCCCAGGGCCCAGCCGGACAAACGACATGACGCTCGTCAATTCCACGCTCGTGTCATCCGGGCAGGTCCATGTCGCCGAGTATACGGGTACAGCCTCGTGACGCTTGACAACACGGACTGGACGCTGCTTGGCAACCTTCTTTCGGTCGGCCCGCAGGATGGAATCGACGGCACGACTCTGACCATCCGCAACGGAAGCCGTCTGACCGGCACGAACGCGGAACTTCGGCTGGAGCGGGGACCTCCGTTTGCCGCTGTCACGGTGACAGGAACGAATTCCCTGCTCAGGATGAAAACCATCTACGTGGCGGGCTCCTCCGGCAATCTTTTGAGCGCAAACAAGGGGGCGACGCTGACGATCAGCAACGGCGCCACGGTGGCCGCGTCCACGACGATGTTCGTCTATTCGAACGGGCTTGTGCGCCTGAGCAACGGCACGGTCAGCAATGCGACGACCCTGGGCGTGGTCGGTAAACTGGAAGGCGCCGGCGCGATCCTGGGATCCCTGGAGATGGGTAACTGGCCGGGCGGCGGTCTGGTCCGCCCCGGCGGCACCAACGGCATCGGTCTTCTGACTGTCGGGAACCTGTTCAGGATGGTCAGCGCGGGTTATAAATCCGGCCGGCTGGAACTGGAGGTGGGCGGAACCGAGCCGGGCAGCGGGTATGACCAGATCGCCGTCACGAACGCCGTGACCCTGGCTCTGGGCACGGTCTCCATCAGCACCGTGTCCGGCTTCAAGCCTCCGATCGGGGTGAGCACCTATGACCTGATCACGGGCAGCAGCCTTTCCACCAACGGCGCGACGGTCTCGCTGCCGCCGTCCGGCGACGGGGTGCAGTGGTCCATTTCGATCGCCAACCTGGCCGGCGGCCGGAATGCCTTGCGCCTCACTGCCGAGGCACGGGCCAGGGGAACCGTTCTTCTGGTGCGTTAACAGGCCGCGCCCGGCGCGGGATAGGGGTGCCATGGCGAGCGATGTCGGACTGGTGATGGTGGACGTGCCGGAAGAGGTTCTCGGGGTGACGCGGTTTGTCCTGCACCATTGCGGGGTCAACGTCAAGCCGGTGCAGGCCCGGGATCTCCGCCGGGAGCGCACCTGGCGCGGACTGGGTACGCTGGTGATCCCGGGAGGCGGGGCCGACCTGTATCACCGCGACCTTGGAAAGGGCGGCATCGCCCGGCTCAAGGGGTTTGTCGACGCCGGCGGGGGCTGCGTTTGCATCTGCGCGGGCTGCATCTTCGCCTTCCAGGTCGGCCTGCTCACGGGAACGCTTTTCAGCATGCCCGGCATCGGCGTCTACCGCCTCCAGAACCGCAAACCGCATCCCGTCTTCCGCGGCCTGGCCGGGGGCATTGCCCTGCCGCGCGTCAACGGCCCGTTCATCGAGGTTGCCGCGCCGACCAGGAGCATCGCCGATTACGATCCTTCCGGGCGGTACGCCTGCATCGTCGTGCGGCAGTACGGCAAGGGCCGCGTGGTCGGCTTCAGCGCCCATCCCGAGGGGGGGCTCGGCTGGGGCGGAGGCGCCTACAATCCCTGGTTCTTTTTCGACGGCAAGGTTCAGAACACGGCGCCGCTGCTCCACAATGCGATCCGGTGGGCGTCCCGCTCCGGCCGCTCAGCGGTTCGGCGATGACGCGCCGTCAGGGGGTCTTTAAGGGGAGTTCCAGATGAAGCTTACGACGTTGGCGATGGGGCTGGTGGCGGCTGGACTGCTGATCGAACCGGCGCGAGCCGAGCTCCGCGCGCGGGAGGAGTCGGCCGCCGGAAAGCGGCTGCTGGTGCTGGAGAACGATCGGGTTCGCCTGGCGGTGGCGCCCGATCCGGGCGGCACGGTCACCGAGTTCATCAACAAGAAGACGGGGCACAACTTCGTCTACGGGGGAAGCAACGTCCTGGCGGGAAAGCTCGGGGGCGGGTGGAAGGACTATTACGCCCTCGAGGCGATCGACCAGCTGGGCCGGTACGTTTTCAGCCTTCCCTACAAGGCCGAGTTCCGCAGCGGCGAGGGCTATAAGACGATCGCCGTCAGCCTGGAGGCCGAAGGCCAGCGCTTCGAGCGCGAGATGCGCCTTTCCGGGGACGGGGCCGAGCTGACCACGCGCCTGCGGATCACCAACATCGGTTCCGAGCCCCGGCGCCTGCAGGCGCGCTGGCACACCTACAGCCAGCTTGACGATCCGCTGGCTTCGAATTCGTGCGTCATCGCGCCCGGGCCCGGCGGCCAGGCGCGCAAACTCTTCGTGGGCTCGGGGTGGGACCACCAGATGATCACCGACGACGGCTACTGGCTGGCCGCCAACTACCGCAGCGGGCAGGGGCTCTGGATGACGTTCAAAAAGGAACAGAGCGTCATGCACATGACCTGGACCGATTACAAGCAGACGGGCAGAACCCCGGCCCGCGGCGCCTTCGTGGCCGAACCCTTTCCCCAGCCGGTCCTGGCCCGGCCGGGCGAGTGGGTGGAGTACGAAAGCTCATTCTGCCCCTTCACCGCCGCCGACGCTCCCGAGTCGCTTTCGCCGGGCGTGCTGACCGATCCGGCCGAGCTTGAGCGGGCGCGGCAGTTCCTGGCGCGGGTCAAGTCCAACCTGGCCGCCCTCGGCCCCTACACGATGACGCCGGGCGACCCCCCGGGCGGGCTGAACAAGAAGCCCGACGAGAACCGGTTCGATTTCAGCCACCGCCGGCGCGATCGCTTCGCGCTTCGCCCGTGGGGCTTCCTCGACGCCCTGATGGCCATCCCCGGCGTCCAGGACCAGGCGATCCGCTGCCGCTACTATGCGCGGCTGTTCGACGGCCCGGCCCGGCCGCTCACGGTTTCCTTCCGGCTCACGATCGCCGACGCCGCCGGCCGCGTTGTCCGCGAGCACAAGAAGGACTATGCCGTGGACCCCGCCCGAAGCCGCGAACTGGACCTGCGCGACGACGTGACGCTGACCGGCCTGGCGGACGGCTGGTACCGGTTCACCCTGGCCGGCTTTGTCGAGGGGGAAGCGAAGCCCATCCACGAGTATGCCGAGACCCGCCGGCTGGTCGGCCAGGCGCGGCCGGCCGTGGAGAAAGCGACGGCGGAGCGGGAGAAGGCGCCCCTCGTCGAGCGGCCTTTCGTGACGGCCCTGCGGAAGGCGGATCTGCCGCCGGCGAAGGCGGGCGCCGTGGAGGTCCCCATCGGCGTGGAGGAGGGCGGGGGCATTGCGCGCAAAGGGTGGCCGTTGCGGTGCGGCGTGCCGTTTGCGCAGGGGGCGCTGCCAAGTGGCGCGCCGGTGGCGGTGACGGGGCCGGACGGCAAGCCCGTTCCCGTGCAGAGCGCGCCGATGAGCACCTGGCCCGATGGCAGCCTCAAGTGGCTCCTGGTCGAATTCCCCGCGGAGGTGCCGGCCAATGGCCATGTGTTTTACACCCTCAAGGGCGGAGTTAAACCCGCGGCGGAGCTTCCGCTCCTGGTCACGGAAAAGGCCGGCGCCTTCAGCGTCAACAGCGCCACCTACAGCGCCGCCGACGAAAAACTGTTCGGCCTGTTCGGTCCGGAGGACATCTGGTGGGCGGACGGCGCCGGGCAGCGTTACTATTTCCGGATGACGGGGGAGGAGGCGGGGTTGACGCTGGCGGAAAACGGCCCGCTCCGCGCCGTGCTCAAGGCGGCCGGCTGGTATGTCAATGCGGCCGGCCGCAAGGTCTGCCTGGGCGAGCTGCGGATGGAATTCTTCCGCGGACAGCCGTTCAGCAAGTTGTATCACACGGTGACCTTCGCCGGGGATCCGTGGAAGGAGACGCTGGGCAGCCACGGCCTGCGGTTCCATGGCGCCACGGGGGGCTGTGACAGCGTTTCGGTGGAGCTCGACGGCAAGGCGGTCGCCGGCGCGCGCGTGACCCTGGCGCAGCCCAGCTCCGAGATCGCCGCCCTGACGGCGGACGGCAAGAGCCTGGCCGGCGCGCGCGGCTCCGGCGTGGCGGCGTTGAAAGGCAAGGCGCCGGTCGCGTTTTATCATCGCGACTTCTGGCAGATGGCGCCCAAGGCGATCGAGGCCGACGCCGCGGCTGGCACGGTGACCTATTCCTTCTGGCCCGAGGCGGCGGGCGCGATGAGCTTCCTGCCGCGCGAGGACGGCTGGATTCCCTCGAGCTCGTCGGCCGAAGCCATCGCCGTGGGCGTAAGCCGCACGCATGAGATCGTCGTCGAAACGGGGACGGGAACGGCGGCGGGGGCCTATGAGAACACGTATGGCGAGCCGGTGGTGGCCATTGTTCCGCCGGCCTACCTGGCGGCCACGAAGGCCATGCTGCACCTCGCGCCGTATGACCCGGAGCGGGCCCCGGCGCTGGAGAAGGCGATCTCCGACACCATCGACTTTTTCCAGTCCCAGCGGGAGCTGTTCGGCTGGTACGGGGAATGGGTCCATGGCGGCATTCCGAATTATTGGCGGGAGGCGGAGTATCGCTGGCTGGATTTCGGGCGGTATGCCTGGATTCTCAACGAGGAGGATATCGTCGATGCGCCGTGGCTCTGCTTCTTCCGCAGCGGCGACCGCAAATACCTGAAATTCGCCGAGAGCAACACCCGCCACCTGATGGAAGTGGGGACAATCCGCTGGAATCCGACCTGGCCTCAATTCGTCGGTCTCAGCCGGCGCCATCACGAGTGTCTCTGGCTGAGCTCGGGCGACTACGGCCACTCCATGCTCGATCCGTTCGTGGACTACTACCACGCCACAGGTTACCGGCCCGCGTGGGAAGCCGCGGAGCGGATGGCCGGGGCCATGGCCAAGGTCACCAGCGGGGAGTGGCGGTACATCGCCAACCCGGGGGCCGGCCTGGCGCGCATGTACCTGGAGACGCAGAACCCGTTCTACAAGGACCATGCCGACCGGATTTGGACCACCCTGTGTTTCCCGGAAAAGAATGACTGGTGGCTGGGCGACCACGGCGACCGCCTGGCGATGTGGTACTCCCAGGTCAACCCGCAATGCAAGGAATTGTGGAAAGCCTGGTCGCTCAATCCGGAGAAGAAGGACGCATTTTCCAACCAGCCCCGACTCGGCGGGGCGGATGTTCTCACGGCACTTTATCTGGAGACGGGCGATCCGAAGTATGCCGCGGCCGCCCGGAAGTCGCTCCCTGAAGCCCGCCCCGTGGCCATGACGCAGCATGTGCTGGCGAGCCTGCGCGCCTGGTGTTATGCAGGCTGGGCGGTCGAGAAGCCGACTCCGTGATTCGTTCCCCGCCTCACGCAAGCGACGCAATCACCCCTTTAATTAAGCGCTTGATATAAGAGTGATTGCTGATAGTATGGGGAGAAATGGATGGAGGACACCGTGGCGTCCGTTAACGATTGGACAAGCTGGAAACTGGCGTTTCTGCTAGCGGCGGGGCTGGGCTCCGGCGCGTTCGCGCAGGGTGCGGGGACCGACAGGCCCCTGTTAAGGCATCTGGTGATGGAGGCGGTGTATGTCCGGGAGGCGGCGGACACGGCCTGGCATATCCGGATCGCGGATCGGCTCCCGACCCCGCCCGGGCTGTATGCCATCGTCTACGGCGAGCGGGGCGACGTCGTGCTCCAGGCCGAGATCCCGTCCGGAACGTATTCCCCGGAGAAGCCTTTTGAGCTGACGATTCCCCGGGACGGGGCCGCGCAGCAATATGTGATCAAGATCCTCGGTGTTGATCAGAACGTCAACGCCGTCTCCCTTCCGCTG
>JBIIYJ010000144.1:0-12698 GCA_044346855.1 Kiritimatiellia bacterium
CGCCCAACTCATGGACTGGTTGCCAAAGTACGAACTGTCCAAATGCGTCAAGCGCTACAACGGCGACTTCCATGTGCGTACGCTGCCCTGTTATGAGCAGTTTCTGATCCTGGCTTTTGCCCAGCTATCCGTGTTATCGGTGCAATCCGTGGTGAGGCTTTCCCTTTTCGCGTCTTTCGCGTGTTTCGTAGTTAAAATCCCCCAGCCTAATCTTAATCTGGTGCTGGCGCTGGCGTTGCTTCGCGTTTCAAATATTCGCGCACGTTGGCTAAGCAAAGAGGGATTAGGATTAAGATTAGGATTACGATTAGGCTTTGCTATACTTCTGCCGTGATTTCCTGATCGCAACGGATTAACGGGAGGCGCCATGCAGAGATACATCGTTTCAAGCAAAGGTTCCCGGCAGTGGCAGGGCATTCCCGCCATCGAGCGGGCGGGAAACGGACGCCTGTGGAGTTCCTTTTTCAGTGGCGGGCGGCTGGAGCCGGCTTCGGAAAACCTGATTCTGTTGTCGACCAGCACGGACGACGGCGCCACCTGGTCGGATCCGGAGGTCATCATCGATCCGCCGGGCGAAACCCGGGCCTATGATCCGGCGCTGTGGCATGACCCGTCGGGCCGCCTCTGGCTTTTCTACAACCTGGCCAATCCGGCCACGAAGGATTTTTCCGTCTGGGCGATCACAACCGATCAGTCCACTGAGGCCCGTCCGCAGTGGAGCGAACCCGTCAAAATCGAGGTGAACGTTCCTTTTGCCTTTCGCCTGAACAAGCCCACGGTCCTCTCCTCCGGGGAGTGGCTGCTGCCCGTTACATGGGCGGTCAAGGCACCCGAGGGGTGGTTTCCCATCGACCACCAGTTGCAGGGCGTTGCGATATCCGCCGATTGCGGTTCAACGTGGTCGTTCCACGGCGGAGTCGAAACGCCCAAGTGGGCGCTCGAGAATATGATCGTGGAGCGGCGCGACGGGGTGCTGTGGATGCTGATCCGCACGGGAAGCGGGTTTATCTGGGAAAGCTTTTCGAATGATCGCGGCCGGAGCTGGTCGGCGGGGAAGCCCACAACCCTGGTCAATCCTGGCGTCCGGTTTTTTGTCCGGCGCCTGCGTTCCGGCCGCCTGTTGCTGGTCAATACTCCCGAACCGAAGCAGCGCAAGGGCTTGCGGGCCTATCTGAGCGATCCGAGGGACGAGACCGTTTTCGCGGGACCAGGGCTTGAACTGGATCCGCGCGACAAGGTGTCGTACCCGGATGCGGTCCAGTCCCCCGACGGCCGGATCTTCTGCGTGCACGACTGCGACCGGAACGGTGTCGGCGAGATCCTGCTGGATGTTTTTTCCGAGGATGAAATTCCGGGATGAGGTATGCTATTCGCTATCCGCTATTCTTCAAGGGTGATAGCCTGCTTGCCCAACTTGGCGACCCACGGCGTGGTGGCGCGTTCGGCGGTCAGCAGCGGACAGGCGTGTTCCCGGGCGAGAGCGATGAACGCCGCATCATAGGCAGTTGCGTCAAACTCAAGGGCTGTTGCCAGAATACGGGATCTGGAGGGGTCGGTCACGCGTAACGGCGCATTCGCGTGCGAGGCGACTATTTCGGTCGCCAAGGGAATGGTCAGTTGCTTTTGCCTGATCCGCGTGCGCAGGACGTTCGCGAACTCCAGATAGTGGAGGGAGGGCGCCAGGGCGATCACCTGACCGCTGACGATTTTCTCCAGCCAGCCGCGCGCCTGTTGGGAAAAGGACTCCGGAAGATACCAGGCGATCGTCACGCTTGTATCGATCACCATCTTCATGCCGGCCGATTCCGGTCGTCCCGGATGATGTCCTGGGCCGACTTCGTGAAGCGGAGGCGCCGGGTTTTTTCCTGAATGACCTTGACCTGCGTCTGATAATTGCGCGTCTTTTTCTCTTGTTCCCTGCGGGTGACATATTCCGCCAGGGCTTCGTGGACCGCGTCGCGCTTGGTCCGCTTGGACGAATAGCGCATGGCTTTCGAAATCAGATCATCGTCCAATTCGATGTTCGTTCTCATACATCAGAATATACACAAAGAAATGTGTATGTTCAATCGTTTTCTATCCGGACGAGAGGACGCGTTCCGTCCGACTCGTACGTCGTACTGGTACTCGTACGTTGTACGCGATCTTCGGCGACCGCCTCTCGTCAGTTGGTCCCTGTTGATGCGCATCCAGCCTCTTTCTGTTCCGGAATATCCTAATCCTAATCTTAATCTTAATCGTAATCCCGCTTTGAATGGCGAAAGGGTGCGCGAAAGTCGGGCGCAAGGCAGAGCCAAAGCTGGAGGATTAAGATTAGGATTAAGATTAGGATTAGGATGGGAGCCTTGACGTTTCCGCGGGATATCATGTTTTTCCGTTGCACAACGGGAGGCGTAGCACTACTTTACCCGTGGTACTCTCAAGGGGGAAAAAACGTGAAGTGGAACGCATGGCCGATTGCGGCACGACTGGAGGCCTATTTCCTCCTGAGCTTGTGTCTGGCGGGGATCATCGTGCTGGCCAGCGCCAGCGGGGCGCGCGGGGTAGCCCTCAAGGGCGACTCCTTTCATTTCCTGAACCGGCAGGTGATATGGCTTGCGGTTGGCCTGGTGGGTGCGGGCGTTTTGTCCCTGGTGGACTACCGGCGCTGGCGGAGCCTTGCCCCTTGGCTGACCCTGGTGACCTTCGGGCTGCTGATCCTGGTGCTGCTGGTCGGGCGGCGGATCAACGGCTGTCTGCGCTGGCTGGAGCTGGGGCCGGTCAATTTCCAGCCTTCGGAGCTGGCCAAGTTCGTCACCATCCTGCTGCTGGCCTGGTGGTTTGCCAGGGCGCCGCTGCGAGTTGGTCAAATGTTCCCCCGGACTCGCGGCTACCTGTTTAGGGAGGGTCTTCTTTTACCGGGCCTCATCCTGGGGGGGATGATGGGTCTGGTTCTGATGGAGCCTGACCTGGGCGCCACCGCCATGATCGGCATGATCGCCTGGCTCCTGATGGTGGTGGCGGGCGGGAATTTGAAGTGGCTCCTGCCTGCGGCGGTCTTTGTGGCGGCCGGCCTCGCCGTGTATGTCTGGAACGACCCCCACCGCTGTGAGCTTGTCATGGCCTGGTGGGATCCCGACGGGCATCCGAAACTGGCGTTCCACTACCTGGAAGCCCGCAAGGCGTTCATGCTCGGCGGATGGACGGGGGTCGGCTACACGGGGGGCCTTGAAAAGCGTTTCTTTCTTCCCGAAGTGCACACCGACTTCATCTTCCCCGTTGCGGCCGAGGAAATGGGGCTCTGGGGGACCCTGGGGATCGTTCTGCTGTTCGCCGGATTCTTTTACAACGGGGTGAGCATTGCGCTCCGGGCGCCGGATTTCTTCGGGCATCTGCTGGGGGTGGGGATTACGCTCCTGATCACCCTCCAGGCGGTTCTCAACATGTTCGTGGTCACCGGCATGGTGCCCACCAAGGGGCTGGCCCTTCCCTTCTTCAGTTATGGAGGCTCGAACCTGATGATCACCCTCATGCAGTGCGGCATTCTGCTCAGCATCGGGCGGGTCGGCGGCCACTGGCGAAAGCCGGAGGAAAAGGCTAAATCCGCCACGGCGGGGTATGAATGAAACGATTTGGGTTAGTTTCGTGTTAGGCTTGACATGAAATCCTCCTGATTGTAAAAAGTGAGGATGTTCTTAGCTTATATCGATCCCGGTTCCGGTGCCTTGGTGTGGCAGCTTGCCATTGCGGGGCTGATGGGCTTCGTGTTCTATCTCGGAAAAATCCGGGCGCGGATCATGCGGGGGATCCGGTGGCTGTTCCGGCGCGGCGGCTCCGCTTCGGACGAACCTCGCCAGCCGGGCTGAGACTAAGGATTGATCCATGTCATCGCGCCTTTCTTTTCGGGACCCTTCGGGTTTCTGCATCCGGGTTGACGGACGCATCCTGCGCCTGGTGCGCCAGGCGGCGGTGGGGCCGTTCGAGGCCTTCCTGGCGGGCCCGACGGGCCGCGAGGCGGTGAAGCGGGGCTGGCTGGTCGAAACCCGCCGGCTGGCGGAGCCGGACGCGGGCGCCTGCCGCGCGCGCCTGGTCGAGGCGCACCCCGGGCTCGCGATCGGCGAGGGCGACGTCCTGTTCGAGCATGACCGCATCCCGTTTGTCAGCTATCCCTGCGAGTGGCCCGCGGAAATGCTCCATGCGGCGGCCTGCCTGACCCTGGACCTTTCCGCTTCGCTCCTGCAAGCGGGCCTCGGGCTCAAGGATGCGACCCCGTACAACGTCCTGTTCAAGGGGCCCCGGCCTGTCCTGGTGGACCTGCTGTCCGTGGAGGAGCGGGCCGCGGGCGACCCGATCTGGCTGCCCTATGCCCAGTTCTGCCGGACGTTCCTGTTCCCGCTTCTTTTGTGGCGGTACTGGCGGCTGGAGCCGTCTGGGTTCTTCCTGCTTAACCGCGACGGCATCGAGCCCGAGACGTTTTACCGGCTCTGCGGCTGGGGAAGGCGGCTGCTGCCCCCCGTCCTGCAGCACGTGTCGATCCCGGTCTGGCTCGGCAGCCGCGGCGGCGGCGAGGGCCCGGCCCGTCCCCGGCTCCTGAAGAACGCGGAACAGGCGCGCTTCATCCTGGCGAACCACCTCGCGTCCCTGCGGAGCGCCACGGGCCGCGCCGGTCCTCCGGCCAAGGCCGAAACGGTCTGGATCGACTACATGGGGACCCACAGCTATTCCGAGGCGGGTTTTTCGGCGAAGGAGGGCCTGGTCCGCGATTTCCTGGCCCGCACCGCGCCGCGGTCGCTTCTCGACGTGGGCGCCAACACCGGCCATTTCAGCCTTCTCGCGGCCAAGGGCGGCGCGAGCGTGGTGGCGATCGACTACGATCCCGGCTGCATGGGCCGCCTCTGGCGGCAGGCCCGGCAGGAGGGGGCGGACGTGCTACCCCTCGTGGTCAACCTGGCCCGGCCGACCC
Source organism: Kiritimatiellia bacterium (assembly GCA_044346855.1). Classification (GTDB taxonomy): domain Bacteria; phylum Verrucomicrobiota; class Kiritimatiellia; order CAIKKV01; family CAIKKV01; genus CAIKKV01. Next base: position 4,943 of record JBIIYJ010000144.1, read on the forward strand.
CGGCCGCGGGCTGGCGGAACCAGGAGTGCGCCTCGTTCCTGGAGCGGGCCGAGGGCGCCTTCGACACGGTGCTGATGCTGGCGGTGATCCACCACCTGCTGGTCACCGAGCGGGTGCCGTTCCGCGAGCTGTCGGAACTGGTGAAGCGGCTGACCACGGCCTGGGCCATCATCGAATTCGTGCCGCCCTCGGATCCGATGTTCAAGCGGATCGTGCGCGGCCGCGAGCACCTGCACGCGGACGTGACGCCGGAGACGTTCGAAGCCGCCTTTGCCGATCATTTCACGGTCGAGCGCCGGGAGGCGATCCCCGATTCGGGCCGCCTCCTTTACCTGCTTCGCAAAAAAGGGAGCTAGATGAAGCTGGCTCATCCGCTCCTGTTCGTGCTCTTCCTCCTTTTGAGCGCCTTCACCGAGGTGCGCCCCTACGGCAGCATGCGGGAGGCCCTGGCTTGCCTTCCCGTGCTGCTCCTGGCCGCCGCCGGCCTGTTCATGATTTTCCGGCTGATCACGCGCCAGGCCGGCAAGGCGGCGCTGCTGGCCACGGTGCTGCTGGTCTTTCTCGGCTTGTCGGGAGAGTTGGCGGGCGCCATGGCAAAGGCGTTCAAGGGATCGGACTTTCCGCTCCTGGCAGCCGGGCGCTGGAGCCTGGCGCTGCTGGCCGTCCCGCCGCTCATTCTCATGGCCCTGATTTTCCGGGCGAAGCGGGATCTGGGCGCCGTCAACCAGGCGGTCACGATGGCCATGACCGCGCTCCTGCTGATGACCGCGGCAACGCCCTTGCTGGACCGGCGCGATGCGGCGTGGCGGGCGGCGGTCGCGCCCCCAACCGTCAGGCTGGAAACCCCCGGGCGGCCGCCTGACATCTATTACCTCGTGCTCGATTCATACACGAGCCTGGACTACCTTCGTGATTACTGGGGGTATGACTCGGCCGACTTGCGGCGGTTCCTCCGGGACACGGGCTTCCAGACGGCGCCGGGCGCGCGCAGCGAGTACAAGTGCACGACCTTCTGCCTGGCCTCCCGGTTGAACATGGATTATCCGCCGCCCGTCTTTTGCGACTGGGACGAACGGTATACCCGGAACGTCATGGTCCGCATCATCGAGGACAGCGCGGCTCCGGCGATGCTGAAGGCGGCGGGTTACAGGATCGTGAACCTGTCCATGATGTCGCTGGGGGAGGCGGAGCCGAGATACCCGATCACGACCTTCCTGTGCTTCAGCTCCGTCAACAAAATGCTCCGGAACCGGTCGTTCCTTTCGGCCGTCAAACTGGCGAAGACAAAGGTTAAAACGTCCTCGCAAGGCCTGGCCGCACGCAAGCGGCTGCCGTTTTCGGATATCGAGGCGGCCGCCAGGGAGCCGTCCGACCAGCCCCGGTTCGTCTTCTCCCACCTGATGATCTCCCATGCCCCCATGGTGTTCCGCCGGGACGGCTCCGTTCATCCCATTACCCAGGCCGGCAGCGCGTCCAACGGCGACTACCTGGACCAGACGATCTACGCCACCCACCTCCTAACGCAGACCGTCGCCCGCATCCTGGCGCACGCCAGCCAGCCTCCCGTGATCATCATCCAGGGCGACCACGGATTCCGTTATTTCCAAGGGACCGAGGAGCAGCGGCGCCACGAGTCCTACGGCATGCTCAATGCGATGCTGATCCCGGGCCTGACCAATGCGGCGGAACTGGAAGCCCTCCCGCCGGTGAATACGTTCCGGCTGGTGTTCAATCACGTTTTCAACGCGGGCCTGCCCTATCTGACCAACTCCGCGGTCAAGATGATCGAGCGGGATATCGGGGACGATTAGTTCGGCCAGTCGTCGGTGCGGAACGGCAGGGCGGGAAGCCCGTCCTTGTTGAACAGGTTGGCCCACGGATGGCGGTCGGCCCAGGCGTAGCGGATCGCCACGGGCTGGGGCACACGGTCGCTTTCGAGCGTCACCGTGTCGCCCTCGACCGCGGCCCGGGCCCAGTAAAAGACCCGGTTCGTCCCGGCCACCGCGAAGCCCTGCAGGCCGGCGGCCGCGGTATTAGTTGACGAAGCCGTCCGTTCCGGAATCGCCAGCCCTTTTCCGACGTGATCGAACGCGATCCGCACCTTGCCGCCCTCCACCGTGAACGACTTGAACACGGGGCCCGCGAATTCGACCGGCCGGCCGTAGACGGCGCCGAGCGCTACCCGGGCGGCGCGCGCGCCATAGCCGGACTTGCAGACGGGATGCGTGCCGCCGCCCAGGTCGCTGCTCGCGACCAGGAAGACGCCCGGAAGCCTTCCGACGCGGAGGTATTCCTCGCGCGAGTGGCCGCCGGCGGGAACCTGACTGGGAAGCGGGGCGAACGGGTCGGCCTGGCTTGTCGCCGGATCCGCCGGGTCGAAGGCGCAGCCGCCGCCGCTGGGTTTCTGGACGGCGAGGAAGGGGAAGTCGCCCTGTCCCCATTCCTTCCGCCAGCCGTTCACGAGCGCGTTCATGAGCGTTCCCTGCGAGAGGCTGCCGACGCCGGTGCCGGATTCGCCCTGGTCCCAGAGCACGCCGCGTATGGCGTAGCCCAGGAACGGGCCGATGCGCGAGTCGTAGAGGTTGCCGATCCTGGCCGCGGTTTCACCGGGTTTCAGGGGCGGGCGGGGAGCGTTGAAGTCGGTTTTGCCCTCCTGCCGGGCGCGGGCGACGGCCTGCGACCAGGTCGACATCTTGAGGGCGAAGGCGGCGTCGAAGGCCGCGGCGTCGAAGGCGGCGGCGGCTTTTTCAAGCTCGGCCTTGCAGCCGGGGTCGGACAGGTAGGCGCCTTCGCTGAGCCAGTAGGCCGAGGGGGTTCCGCCGACCGCTCCGACGATGAGGCCGACCGGCACGCCGAGTTCCCGCTGGAGGCGGACGCCGAAGGCGAAGTGAAGGGCGGAGAAGGTGGCGATGCTGTTCGAGGTCGCCGTCGTCCAGCCCCCCTTGCCGGCGCCGCCCGAGAGGCGGAGCAGGGGATAGGAGCCCGCCGCGTCCGTCGCGAAGACGGGGTCCTGCTTGACGAAGCCGCTGGCGGGGATGGCCATGTTGGACTGGCCGGAGCCGATCCAGACTTCACCCACGAGGACGTCCGCGAATTCCTTTTTCTCCTGTTTGTCCCCTTTTTTGGTACTGATCGTGAGGGGGCGGGAGATGGCCGAAGCGTCCATCGGATCGAGCACGATGCGCCATTTCCCGGCGGCGTCGGCCACGGCCGTCTTGCGCTGGCCCGCGAATTCCACGGTCACCGTGTCGCCGGTCGCGGCGCTGCCCCAGACCGGCACGGGCAGGCCGCTTTGCAGGACCATGCCCGAGCCGAAGACGGCTGGAACCGTGAGGGCAGCCCGGACTGGCGCGGCCGCCGGGAGCGCCTTGGCCAGGAACGCGGCGGCCAGAAGGGCGGGAGCCAGGAAACGGAGGGGGCGGAAAGCAGGCATGGGAGACCTCTTGGGAGTTAGAATTTTTCGCCCTTGTGGGCTTTCATGGAACAGTCGGCCCACTGGTTGAGCCAGTCGTGGCCGAACGCCGGCGCCAGGGAGGCGTCGTCGCCCGTTTCGATCATGCGGTCGCGCAGCCAGCCGTGGTGCAGCTTCAGCAGGTCGGCGCAGGCGGGGTCGGCCACGCGGTTGTGCAGTTCGCCGGGATCCTCCTGCAGGTCGAAGAACTGCCAGGGGGTCATGCCCCCGGGCCCTCCGCCGAAGGCCACATACTTGTAGCGCCGGCTCCGGAAGGCCCGGTACCCGCGCTGGTAGAAGGTCACGCCCGGCCGGATTTCGGAGACGAATTCCAGCATCACCCCGTTCCGCGCCAGGGAATCCGTCTTGCCGGTGATGAGAGGGCTGAGGTCCGAGCCGTACAGGGGCTCCCTTGAGCCCGGGCGGAGGCCGGCAAGCCCCAGGAAGGTGGGCAGCAGGTCCTCGGTGCAGACGGGCTCGGCGAGGGTGCGGCCCGCCGGGATCCCGCAGCCGGGGCCCCAGACCAGCAGCGGAACGCCGGTGGACTCCTCGAAGGCGTACTGCTTCTCCTGGAGCGCGTGGCTGCCGCCGAATTCCCCGTGGTCCGAGGTGAAGACCACGATCGTGTTCCGGTCCTGCCCGGTCTCCTTCAGCCGGGCCATGAGGCGGCCCATGTTGTCGTCGAGGTTTTCCAGCATGGCGTAATAGAGCTTCCGCTTCCGGATCAGCTCCTCCCGCTCTTCCGGCGGCCGGGCCTGGCTCCAGGGCGCTGTGGCCTTGTCGTCGTGCTCCGTCAGCACCATGAAGTTGGGGGGCAGGACGATGTCGCGGGCGAGCCACTTCTTTTCGTAGGCCTCGGGCGCCTCGAAGGGCGGGTGGGGGGCTTCCACGGACAGGACCAGGGCGAAGGGTTTCGTGGAATCGCGGCGGGCCAGGAAGCCGTTGGCCGCGTCGAAGAGGCCGTCGGTCTGGTAGCCGGGGAGGGGTCGGGGGGTCGGGTCGTCGTCCTCGAAGCAGGTGGTGTCGAAGAAGTTGTTCCTGAATTCGAAACCGAACCAGCGCTTCCAGCGGCCCCGGTGCTCCCGGGGAATGGGGCGCTTCATCAGGCCCGGGCCCAGGCCGCCGTAGAGGTGCCACTTGCCGAAGTAGGCGGTCTCGTAGTCCGCCGCGTTGAAGTCGTCGGCCAGCGTGTGCTCCGCGGGCGACATGCGCCAGAGGATGGCGGGGATCATGCGGCTGTGGGGGTACAGCCCCGTCATGAAAGTGAAGCGGTAGGGCACGCAGACGGGGTAGGTCGAGCAGGCGGCGTCGAAGCGCACGCCCTCGCGGGCCAGGGCGTCGAGGTGGGGGGTGGAGGCGTTCGGGTCGCCGTGGCAGGCGAGGGCATTGCGCCGGAGCTGGTCGGTCAGCACGACGAGGATATTGGGCCGTTTCATCCGGCCATATAAGCATAAGGGAAGGGGCGGATCAAGTTCCTCGAAATTGGAGGGAGTTTTGGGGTTGTCGCGCCACGTCCTTGCGGATAAGATGGGGCAGTGGGCGCGAAAAGGAGACGATCATGGCCAGCGATAATCGAAACCGGCTGAATGTTCTGCTGTTTTATGGGTTTATGCTTGTTCTGGCCTACCTGGCCTGCCGGATCCTCGCCCCGTTCATTATGACGCTGGCGTGGGCCGCCATCCTCGCCCTGGCCGCCTCCCCGCTTTACAGCCGCCTCAGGCGCCGCGGGTCGAGCTCCCCCAAGGCCGCGCTGGCCTCCACGCTGGTCACGCTGCTGCTCCTGGTCGTGCCGGCCCTCATGATCCTGGTCGCCCTGGGCCGGGAGGTGGGGCAGGGCGTCACGTCCGTCCAGACCGCCCTGGAGGACCCCCGCTTCCACGGGAAGCTCGCGGAGGCGCTGACTTGGGTCCGATCCCGCGTGCCGCTGCCCGACATGGCCGAGCTTAAGCCCCGCCTGACGGAAGGAGCCGAGGCCTTCACCCGCTTCCTCGCCGGCTCCATCGGGTCGATTTTGCAGGACGCGGCCAAGCTGGTGTTCCACCTGGTCATCTCCCTGGTGGCGATGTTCTTCCTGCTGCGCGACTCCAAGGAGCTCAGCGCGTTCTTCCGACGGCTTCTTCCCTTCGACGAGATCCGCAAGGCCCAGCTGATCGACCAGTCCCGGCAGCTGGTGATCGCCGGCACCCTGGTGACCCTGGCCATCGCCGCGGCGCAGGGGCTGGCCGGCGGCATCCTTTTCGCCAGCCTCGGGTTGAACTCGCCTGTCCTCTGGGGGGCCGTCATGGGGGTGTTCGCGCTGATTCCGTTGGTGGGCACGGCGATCGTGTGGCTGCCGGCCGCACTCTGGCTGATGGCCACGGGCGACTGGGTGCGCGGGCTGGTCCTGGTGGGGGTGGGGACGCTCCTCGTCGGCGGGATCGACAACGTGCTCCGCCCCGCGCTGATGAGCGGGAAGTCGTCTCTGAATGGGCTGATCGCGATGCTCAGCATGATGGGCGGGCTGGTGGCCTTCGGTTTCATCGGCCTGGTGCTGGGTCCCGTCATCGCCGCCGCCGTCGTCACGCTGCTGACCTTTGCGGCCTCCGAATCCTGAGACGGGTCATTTATCTGGAACTCAGGAACTCAGGAATTGTTTTCCTGATTTCCTGATTTCCAGATTTTAGCCCGCCGCGTCTTGACGGGCGGCTCCGGCTCGGGCAGACTGGCGGACATGATCTTTCTTGTCCTGGCCATTGCCGTCTTTTCCGCCGTCATGCTGGCGATCGGGATCCGGGCCCTGCCGCGATCCCACACCTATGACGATTTCGTCGTGGCGGGCCGCTCGCAGGGCGTGTTTTCGGTGACCCTTTCCATCCTGGCCACGGCCATCGGCGCTTCCGCCACGGTGGGCCTGATGGACCAGGCCGCCGCCGGCGGCTTTCCCTTCTTCTGGTTCCTGGGCGCCGCCGCCCTCGGGCTGGCGGTCCAGGGGCTAACCGTGGCCGGGGCGATCCGCGAAACGGGCGCCCGCACCTTTTCCGAGGTGGTGAAGCGGCAGTTCGGCCCCCGGGTGCACCGGGTTGTCACCGTGCTGATCGTCCTGGGCTGGACCGCCATCGTGGCCGCCCAGTTCAAGGCCGCCGGCGGCCTCGTGGAGGGGCTGACCGGCAGCCGCGTCGGGTTCCAGCTCGGCGTGATCCTGGCCGCCCTGCTGATCACGGGGTATACCCTGCCGGGCGGGCAGCACGCGGTGATCCTGACCGACGTGGTCCAGTTCGGCATGATCGCGGCCGGCCTCCTGGGCCTCCTGGCGGTCCTGCTGGTGCAGGCTCCGGAAGCGGCCGGCCGGGTTTCGTTCAGCCTGCTCAACGACCGGTTCACGGCGGGCGACTGGCTGTACCACCTGCTGATCGTGGGCGGCATCTACGTGATCAGCCCGAACCTGTTCAGCCGCAATTTCGCCGCGCGCGACGCGCGGACCGCCCGGCGCGCGACGCTTTGGGCCGCCCCCGCGATGGCGCTGATGGGCGTCGTCATCGCCTACATCGGCTGCCATGCCGCCGCCTCGGGGCTCGTGAAACCGGGCCAGCCCGTCTTTTACGCCCTTTCAGCCGCCGCCGGCTTTCCCTGGTCCCTGCTGCTGGGCCTCAGCATTCTGGCGGCCATCGTGTCGTCGGCCGACACGACCCTCCTGGTGACCGCCTCGATCGCCCAGCAGGATCTGCTCCAGCGCGAGAGCGTGGCGGGCGTGAAGGCCTGGGTCGCCGGCATTGCCGCGGCCGCCGTCCTGCTGGTTCTCGTCGCTCCCGGCGCCACGCTCTACACCCTGCTCTTCGCGGCCTACAACCTGTTCGCCCCGGCCGTGGTCCCGCTGGTTTTCGCCGGCTTCTACGCGCCGCGCCGGATGGAGCCGGCGTTCGTGTGGGCCGCCCTGGCCGTCGGTGTGGCGGCTGGCCTCTACGGCAACGCCAACGCCCTCCTCGGCGCGTTCGGGGGCGGCGGGTCGGACTGGGAACAGGCGCGCGCCTACGCCGGCCGCACGGGCAAGACCGTCCTCACCGCCGGCTTCATCCTGGCATCCCTGATCGCCGCAACGGCCTCCTGGCGGACGCGAAGAAGCAGAATAGCGAATAGCGGATAGCGAACCCCGTCCACCGCGTCCACTCCGTCCACCCTATCCACTCCGTCCACCCCCGTCCACCCCGTCCACCCCGTCCACCCCGGATTCGCTGTTTGCTTTCGGGAAACGGCTCGTGCTAGGATGCGCCGCTAAACCCCCTGAGGACTTGTCATGATCTCCGCCCAACTCGGACGCATCCTGCACGG
>JBIIYJ010000146.1:0-12696 GCA_044346855.1 Kiritimatiellia bacterium
GGCCTGCTGGCTATCGCCTATCGTACGGAAAGTCGACTCTCCCAGCACTTTCCGCTTTGCGATCAGCACGGTGCCGGTTTTCCGGTCCGTCAGGGTAATCAACGCTTCCACGATCATCCGGTATTCGTTGGGTTCGGCCGACCGTGTCTTGGAGAAGCGGACCGCATCGAAGCGGGTTTCCATCAGGGTTGTTTCAAGGACCAGGTCGGCCGACGAGCCGTCGGTCACGCCCAGTGATCCGTCTCTTTGGAATTCGCTCAGGGCTGCCTTGGTCGACGCGAATTCGAGGTTGGGTTCCCCGGTTTTGTTGACAAACGGCTTCACATGAACGGTCTTGTACTGGCCGGGCAGGGATGTGCCGAACTGGTAGCCGACGCAGCCGGCGAAGAGCAGGGGCAGCAGGATCAGGGCGGGGATGAGACGGCGCTTCATTTCGAGGGCTCCTTGGTCAATGTTTCCGCCTTCAGGCTCGCGGTTTCGGCGAGGGGCGACTGCGGGAATTCGGCAACCAGCTGGCGGTAAATGGAGGCGGCCACCTTATTCCGGCCGGCCTTTTCATAAACGTAGGCCCGGTCCATCAGCGTTTGGGCCTGCCGGTGGTCAAGGTCGGCCATGTTGCTCCGCACCTCCTCCGCATGGGGGCTGTCCGGATGATCCCGCAGGTATTGCGCCAGCGCGGCGCGGGTGTTGAGGGTGTGCTGGGTGTTGTTCCGCTGGAGCCGGGCGATGGCCATCATGCTGTTCACCATCTGGTAGGCCGCTTCGCCGGCCTGCTCGGAATCCGGGTAGCGGGTCTGCAGGTCGGCGTAGGTGCGGATCGCCTCATCGAACTGGCTGTCCTGCTGGTAAATGGCCCCGGCGCTCATGAGCGCCTCGGGAGCCGACTTCCAGTTGGGGGCGTTGCTTGCGACCAGGAAGTACAGCGGGATGGCCCGCTCGGGCGAAACGAACCCGATGCCGAAGAACCAGCGGCCATACCGTTCGGTGCGGACCTGGTTGGCCAGGGCGTACTGGCTCTCGATGACGGAATCGTAGGGGAACCGGCCGGCATAACTGTCGATCAGGAACTGGTACTCCTCGAAGGCCTTGCTGTATTTGCCCCGCGTTTCCAGCAGTCGCGCGTAGGAACGGAGGGCTTCGGGCGCTTCGAGCGAGGTCTGGTAAAAGAGGAAACCGGCCTTGTAGGCCTTCAGTGCCTTGCGCAGGTGGCCGCCCGCCTCGAGCGCGCGCGCGTAGGCCAGTTGCTCGGCCGCGTTGGTTTTGGCCGGGCTGTTGAACAGCCGGGTGAACAGGCCCACCGTCCGCCGCTGGGGGCCGCTCGATCCCGTCGGCACGAAGTCCGGGTCCGGCTCGTAACCGGCCGCGAGAAGCGACGCGGGAGCCAGCAGGCAGAGCACCGGCAGAAGCCGGAGGACGAACGAATGAAAGCTATTCATATCCGGATAGCGTAAAGGGCGGGGGGGGGAAGGGTCAAGCAGCGAGTTAAAGGCATTCAGGGTTCTTGACAAACGATGATTTGGTCGGCTATAGTGACCGTTCATTTGAACCTATTGGCGGTATAGCTCAGTTGGCAGAGCAGAGGAATCATAATCCTCGTGTCCGGGGTTCAAATCCCTGTACCGCCACCAATTTCAGCCAAAAAAAAAGGCCGGGGTTTGACCCCGGCCTTTTTGCTGTTCATCACATGACCCGTTCGACGGTGAGTTCGGGGCTGATCTGCTCGCGGAGCACCCGTTCGATGCCGCCCTTGAGCGTCTGCATGGCGTGCGGACAGCAGCCGCAGGCGCCTTTGAGCTTCAAATTGACGGTATTCCCGACAATCGAGATCAGTTCCAGATCGCCGCCGTCCTCCTGGAGCATCTTGCGAAGATCTTCCAGAAGGGCCTTGATTTTCTCTTCCATGATACTGCCCGTTCCTTCCTTTAATGCTACAATCGTAGCCGTTTCGGACGCCGAAATAAAGCAGGAAAGCAGAGACTCGCGAATTGACTCAACAAACGATTGGTAGTACGATTAGCCTTATTCTGATAAAGGTGGGGGTGTTATGAACAAGCGATTCTATATCTTGATTGGCTGCCTTTTCGCCAGTATCGGGGCGCACGCCGCCATTTACACCTGGGATAACGAATCCGGCGACGATCAATGGCACAACCCGCTGAACTGGACCAACAATAACGGGAAGGCTCCCGGCCTTGCCGACAGCGCCGTGTTTGCCGCTTCGGGTTACAGTCTGATCGAGACCAATACCCATTTGGGTTCCATCATCGTTTCAAACACGGATATGGACGTGGACCTGGACATTCCCGCGGGCTACACGCTCAAGGCCGCCCTGACGCAGAATTACATCGTCTGGGCCACCAATACGATCCGGATGCACGGCGGGGGGCGGTATGCCCCGACGGGTACAATCTATTGCGGGTACAAAAGCACGGCCGGCGGCTCCGTAGTCAGTCATTCCGCCCTGACCGTATCCAACCTGGTTTTCGAGACGGCCCAACTGGGCTCGTTTCTCGTGGGCGCCAATGTCCACACGACCGGCTTGATTTCGGGCAGGGTCGACCTGGCGCATGCGGATATCCAATGGAACGGCATGTCGAACAGGCTGGCGACAAAAGGATCCCTGATTGTCGGATCCGCGAAGGGCGGAGGAACGCTTCTGGTCAATCCATCTCTGACCAATCTGACGGTCGAAGGACCTGATTTCTGGCTGGGTTGTTACCGAACCGCGATCAAGTCGTTCATTGATTTCGGCAATAATCCCGAGCTTCAGACAATCACGATTGCCACTAATTTCAGGCTTAACAACGGCTCCTTTATCTACGCCGTGGACGGAACCGTCGTGACGGGGATGCCATCCCAGGCGACCCTGCGGATCGGCGCTCCCGGCAAGCCTGGGACGTTTACCCTCGGGCAGGTTTACGATATTCCCGGCGTCACAAACCGGATGGGGAATTTCGCCGCTTTCCGAGCCTGGCTTTCCTATCTCTCCATCGCGCGGATCGATAACAATGGCTCCGACATATCCTATTCCGAACTCGATCTCAGCGAAGCCAGCGTGCCGATACTGGAAGGCAGCATCAACCCTTCGTCCGTAAATATCGCAACGGTCGTCATTGCCGGAAACCAGGGCACTCCGACCGGTGTGTTGAAGCTTCCGTCCACTTTGTCTGCACTCACATTCAATTCTCTCGAGATCGGCAGCCAGGTGGGCCTCAGCGGACCCTCGAACAGCATTATCCATCTAGGCTCCAACACCTCCCCAATTGTGTTTACCGTATCGAATAACTTCAGTATCGGGTATGCCGTGTTTTTGACGGCCAATGAAGCTGGCATGGCCAGCAACGCTTTTCCGGCCGGGAGCAAGCTGCGTATCGGAACCCCGTCTTCCCGGGCTGTTGTGCAGTTCGCGGCCAAGAATACACAGGGCACCGTGGGCCTTTTCGGAAAAGGGTTCGATGACGTGACGCTGTACGCCTCCAATGTTGTGATGGGCCGCGGGGGTTGGGCGTCGCATGCCCATTTCAGCACGAATGATTTCAGGGGCGCGACCAATTTCGTGTGGGATGTCGAGGGGGAATTCCTCATCGGCACGAACATCGGAGATTGCATGTTTTTCTGGTTTCCCGCGTACGGGAGCGGATCGTGTTCGAACCTGTCGGTCGGGCAACCGGACAGCTTTTCCTATAATTACCGGGCATTCCTGCACCTGAGCAACATGCCGTTCATCGTCCGCCAAGCCGCGACGATCAAGGAAACAGGCATCATTTCAAATTACGTGAATGGCTACTCCTCGGGTCTCGACATCGGAACCACCAACCTCGACCTGCAGGATCCGAACATTTCGACCAATACCGCCTATAAGGATTACGGCCGCATGGACCTGCGATTCGCGGGCGATCCGGTCAATCCGTACCGCCCGTACTGGGGCCTTCGGATGAATGGCGACGGGCGGAGCCTGATCCAGACGCTCGTCACGACTAACGCCACCTATGTGTACCAGCGGCTGACCTGGAGCACCAACGGCTTGTCGGCGAAGGCCCAGGAGCGCTTCGGGGTGCATTACGACGGCGTGCAGAACGTGACCTACATCGGGGTCAGCCCCCTGGTGACGGGCTCGCTCCTGATTATCCGGTAGCGATCAGGCGAACATCCAACAGAGAGCGCGGAGACGCAGAGGTCTGAAGAGCACGCGAGTGGTCGATGACGATGACGATCACGATCACGAAAAAGACGCCAGCCGAACGGCGCGTCACACACCCAGACGCCGGAACTGCTCCTCGGGGGCGTTGTTCTTCCGCATCAGGTCGCGCAGGAGGCCGATCATGCGCTCCTCGACCGCCCGGTCCTGGATCGGGTGTTCCTGTTTTGGATCCGAATCCAGGTCGAACAGCAGGTTGCCGAATTCGTGCGCCTTCAGCCAGGCCCGGCCCGCGATCGTCATCGTCCGGCAGCCCTTGGTGAAGGGGAAGGGCTCCGCCAGCCCGATCTCCTGCAGTTCCTTGACGTCGAACGCGCGCCGCATGTGGGCGGGCATGAGGGTATACTCGGTGAGGGGCTGGTTGTCGGGGCTGGCGGGCGCGCGCATGTAGACGTAGCGGCCGTCGGTCACGTTCACGTGCCCGCCGAACAGGCCGTAGAGGCCCGCCTCGCGGACCGGCTTGTCGGCCGCCACCGTTTCGCGGAGCGGCGCGCCCTGCATGTCGGGCGGCAGGGGAACGCCGAAGAAGTCGAGGATCGTGGGGGCGATGTCGATGGTCTGGACCAGGCTCTTCCGCCGCTCGCCGGCCTTGCCGGAGCGGGGGTCCCACACGAAGAACGGCATGTTGGCCACTTCGTTGTAAAATGGCTGCGCGCACTTGGCCCACCACCCGTGCTCGCCCAGCAGGAAGCCGTGGTCGGTGTTGACGATCAGCAGCGTGTCCTTCCACAGGCCGTGGCGGTCCATCGCGTCCAGCACCTTGCCGAGATACTCGTCGCACATCGTGTGCAGGGCGGCGTTCTGGGCACGGCAGTGGCGGACGGCTTCGTCGGATTCCTGCACCTTCCGGTAGGGCGGCCAGTCGAAATGGGGACCCTTGAGGTTCTCCCGGTAAAGCGCCTGGAAGCGTTCGGGGCTGAAGTAAGGTTCGTGCGGATCGAAGGTCTCGATGTGGAGGAACCAGTTGTCGGCCGTGTGGTTGGTCTCCAGGAACTGGAGGCCGCCCGCGAAGGTCTGCGCCTGGGGGAAGTCGCTTTCCTTCCGGATATAATGCCGGTTGATCCAATCCTGCTTCAGGAATCCGCCCAAGCCCCGGACCTTGTTGTTCAGGCTTTCGGGGTGCATGTCGGGGGCGGCGGTCAGATCCGCCTTCCACGGCTCGCCCTCATGGCCGCGATAGCACTCCCAGGTGCTGTACTTGGTATGGTAGTTGGCGCCGCCTTCCTCCCAGTAGTGATAGTGGTCGCTGAACAGGTGGGAGGAAATGCCGTGGGTCTTCAGGAGTTCGGGCATGGAATCGTCGAAGGGTTCCAGGGGGCCCCAGCTCCGGTGGAGGAAGTTGTAGCGGCCGGTGTGCAGTTCCCGCCGGGCCGGCATGCAGGGCATGCTGCCCACGTAGGCGCGGTCGAAGGTGACCGCCCGGGCCGCCAGGCGGGCGAAGTTGGGCGTCCGCACGTCGCCGCAGCCGTAGGGCTCCAGCATGCGGCGGTTCAGCGAATCGAACATGACCAGGATGGCTTTCATGGCGTGTCCTTCCGTACGACGTCTTCCGGCAGCAGGAGCTCGGCGCCCGTGCGGGCCAGGAAGGGCGGCACGGTCATCAGGTGGAACTGCTTCTTGTTCATATCGCCCCGGATTGACCAGAGCGCGCCGTCGGCCCCCTTAGGAACGGGCACGCTGAAGTAGCGGTGCTCGCCTTTCCATTCGCGCAGGACCGTACCGTCCGGCCCCGCCAGGAGGCCGTTGAAGCCGGCCGTGAAGCCCGCGACGACCGGCGTGCCCTTCGGCACGTAGAAGAAGTAGGGGCCCTCGCAGTAGTCCATGCGGCTGCCCAGGCTGGTCTTGAAGGTGACCGGCAGGCCGGCCGGCCAGTCGATGCGGGTGGAGTCGCCGCCGTCCGCCATGTCCAGGAAGTGCAGCCCCGGGTGGGTGGTGGCCAGCGTCACCTGGCGCGGCACGCCGTCGGGCGGCACGGAGCCGGAGGCCACGGCCTTGCCCTCGGCCTCCTCCGCCGGGGTCAGCTTCAGCCGGGCGTCGCCCCGGTCGCGGTAATGGGTGATGAGCCCGCCGGTCAGGGTGAAGACGAGGGTGGTGGGAGCCGTCTCCACCCAGATGAACATCCGCTGGTTGCCCCGGCTCTGCCAGCTGGCATTGGTCCACGAGGCGTTGGTGACCCCGGCGAGCCCGAGCGCGCCGGCTTTTACCAGGGGGGCGTCGAAGGCGACCGGCTTGAAGTCGACCGTCTCGTTGCCCGCGATCCCGTCCGCCACGAAGGCGGCGAGTTCCGCGCGGGTGAACGGCTCGCTGCTTTTCCAGGGGTTGCCCGGCTCGGGTTTCTGCCAGGCCGCTTCGGGCGGGATCACGATGCTTTTGTCCCGGTGGTCGAGGTCGCGGTACAGCGCGTAGGAATGGACCATCTCCGTCCTGCGCATCCGGTAGGCGTGGCGGATCAGTTTCTCGAACGCCGCCTGGCGCTCCGCCCCGCGGCCCTCGATGTACAGCATGTAAAGCTCGACGTAGCGGGTGTAGAGCACCAGGTCGTCGAGCCGCGCCTGGACGTCGGCCCGGCCGGCGGCGGCCTTCAGGGCCGCGTCGAGCGTCCTGTACATCCGCCCCACCAGGTCGGGGCTCAGCAGCGGCTTGCGCGCGCCGTCGATGAGCGTGTAGAAGTCGCGCATCTCGTTCCGGGCCGGGCCGAACGACTTGTCGAGGAAATCCTCCTTCAGTTCCTCCAATCGGGACACATTGTTCGTGTTCCACAGCAGCCGGGCGGCGAGGTAGTAGCCGAGCCCGTTGGGGCCCCAGTTGGCGGAGGATTCGGACGACATGAACCGGGCGCCCCGGGCGTGGAAGTTGGTGATGGTGTTGGCGAGGTAGGCGGTGTTGGCGCCGCGGGCGGCGCCGGGGACGTCGCGGTCCCAGGTGTTCACGCTGTAGTACTCGCGGATGCCGAAGAGGCTCGAGCCCATCCGGTTCCAGCCCGTGATCAGGCCGTCGAGGGTCAGCCCGCCCTTGATGAACGAAGTGGCCACGCTGATGATGACGCGGGGATGGACGCGGACTTTTTCCGGGGGCGGGGAGTGCATGTTGTAGGCATACATGCCGATGTACCGCTCGCCGACCTCGCGGTTCACCGCGTCGGCCACCTCGTTGGCCAGGGTCAGCGCCCGGTCCGTCACCGTGCCCAGGGCGGCGCAGGCCTCGCACTCGCACCAGCCGCCCCCGTCGCTGGGATCCACGGAGAAGGTCTGCTGGGCCGGATTGGTCTTGAAGGCCGCCACGGCCATGTCGGCGACCATCTTGCGCACGCCGGGGTTGGAGATGCAGAACTTGGTCGACTTGCGGACGCCGCCGAGCAGGCCGAGGTAGTCGGGATGCTCCTCGATCGTCTTGCGGTTCTTCGACCGGATGTTGTCGTAGGCATGTCCGGTGTTGAGGGCGAACGCCGTGTCCGACCGGTTCCGGGCGCACCATTCGGCGTAGTTCGTCTTGTTTTCAGCCCACGTGCCGAAGCCGTACCAGATGCGGCGGCCGAGCCAGGAGGGGCTTTCGGTGACGTCCACGTTCAGGGTGGCGTTTTTCAGGGAAGGCACGATTTCCCAGTTCTTCGGCGCGAAGAAGCGGCGGTAGCCCAGCCGGTCGAGCAGGTCCCAGACCGCATGGCGGGCGCCGACGGGCGTGACGCCCAGGAGCAGGACGCCGTCCGGGTGGGAGCGGAGCAGGTAGTCGTCGACATGGAGCAGCGCGTTGGTGTCCAGCCGGTCGCCCGCGGCGAGGGCGGGGAAGTCGGCGACCGTGCCGACGGCCAGGCCCCGCAGGCCGTCGCCGCATTCCAGGCTCACGTTCGTGCCGCCGATCGCGGAGAGCAGGGCGGCCAGTTCGCGCGCGGCCAGGCCGGTGGCGGCCTGCGCGGTGGCGGAGGTGACGACGGAGAGGCGCGGGACGCCGTCCTCGAAAAGCCGGGTTTCGGCGGGGGCGGGGAAACCGGCCTGAAGGGCGGGCGCCAGGGCGAGGGCGAGAAGGGGGGTCAAAACGCGCATCGATGCCTCCGGAAGTTAAAGAACGACTCTATCATTTTCCGAAGGCCTTTCGCAATAACCCACTTCTGACGTGCGCATTGCAGTTTCGTCGGGATCGACAGATCCTAAATTTGGAGTGCGGCGGCTTGACGCCGCTTTCTGCGATGCGGCTGCCCCGCGCGCTTCGATAGGCCTGCCTGAGCGTGTCGGCTTTACGGGGCGCCCAGTCGTTGATGTCGCGTCCAGTCGGTGCCAGCCAAAGCGGCGTCAAGCCGCCGCACTCCAAATCGGCTTCGCACTAAACTGGCATAATCCCGACTAAACTGCAATGCGCCCGAACTTCTGACCTTTCCGTTGGCAACGATTGCGTAATCCGGGCGGGTTTGGTAAGGTGGGAGCTTAATCAGGAGCCCTGTCATGACCCTTTCGCCGGATTCGATTTCGTCCCTTCTGCTGGGCGCCGTTTTCCTTGGAGTTTGCGCCGTTTCGCCGGTCGTGCGCGGCGACGTCACGCTGGTCAAGGACGGCAAGCCCGTGGCCAAGCTGTATCTCACCGGACCGCTGGACGCTCCGGCTCCGGCTGTTCCGGCCAGGAAGAAAGCCGCCCCTCCGCCGCAGACGGTTGCTCGCGAGATGGCGGACGAGCTTAATTTGCACCTGGGCAAGATGAGCGGCGCCACGCTGGACGTGGTGGTAACCGACGATCCGGCCCAGGTGAAGGCGCCGGCCATCGTGCTGGGCCCGCTGGCCGTCCGGATGGGCGCCGTTCCCCAGAAGACCTGCGAGTCGAAGGAGGGCTTCCGCCTGCTCGTCAAGGACGGGCTGGTGCTGATCGGCGGGGAGTCCGAGGAGGCGGCCCTGTTCGGCCTCTACGAGCTGCTCGGGCAGCAGGGATGCGACTGGGTCATGCCCGGCGACATCGGCCTGATTGCGCCGAAGCAGGCCACGGTGGCGGTCAAGGCCCAGGACCTGTCCTCGGTTCCCGACTTCCTGTTCCGTTCGCTCTGGTACCGCGGCTATCCCCAGCCCCGCCTTCCGGAGGAGGGGGCCCGCATGGCCCAGTGGCTCCGCCGCCAGCGGCGCGGTTCGTGGACCCATCCGGTGGCGGGCGCCGGCGGCCACGTGTGGGACCAGTTCATCGGCCGGCACAAGGCGGAGTTCGAGAAGGACCCCACCATGCTGGCGCTCCGCCGCGCGCCGGACGGCTCGCTGAAGCGCATGGGGCCCCAGCTGGAGCCGACCCATCCCCGCGTGATCGAGCTGTTCATCGAGGAGATCAGGGCCGCCTATGCCAGGAACATTGCGGACGGGAAGTGGACGAAGGAGACGACCGCCGCGTTCGGCGTGGGCCCGGCCGACGGCATGGGCTATTCGATCTCGGCGGAATCGATGCGGGCGGGGTCGGGCGTGCCCGATCCGATCACGGGCGAGCCGGACCGGACCGACGATCTGATCCTGCTGTGCAACCGGATCCTGGCCGAGGTGAAGAAGGACTACCCCAATGCGCATGTCGGGTTCTATTCGTATTCCACCCATGCCGGTTACCCCTACCGGTACAAGCCGGACCCGAACATTGTCATCATCTTCGCCCCGATCAATTTCTCCCGTTTGCACGGCGTGCTGGACGAAACCTCCAAGACGCAGCCTTTCTACAAGGATGTTGTGGAGCAGTGGGGGAAGCTGGCGCGCGAGCAGGGGAACGTGCTGATCTACCGGGGCTATAACTGGAACCTCGCGGAGAACATGATGCCCTTCAGCAAGCTGCGCATCTGGGGCGAGGAGCTGCCCTTCTATAAGAAGCACGGCGTGGTCGGGCTGAACGTGGAGGCGACCAAGGCCTGGTCCGTCAACGGCATGTCGGACTACGTGTTCATGAAGCTGGCCTGGGATTCGTCGAAAGACTGGAAGGCGCTGCTGCACGACTATTGCGTGAAGGCGTTCGGCGCCGGTGCCGGCCCGATGGAGGCGTATTACCTGCTGCTGACCGAGACGCAGCACGCGGCGGGCCAGGAGGCCGGGTCCTACCACGCCTTTCCTCTGATCTACGACCAGGCCTGGCTCGACAAGGCCATGCGTCTGGTCGACGCCGGCATCGCGGCCGCTAAAACGGAGGACGACAGGACCCGCGCCGGCTTCGTGAAGGCGAACGTGGAGTCGTTGAGGCTCTTCCTCGATTTCACCCAGGCCACGCGCCGGTTCGATTTCCCCGCCTGCCAGAAGGCCTACGAGGCCATGAGCAACCACTGGGCGGCCACGTACGCCGTGAACACCGACCTTGTGGCCAACGAGGTTCCGCAGTACGCGAAGCGGTTTCTCGCGCTGTTCGTGAGCGAGTCGCTGAAGTACAGCAGCGCGCCGTACCGCAAAATCGTGGAGATCCCGGACGCCCTGCCGACGCTGCTGGATCCATACGGGGTCGGGCACCGGATGAATTACCAGGGCCCGGCCATCCAGGACAGCCAGCTGGTCCTGACGAAGACCTTTTCCAGCACCTGGGACGCGCAGGGACTTTCGGGGCTGCGCGACGGCGCC
This sequence comes from Kiritimatiellia bacterium, assembly GCA_044346855.1. Taxonomy (GTDB): domain Bacteria; phylum Verrucomicrobiota; class Kiritimatiellia; order CAIKKV01; family CAIKKV01; genus CAIKKV01. The sequence continues at coordinate 10,750 of JBIIYJ010000146.1, forward strand.
GTCTGGTACCGGTTCCACTTCAAGGTTCCCGCCGAAGCCAAGGGCCAGCCGCTGGGCCTGTTCCTGGGCGGCGTGGAGGACGAGGCGCGGGTTTGGCTCAACGGGCAGCTGATCGGCACGTCCGGGCGGGGGTTCAGCAAGCCGTTCCAGTTCGACCTGACCGACGCGGCGGCGGCGGACACGGATAACGTGCTGGCCATCCAGATCATCCGCAACAGCAAGGCGAACGAGATCGGGCTGGGCGGCATCATCCGCCCGTGCTTCCTCTTCGCCGGGCCCCGGCTTGAAAAGAAGGCGCCTGCCATCATCAACCTGGACCGCGTGCTGCCGGGCGGGGAAGTGGCGGACTGAGGAGGGCGGGCTTATGGGGCTGGCGGACCGGGATTACATGCAGGCGGGACGGACGGCGAAGCGGCGGCCGGAACCGGCGAAGGCTCCGCTTTTCCTCAAAATCAAGTTCTGGATCTGGAACTGGCTGCGCGCGTTCCGCGCGGGGAGGTCGGGATGAAGCTCTCGCTGACCACGTTTGCCGCCCTGGCTGTGCTTCTGGCTTGTACCCAAAATGGTGAAAGCGCGGTTGCGCCCGGCGAGATCCCCCTGTTCCGGTGGCGGGCCCGGGCGACGCAGGCGGCCGGCCTTCCGCTCCCGACCAACGCCGCCCCCGCGATCAGCCTGAACCGGGAGAGCGTGAAGGCCCGCGGGCAGGAGTGGTCGGACTGGAAGGCCTTCGGCCCGGATCAGGCCAAGGTTGCCGTGGGGCCGCATTCGTATCCCAACGACCACATCAAGGGGTGGCCCGTGGTCTTCCGTTTCGGCTTTTCCGGGATTGCGATGCCTGCCCGGGTCGAGGCGGAACTGGAGTTCAACGAGGAGCCTGGCAAGGCCATCGCCATGACAGGCAACCTGTACGGGGGGCAACTCGGGTTCCTGGTTTGGCGCGAGGACGGCCGGCCGCGCGCGGCCACCATGCGCGAGTACAACCGGAAATACTGGAAGGCGTTCGAGACGGCGCCGCTCTCTCCCGCCGAACGGCCTTCGCGTTTTCCCATCGCCGATCGTTACATCCACGGCGACAGCGACCAGGACGGGCTGGAGGAGGGGATCGGGACCCTGGTCAAGGGCGGGTTCAGCGCCATCATGATGGGCCCCGAGCCGCGGTCCCGCGCGATCCTGCTCAAGAGCGGCCTGCGCAAGACCTCCTGGGCCGTCTACAGTCCGCCCGGGTATTGTTTCGATTACACGCTGAAGGGCGGGCAGGCCGAGATCGACGCGTTCGCGAACAGCCTGGCCGCCAGCTACACGAATGCCGGCTTTGCCCGCGAGGACATGGCCCTGTTCTGCCTGTCCGACGAGCCGGGCTGGTATTATCCCGGGCAGACGCAGACGCTGACGAACAGTCCGGCCGGCCTTGCCCGGTTCCGCGAGTACCTGAAAGCCCAGGGCTTGAAACCCGCCGATGTGGGGGCGAAGGCGTGGGAGGAGGTCAAGCCCCTGGGGCGGAGCGGGGCGAAGGACCTGGCGTCGAAGCGGCTGTTCTACTGGACCATGCGCTTCTTCCCCTGGGATTCGGCGAACCATTTCGCCGCGGTCACCCGGGCGCTTGAGCAGGCGTTCTATACGAACATGCCCATCCTGGTGAACTGGAACTTTTTCGCCGGCCGGAGTTACGTGCCCGGGCCCGTGGCCAACAACGGGGCCAAGACCGATCCCGACGCCGCGATGGGCGGCCACGACTGGCTGGAATTCGGCCGGATGCGCGGCTGCACCATGCTGTGGACGGAGGACTGGTTCGGCGACCAGCAGGCCTGGCAGTGGTCCTTCTATGCGGCCCGCATGAGGGCGGGGGCCAGGCTGGGCGGCATCCGCTTCGGGGGCTATGTGATTCCCCGCACGGCGGGCGCCCGGGAGGACGGAGTCCTGCAGAAGATCCTGACCCTCGTGGGGAGC
>JBIIYJ010000147.1:0-12590 GCA_044346855.1 Kiritimatiellia bacterium
TCTTACCCGAGGAGGGGAGTTTTCGGACAGTATGGAAAAGCATGTTGATCTTGGGTCGCAAAACAAAAAGGATGCCTCGGCTATTCAGGTCCGCTAAAAACTCCAGGTCGACATAGGCTCGATCCGCCCGGAAGGGCCGTTATGGAAGTCCCCTTGGACTTCCACGAGTAAGTCCGCAAACGATCCGCCTGGCTTTAAGATCGACATCCCCCGCATTGATAGCCAGCACCTCGGCCTTGGCCCTGATCCAGAGGCGGACGTCGAAAACCTTCTCATCCAGGAGAAGGCGTCTCTTGTGGCGGTCCCTTCGATGGACCAGATGAAATTTTGAAGATGCCCTTGGATGGGTCTCTAGTCCCTGAGCGGAAAGGAGGTAGGTATGACCTTTTGTGCGCCTCTTTGTGTGCATATCCAATAGAAACCTCTGTAATCGGTCATATCGTCACAGGTTCAAGTCTTTGCTTCATCGGGCTTTCAAATGCTTGCGATGGATAGGATGGCGGCTTGAAGATGGCGTGGAATGAAGGTCCAGGCCTTGATGAGCGAGCGAAGTTCTGGAGGGCATTTTTGGCTTTGTGCGTCTATTTGTGTGCAGACATGCTCGGGACCCTTGCTAAACGGGCAGATCAACCTGCTTTCAATCCCTGTAGTGCCCACCATTTTCGCGCGGAGCGCGAAAATGGTGAGCACTTCGTAGCTCAAGCCGCTTCGGCGCAGAGCGAAGTAGGGCCACCCAGCCACCTGCCCAATGCCAGTTTTCCACTCGTTTTGATTTTCAGGCGGCCTCTTGAGGTTCGCCGGCTATGACAAATTCTTCAAAGGTCATGGGCGCCATGTGGATCTCGCTCGCCTTTACCAGCTTCGCGAGGTGGGATAGTAGATCTTTACATGTCTTGCATATTATGTAAGGATATCGCTACTAGCTTACATAGCAAAGGCGGGTATGTAAGGATGGAGGGAAGCATGAAGCGCGCGAGCCAGGGATGCTACGAGGTCGTATCGACGGTGGGCGAAAAGGTGCGTGCCTTTGTGCCGGCCCCGCTTCCCCCGGTTCCGCCCATCGACTGGTCCTCGGGCCTGCGAACGCGATTCGATGAAGCGTTGGTGGCGCTAGGGCGCCTGGATAGCGTCACGTTGCTTCTGCCGGATGTCTCCCTTTTCCTGTACACCTACGTCCGAAAAGAAGCCGTGCTCTCCTCCATGATCGAGGGCACCCAGTCTTCCCTTTCCGATCTTCTCCTCTTTGAGATGGACGAACAGCCGGGCGTCCCGCTTGATGATGTGCGGGAGGTCAGTAACTACGTCGCCGCCCTCGATCATGGCCTTGCCCGTCTGCGCGAAGGGTTCCCGCTGTCTCTCCGCCTGCTGCGGGAGGTACACTCGCATCTGCTGGCGAAGGGGCGAGGCTCCGAAAAAGAACCGGGGGAGTTCAGGCGCAGTCAGAACTGGATTGGCGGAACGCGTCCAGGCAACGCGGTGTTCGTCCCGCCTCCTCCAGGACGGGTCACGGAGTGCATGGGCGCATTGGAGTTGTTCCTGCATGACCAGCCCGAGTCTACGCCGCCGTTGCTCAAGGCGGCTTTGGCACATGTCCAGTTCGAGACCATTCATCCGTTCCTTGACGGGAATGGCCGTCTGGGGCGGCTGCTTATCGCGTTGTTGCTGTGTGAGCGCAAGGTCCTGCGAGAGCCGATGCTCTATCTGAGTCTTTTCTTCAAGGCGCACCGGCAGACCTATTACGAGTTGCTCAACCGGGTCAGGATTGATGGCGACTGGGAAAGCTGGCTGGACTTTTTCGCCGAGGCGGTGTCTGTCACGGCGGGACAGGCCGTGGAGACCGCGCAAAGGCTCGAAGCCATGGCCCGGCAGGATCGCGAAAGGATTCGCGCGCTGCGGCGCGCCGCCGGCTCCGCCCTGCGGGTGCACCACGAGTTGCTCCGGCGGCCGGTGTCGACGTCGCGTGCCATCGAAAGACAAACCGGACTGAGTCACGTGACCGTCAACAAGACGCTCGATCACCTGGGCCGGCTCGGGCTGGCGAAGGAACTCACCGGTCACCGGCGCAACCGCGTCTTCAGTTACCCGGCCTACCTCGCCATCCTCAACGAAGGCACCGAACCACCGGGAAAGAACGCGCCATGACGCGTCGCAAACCGCCAAGCCTGACTGCCCTCCTGCATGTAGTATCTGATGCGCTCAAGGTCAGAATTTCGGTGCAGGGTGGCGTGGCCTACGTGGAAGACTGTCCGGACGGTGTGAAGGTGGAGATGGAACTTAACGTTAGGTCACGAAAGCGCAGAGCACATATGGTTAAGGTTCTTACGCTGGCGATCATGATCCTATTGGCTCTATCCAGGGGGAGTGACCGGTTAATAGTGGCCAGAGGCGGACGGGTTACATGCGCGGTCGCGGCGGTTTGTCTTGCCGCTCTATCGATTGTGTTTGGGTTCCGTTGGAGGGGCAGGTGTCGGGTTTCGCCGTGACGCTCACGGGCAGGCGGGCGGGGGGCCCTTCCGGGTTTGTGTGTGTGGGAATATTTGCTGGAAATCGTGCCGGAGCGGGATTAACCCCAGTTCGTCAGTTTCGGGCGTAATCCTCTACACGAACTGCCATACCCTGAATCCCCTGTTCGAGGTTATGAGGGGAGCTCTTCCAGCGTCGAGGCCGCGCTGGCGCATCTGAGCGGATAGTGTAAAATAGGGGTTCGTTGGCGTACGCGGAACGGACCTGGTTTGAGTGCGACGTACGCTTATGAGATCATTGGGAGTATGGCCGGTGGTTTCGGGGGGAGATACAATGAATCTGCGGATTGAACGGATTGCGGTCCATCTCGTGGAGATGAAGCTGGGCTTCACTTATTCCTCGGGAACCCTAACGTGTGCGCGCGCCCTCATCTGGGAGATCGCGGCCGGCGGCGTCACCGGGTTGGGGGAATGCGGGTTTTCGGGCGAGCGATCGGTGCCGGGCCTGGCGCCCGGACTGGGCGGGGGAACGTCCCCCGGGCTGAAGCAGGCCCTGGCCCGCTGGACCGAGCCGCTGATTGGGCGGGACGCGTTCGCGCTCGAGGCGCTGCTGGAGCCGCTGCCCCCCGTCCTCGACTGGGACCGGCTCGTCATCCGCGAAGGGCTCAGCATCGCCCTCTACGATCTCGCGGGCAAGGCACTCGGCGTTCCCGTGTACACCCTCCTCGGCGGCCGGGGGCGCAACCGGTTTCCGGGCATGCCGGTGATCCATGTGGGACCTGCGGATGTCATGGTGCGCCGGGCGCTGAAATGGACGGGGGCCGGCTACCGGTTCCTCAAGATCAAGTTCCGGGGGCGGCTCGGGGAGGACGTGGAGGCGCTCCGGGGGATCCGCCGAGCGGTTGGCGACGCCGTGGCGCTGGTGGTAGACGCAAATGACGGCTACGGGACCGTGGACGAGGCGGCGGACGCCATCGCGGCGCTGAATCCCTGCCGTGTCGATTACTTCGAGGACATGCTGAACGCCCCGAACGAGGCTCTCGCCGAACTCCGCCGCCGGACGGGGTGCCGCATCATGGTGGATCGGCAGGCGACCTGGCCGCAGATTCACGAGGTCGTGCGGGCCGGGGCGGCGGACGTCATCAACCATCATCCCGATAACCAGGGCGGACTGGCCACGGCCCTGCAGATCGACGCGGTGGCGCGGGCGGCCGGGCTCGAGACGGCCATCGGGTCCAGCGGTGTGTTCGGGATCCAGGACGCGGCGTTCATGCAGCTGGCCTGCGTGATCGGCCTCACCCGGCCCTGCGAGGATATTGGCATGGAGCCTTACGCCGAGGGGCCCGCCCGCGGGGAATACGCCTTCGACGGCCCGCCCGATGTCATCCGCCACACCTATCCGATCGTCGCCGGCGTGATCGACGTGCCCGATGCGCCGGGCCTGGGCGTGGAACTGGACCCCGAGGCCCTGGAGCGCCTGCGCGTCGATCAGCTCGAGTTTCCCTGACAGGCGCCCGGGCCGGCAGAAGACAACTCACACAGTGTGCACCAGAGACAGATAGGAAGTAGTAATGAGTTCTACTGTCACACAAACGTCCCCTCCTTCCGCGAAAATCGATCTCTTCCGGGCGCTGTTTCGGGGGCGGGAGGATGTCTATCCGCGCCGTTTTGAAAGCCGGAAGACCGGAAAATCCGGTTACAGTCCCGCGTGCGCTCATGAATGGATCCGCGGGTTGTGCGACAAAAAAGCCGTGAAATGCGCCGACTGCCCGAACCGGCGCTTCCTGCCCGTCACCGACGATACGATCCGGCAGCACCTCACGGGTTGCGATGAAACCGGGCGCGAATTCATCATGGGCCTATACCCCATGCTTCTCGATGAAACCTGCTTCTTCCTGGCCGCTGATTTCGACAAGGAAACCTGGCTCGCCGACGTGGGCGCCGTGCGCGAAACCTGCATTCAACTGGGCCTTTCTCCCGCGGTCGAGAGGTCCCGCTCCGGCAACGGGGCGCATCTGTGGTTGTTCTTCGTGGAAGCCGTTCCGGCCGTTCTAGCCCGGAAACTGGGCGCTCATATCCTGACCGAAACGATGGAACGACGACCTGAGATCGGGTTAAATTCGTATGACCGGTTTTTCCCGAATCAGGATACGCTTCCGAAAGGAGGGTTCGGCAACCTGATTGCCCTTCCACTTCAGAAAGGCCCTCGCGAAAAAGGGAATAGCGTTTTTCTCGATGAACGCATGGAGCCTGTTGCGGATCAATGGGCCTTCCTTTCATCTGTCCCTAAAATATGTAAAAATGACATCGAGGCAATCGTCTCCAAAGCCGAAAAACGAGGCCGGGTGGTTGACGTACGTTTTGCCCTTGCGGAAGAAGACGATGACGAGCCCTGGACGGCGCCTCCCTCGCGCCGGCCAATGGAGACGCCGATAACCGGACCTTTGCCTGAAAACCTGGAGATCGTCCTCGGCAACGAAATTTACATCGCCAAAGATGCGGTACCGCCCGCCCTCCGTAACCGGCTCATCCGCCTGGCGGCCTTTCAGAATCCGGATTTCTACAAGGCGCAGGCGATGCATCTGCCCACCTTCGACAAGCCACGCATTATCGCTTGTGCGGAAGACCATCCTCTGCACATTGCCTTGCCGCGCGGGTGTCTGGACGATGTCCACGACCTGCTTGCCCGTTTGAACATCAAGACAACTATTCGCGACGAACGGCAATCCGGAACGCCGCTGAATGTTTCTTTCCAGGGGGTGTTGCGACGCGAGCAGCAAGCCGCCGTCGAAGCATTGATGGCCCACGATTTCGGCGTTCTGGCGGCCACCACGGCTTTCGGGAAAACAGTAGTCGCTGCCTGGCTAATCGCCAAACGTGGAGTCGGCACGCTGGTGCTCGTTCATCGACAGCAATTAATGGAACAGTGGGTGGAGCGACTGTCTTCATTCCTGGGCGTGCCGGCGAAATCCATCGGGCGAATCGGCGGAGGCAAAAAGAAATTCACGGGAATCCTGGATGTCGGCCTGATCCAGAGTCTGGTTCGCAAAGGTGTCGTGGATGACAGGATAGGAGAGTACGGTCACCTTATCGTGGACGAGTGTCACCACTTGCCGGCCTCTGGTTTTGAACAGGTTGCCCGGCGATCCAAGGCAACGTATGTGCTGGGCCTTTCGGCAACTGTCACTCGGAAAGACGGACATCATCCCATCATCTTTATGCAGGCGGGACCGGTACGGCATCGCGTGGATGCCAGGCATCAAGCCGCTTCTCGGCCGTTTACGCATAGCGTCTGGGTGCGTCCCACGGCATTCCGGCCAACGGCTGAGCCGAACGAGGATAAACGCATCGCGTTCCACGACCTTTATGACGCCCTGATCGCAGACGAACGACGGAACCGTTTGATAGTCGCGGACCTGATGGATGTTTTGCGGGATGGCCGGGCGCCGCTTGTCCTGACCGAGCGAACGGAGCATCTGCAAAGGCTGACCCACCACATTGCCCCTGCCGTTCGCCATTTATTCGTCCTGCAAGGAGGCATGGGTAAAAAGAAACTCCGTTCCGCTCTCGCGGAACTGGCCGCTATTCCCGAAACCGAGCCTCGCGTTTTGCTGGCCACGGGCGGGTTTATCGGAGAAGGTTTTGACGATGCCCGCCTGGACACCCTGTTCCTGACGCTTCCCGTATCCTGGCGCGGCACGATCACCCAATATGCCGGCCGCCTGCACCGGCTGCACGACAACAAGCGGGACGTGCGCATCTATGATTATGCCGATCTTGATTCGCCCATGCTGGCGCGGATGTTCGAGCGGCGGTGCAGCGGATACGAGGCCATTGGTTACACCATTCACCTTCCGGCCAGTGCGGTGCCCGGATGGCCTCCGGACGTTCCGCTCCCAGTGGATCCCGAATGGAAGCGGGACTACGCGGGAAGTATTCAGCGTCTCATACGCGATGGAGTCGACGCTTCGGTTGGCTCCCTTTTCGTTCACGCCGCAAAGGCCTTTGAGAATAATGGGTCTACTGAGCATGCGCGCAGCGCAACGGAAGCGTTTTTGTTTCATAGGCTGGAGACCATGTCCGAGACGGCCGGCAAGTTTCGCCTGAATGCGGAGTTGCCCATTCCTTTCAATGGACGGGGGGCCATGGAAGTGGATCTGCTTTGCGCCGAACTGGGGTTGGCGGTAGAATTGGATGGCGCTCAGCATCTGAATGACACAGGGGCGTATCGACGCGATCGCCGGAAAGATGTCCTGTTGCAGGAAAATGGGTTCCTCGTGCTGCGGTTTCTCGCGGAAGATGTCGGCAAGTTCCTGGGCGATGTTCTCGATGCCATCCTTCGCGCGATGGCCCATCGGAAAGGAAGTGAAAGAACCCGAGCGAGGGATCAAGACACATTCTCGACAACAGGCGCTTGAAAACGGCACTCTTCGCGAACCGCATAGGCTGTTCTGGTTTTCCTCCGCGTTCATCGGCCTGGGCACGGGAGTTGCCGCCTATTATGCTCAAGCCTTCGCGTGATTTGCGTTGACCAGAACGCCTCCGCCGAAGTATGTATAGACAATATGACGAAGCCGATTATGCTTTCGAATTCCTGGCTGACTGCCTGTTTTGGCCGCTCCACCGGCAATCTTGAGTTCCTCGCCGCATCTCAAGACTCGCCCACTCTCATCCGCGGTTGCGCCTGCCGCTATTATGATGGCGTCGGGTGGATTACGGAAGACGTCGGGGATTCTGCCGCGCCCGGTTTCAGGACGGTTCAGGTGCGCCATCTGGCCAACGCCGTCGAATCCGTCATCGAAAGCAGCCTCGTGCGCATTTTCAGGCTCTTCGAGTTGAAGCCCGACCAGTCGACCCTCGCCTGCGAACTCCGGATCGAACCGCTCGATCCATCGGCAAGCCTCCAGCATGCCGCCTTGCCCCGGATCGTTCTGCCTGAGGATTTCAATGATATTTTCGAGGATGAGGAAGACCTGTATTTCGACGGCGAAGAACTGCCGGGCGGGTCGGAATTGCCCTGCTGGCGGGTCCTGTTCCGCACCGGACGCTCCGATGGCCTCATCGTGGCGACGCGATCCAAGCGGCAGATGAGTCATGTCCAGTTCCAGGTCCGCGGCTTCGACCTCCGGCCCCACGTCATGACGGCCTACAGTCAACACATGCCGCTGCAGAATACGCCGCTCGACTTCACCGCTCAAGCATCGCACGTTGCACAGTTTGAAATCGGACCCTGGCGCAGGGATCGGCATGCCGCCATTCTTGCCGACGCGCGGCTCGGTGTGCCCGTCGACACGAAAAATCCCCCCGCGGAAGGCGATCCCATGCCCCAACCCGCAGGCATTGTGCTCGATTTCTGCGACCTCGTTCCTCCCGGCCAAGTCCACGCCGACTGCACGCCCGACACATGGCGGGTGGAACCCTTGCCCTTCTGCCTCCATGGCAGGGCGCTATATGCAGGGCCGGGCACGCATCCGCCGGATCTTCGGGTGGCCCCGAGTCTCACGGGAGCCTATCGGGTGTTCGTCGGCATCGGGCAGGGCGACGGTGCGGCGTTATCCGCCCCGGACGACCCGCTGCCCTCTTATCGCCTCCGCCCCGCCGGCACGATGGAGTCGACCCCCTTCATGCTGAGACTGTCCGGCCGGCATCAGGCCCATGAAGTGGATTTCGGCATCCACGACCTGGAAGGAAAAGAATTCCGCATCGGCCGGCATCCCGGCGAATTCGCCGTCACGGTGCTCGATTACATCCGCTTCGAGGCTCTCGGCGAGTCCGAGGCGCGGGCCTGGCGGGAGCGGCAGGCGGCCCGACCCCGGATTCCCCTGAGCGGGTTCAACGACATCCCGGACATCGCCTACAGCGTCGCGGGCACGCCGGAAGCCTTCGAGTCGAACTTGCGGGACCACGCACGCTGCGGCATCGGCAAGGTCTATTGGCGCATCGACGGACAATGCTCGGACTTCCCTTCGCGGCATAATACGATGCGCTATGTATCCGCGAAGACGCACGATGTTTTCACCCCGATGATGAAAGCCTACGGCCGGCTGTTGCAGCGCCGCGACGTCCTCGCGCTCGCCGTGGAAGCCGGCCGGAAGTACGGGCTTGAAATCTACGGCTGGATGCGGTTCAACCATTATGGGCTCAACGTGCAAAGCGACTTCTTCCGGAAGAATCCGCGCTATCACGAGGAGCTGGACTCCGGCGCGCCCGCCCCCAAGCTATGCCTGGCCTTTCCGGAGGTGCGCAAACACAAGATCGATATTCTCGTCGAAGCGGCGGCCTACGGCCTTCAAGGCCTCTCCCTCGGATTCCTGCGCGCTCCGCCGATCCTGACTTACGCACCCATCCTGGTCGAGGGCTATACCCGGCAATACGGCGTCCCGCCGCCCCGCGATCCCGCCGGAAAGGATCGCCGCTACATCCGGGGCCTGCCGCCCGACGACGACGAGCATCGGCGCTGGTTCCAGTACCGGGCCGACTTCATGACCCTTTTCGGGCGCGAGCTGAAGGAGGCGCTGGCCGCGCAAGGGCTTGCCCGCGTCAAGGTCTCGCTGTGGGTGCGCCCGAACCACTGCCTGTTCGACGGGATCGACCTGCCGGCCTGGCTGAAGGAGGGGCTCTGCGACGAGGTGGTGGCCGACGATTTCCTCGGCGTTGAGTCCTGGCCGTCGCCTGAATGGAAAGCCATGGTCCAGGGCTCCGCGCGCCTTTACCGCGGCGTCACCGGGTTCGATTTCGATGGCGCCCAAACCCGTACCCGGCGGGCGATCGACGAAGGCTACGACGGGATCAGCGTCTATGAAAGCAACCAGGCCGTCCTGGACAGCCGCTTCATCGCTTTCTTCAATGGTTTGCGGGGACCTTCGGGCTAGCGGCGGAGCCGTTTCGTCCCCCGGTCAGCCCCCCCTCGCTCACACCGGACGGCCGTTGGCCGCACGCCTCGACCGCCTCGTAAAACGCCACGATGTTCTCCCACGGCACCTCGGGCCTGAGAGACTGGGTAGGGGCGATGACGAACCCGCCCCCGGGCGCGCACTCCCGCATCCGCCGCGCCACCATCTGCTTCACGTCGCCGGGAGTCCCGAACGGCAGCGTGCTCTGCGTCCCGATGGCGCCGAGCAGCGTCAGCCGGGCGCCGTACTCGCGCTTGATCGCGGCCGGGTCCATGCACTCGGGCTGGATGGGGTTGAGAATGGTGACCCCGATCTCGATCAGGTCGGGGATGATCGCCTGGATATTGCCGTCGCTGTGGTAATTAACCGCGATGGTGGGGTTCACGGTCCGCGCCGCCGCGATCACGTTTGCCAGCCTGGGTTTGAGATGTTTCCGCCACAAGGCCGGCGCGATCATCATGCCTTCCTGAGTGCCGACGTCGTCGCCGACGCGGAGAATATCCACGCCGGACTGCGCGTAACGCCGCGCCTGGAACAGCCGCAGGTCGAGAAGGCGGTCGAACACGGCCAGAATGAAGTCCGGGTCCGATGCCAGGTCCATCAGCGTCCGCTCCATTCCGCACAGTTCCCAGGTCAGTTCGAAAATCGTCTGCGACATCTGGCCCTGAACGGCCAGGCCGTTCCGCTGCAGGGCCGCCACCTCGTCGTCTAGGTGGGCATGGCACTCCGGACGGGAAATTTCCGGGAACGGGAACAGGTCGATCGCCGCCGCATCGGTGGCGTTTTCGAGGGGACAGATGAGCCGGTAGGCATCGCCCCGCTCGTTCGGCACGCGACAGCGGCCCCACGCGTCCACCCGCGCGTGCGAGGGCAGGCGGGGCAGGCAGGTTGCCCTCAGGACCGCTTCGGGAGAGGGCGGATCCTTGAATCCCAGCGTCACAATGTCCTGGCGGAAACGCCCCTCGAACTCCGGCCGGCCGAAACGGCGGCAGAGGCCGTCCGGATGCCCGTACGCGAGCGTCACCGGCACGCGGTCCGGCTCCTCATGCCGAAGGGCGGCGAGCACCCGCTCACGCGAGGTCATGTTCACCTCGCCACTCCCAACGCTCCGATGTCGGCCCCGTTCTCGCCCCGGCCGATATTCGGGCTGTTGGTCATCAGCCGGAAATCGCGGTGCTGCGGATCCGCGTAACGCGGATGCTCGGAAATGGAATGCCGGTCCTGCCCGATGATCGCGCGCCACGGGGTCAACGTGGCCAGGTAGGGATCCGGCTTGTCGGGGGTGCGTTCATCCCAGGCCGCCAGCGCCTTGGTTTCGCCGTAGTAGAAGTCGTTCTCCTCGCGTTTGTGCAGTTCCGCCGGGGGCGTGGACGCGTAGCCGGCTGAATCCGTCCGCAGATAGACGGCGAAATTGTTGTAGTCCGAATCGAGGGCGTTCAATTCCACGCCGTGAATCTGGAGCAGGTAGCTGGCCCCGAACGCAAACGAGTTGTTGCGCAGGACGATATCCCGGGCCCCGACAATGCCGATCACCCGGTGGAAGCATTTCGCCGCCGTATTGTTGAGCAGGCGCAGGCCGCTGCTGGAATGGAAGCGGACCGCGGTGTTGAGGGCAAAAAAGAGGTTGCTCGACACCGTGATGCGCTCGCCATGGGTGATGCCGATGCCCTCGCAGATCCCGGGCCGGCCCTTGACGTAATGGCGGCCCCAGAACTTGCACCGGTCGATGACGATGTCCTGCGCTTCATGGGCGCGTATACACAGCCCGTTGTACCACCGGATCTCGAAGCCGGTGATCCGCACATGCACCACGGCGGCCGGCCCGAGGCACCCGAGCGCCCACGTTTCCGGCCCGTTGGCAACATGGCCCAGGCGGATCGCATAGTCCGCCTCGCGCTTCCCGTCGAGGATGGCGCCGCCGGAAGGGGAGTCCCACGACTCTTCGGCCGCGAGGGTGATCGGGTGATCCTTGATCCCGCCATGCGTCAGCCAGACGCTTCCGGTATAAATACCGCTGCCCACCCGCACGACGTCGCCGGGCAGCGCGCGGTCCAAGGCGTACTGGATGCTGGCGAAGGGCCGGTCCGGCCCGCCCCGGCCTTCCGCATCGACTCCGGCAGCGGCCGCCACATGCAAGGTTTGCGTGGCGCCGGCGAGCGTGAAGGTTCCTTCATGGACGGGCGGCCCATCGCCCGCGCCGCTGTCCAGCGTGATCCGGAACTTATACGTGCGGCCGGCCTCCCCGGAGCCGAGGATCGCCAGGGCATGATTTTCACGTGTCCCTGTTTTAATATCAGTGGCGCCCGGGACGGGCGCCTCCAGGCGGGCGTCGTCGGCATTGCCGAGGCGCTGGTCGAGCCGGTTCGCCTCCGCTCCCCACTCGATGGCGGCCGTGCACGGCAAATCGGTCCTGAACAGAATGACCGCCCCGTAGTCATTGGTTCGGATAACCGGCAGGCCGATGAGCCGGGCGGCCCGCGCGGGGGCGGCCTCCGCCTTGGCTCCCGACTCGGGCGGGCTTTGCACGGCCGTGCCCGGAGCCGCCACGCCCAGTGCGCCGAGGGCCTGGCCGCCGGGACCGGGTGTCGTGCCGCCGCTTTCGGGCGCAAGCCGGTAGTCCCCCTTCGCTTCATCCACGAAGCGAGGGCGCGCCACGGCCGTCTCGCCGCCCGCATCGGCCTTGATGGCCGCCGCCGTCTCCTCCGCGCGGCCGGGGTTCGAGGCCAGCCAGATCAGGTTGCTGGTCACGATGCAGTCCCGGTTCAGGGTGGCCACGCTGATCGGCTCCGCATACCCCGTGACGATGTTCCCCCGGCAGACGCTGCCCGGCCGCCAATTGTTGGGGCCGATCCCGCGCTCCCCGCCCTTGGCCGGAGCCACCACGGTATTGTTCTCCAGGATCAGCACGCCGCCCGAGGCCTTGATGAAGATGCCGAGATTGAAGCCCGCGCAGAGATTGCGCCGGGCGGTCTGGGTGTTCGACGAGTAAAACTGGATGCCGCACTGGTCCTGCTCGTACTCCTGCACCTCGAAGGGATCGTTGATCCGGATGAACCGGCAGTCCTCCACCACGGTGTTGCGGCCGTAGGACTTCACCCCCGTGGCCACATCCCGGGCCGTGCAGGCGAGGATTTTCGCATCCGGAATTCCCTCGCTCACCATGAACGCGCCCCAGCAGTTCCAGGCGTCGCAGCCCTCGACCGTGACGTTGGCCGCCTCGATGCTGATGGCGCAC
>JBIIYJ010000434.1:0-3702 GCA_044346855.1 Kiritimatiellia bacterium
GGGACTCGCCGCCCTACCTGCTGCGCGTAACAATTCCCATGGTTACTCCAACGAGCGCTCAACTGCTCCACTGATTACTTTCTTCCTCTGTATCCTGAACCCTGAACCCTTATTTTTCCGTCATGGTCCAGACGCCGTCCCACCGGCCGGGCGGGGATGCGATGAGGCTTTCGCACTTTTTCGCGTAGGAAGCCGAGACGGGATCGGTTTCAGCCAGCGCCTGGAAGCCGGCGGCGGCCTCCGCGAAATCGCCTTTCTCGAAACGGGCATAGGCGGCCGCGAAGGCCGCGAAGAGGGCTTCCCCGGCCCGCCAGCGATCGTGCGTCATGGGCTCGTAGACGTTGACGGGCTCGCGCCGGCCCACCACGCCCACGCGGGCGATGGGGCGGAAGGCGAAGTCGTTCCCCGCCTGGTCGCGGGTGAACTGGGAGACCAGGATGGGTGTCCCGAACTGCTTGTTGATCCCTTCCAGGCGGGCGGCCAGGTTGCCCGCATCGCCCAGGAACGTATAGTTGAACCGCTGGGCCGACCCCATGTTGCCGATCACGACGGGGCCGGTGTTCAGCCCGATCCGGGCGAACAGGTCGTGCCCGAACTGATTGCGCAGAACGGGCCTCAGCTCGGCCAGTTTCTCCTGGTAGCGCACCGCCGCGCGCACCGCCCGGAGGGCGTGGTCGGGCATGTCCAGCGGGGCGTTCCAGAAGGCGATCACGGCGTCGCCTTCGTATTTGTCGATCGTGCCGCCTTCTTCATAGATAATGGAGGTCACGGCGGTCAGATATTGGTTGAGCAGGGCGGTCAGCGCCTGGGGGTCGAGCGTTTCCGATATGCCGGTGAATCCGCGCAGGTCCGAGAACAGGATCGAGAGTGGCTTCTTCTCCCCGCCCAGCGTCAGCCGCTCCGGATTCTGCACGAGCTGGTCGATCACCACGGGGCTCAGGTACTGGCTGAACGCGTTCTTGATAAACCGCCTCTGGCTGCCCTCCGCCGCGTAATTGGTGACGAGCCCGGCGATGACAGCCAGGGCTACTCCCGCCTCGGGAGCCACGAGGGGCATCCACCAGCCGGCGGGGTAGAGGCCCCAGGCCAGGATGAACGGGATGGCAAGGAAGACGATCAGCAGGATGGCTCCGGCGCGCGCGGATCGGCTGGCGCGGATGGAGGCGCCCGCCAGGACGCAGAGCAGCAGGGTGACGGCCAGCGCCGCGGGGCGGGGGACGTCGGCCATGAAATCGCCGGCCAGCAGGTTGTCGAGGGCCGTGGCGTGAATCTCGACGCCCGGATATTTGTCGGCGGTGGGCGTCGGCCGCAGGTCAAACAGGCCATGCGCCGTGAATCCGAAAAAAACATGCTTGCCCTTCAAGAGGGCCGGATCCACGGTGGGCGTCTTGCCTTCCTGGAGAAGCAGCTCGGAATCGATGATGGACGCGGCGCTGAAGGCTGTGTGCGTCTGCGAAGGGCCTCGGTAGCGGAGCAGGGTCAACCCCTGGGCGTCGAACGGGATCCGGTACCGCCCCAACCGGAGCGCCCGCTTTTCGATTCGGGGTTCGCCAGGCGCGTCTAGAAGAACGGGCGCCAGGCCGAGGCTGGGGGCCAGGCGGCCGTCGAAAACGGTGAAGAGCGAGGTGCGGCGGATGATGCCGTCTTTGTCAGGCGCGGCCCGCGCATGGGCGAGCAGTGCCGCATTGGTCGCTATTTCGGGGATGGGCCAGGTGACCGATCCTGACGCCGTACCTGCCGGCAGCAGGGCTGGATCGGGAATGCCCGGTGGAAACGGTGAACGATAGCCGGCCGGCCAGTTCGAGGAGGCGCCGGATGGGAAAAAGGCCTGGATGAACCGGCCGTTGTTGCGGATGGCGCTCGCCAGCATGGCGTCGTCCTCGACTCCGTAGGCGGAGTATTCCGTCAGGAGAACGTCGAATACGACGCTTCGCGCGCCTGCGCGCTGGCAGAAATTCAGGATCGGGGAGTAGTTGTCCCTGTACCAGGGCCAGCCAAGACCCTTCTTGGCGGCCCAGTCCAGCGAGTCCTGGTCAAGGAAAATGAGGCATATGGAATCCGTGGCCGGTGAGCGCTTGGCGAACAGGCGGGCCCGCATGTCCCACGTTTTGTTCTCCACCGGTTGGACCCATCGCCACAGCGCCGCCGAGGCGGCGAAGGCGAGCAGCCCCAGGACAAGACCCTGTAGCAGGCGGCGGGAAAGGGAGGCGGTGGCGATGGCAGGCATGGCCGCTCAGGTGGGTGGGTTGTTGGAGGGCAGGACGGGCGGCACCGGAGGCGGGAACGGGAGCAGCGGCACGGGCGAGCCGCGCAGGGACAGGATCAGGCCGCCCAGCCCCGTGACGGTGAACCACAGCCAGATGGCGTCCGCGAGGAAGGCGGGGAGGAACGCGGAGGCGTAGAAAAGCGCCAGCCCCATCAGCAGCAGCCGGGGCGATGGGCCCGGGATCGGCTGGGTGCGGCGGGCGTTGGTGAGCATGCGGGCGAGCGCGAGCGCCGCCACGAAACGACCCAGGTACGCGCCCACGCCCCACAACGCGCCCAGCACCAGGGCGATGGGAAGCCCGAGCAGCGAAACGAGCAGGAAGAAGACGATGACGGGCGTCAGGAACAGCGCCGCCATGCCCGTCAGCAACGTCCGCCACGGGCAGGTTTCCATCCACATCGTGGACCGGACCGCAAGCTTCGGCGCGAACAGGAGGAAAAAGATGCCGGCCAGGATGGCGCCGACAAAATAGATCATGGCGGTCATCACCTCGAACAGGATGCGGCGTTCCGGCGCGGCGATGGCCTTGGGGGCGATGCCGCCTTCTATCACGGCCTCCCGGTCGGGCAGGATGGGGGTCGGGGTCTCGCAGACCAGCTGGCCGAGGATGCGCGTGTTGGACAGCACGCTGACTTCGGTGGCTGCGATCGAGACCGAGCCGTTCACCGCGCCGTCGAGAACCACCTTGTTAGCCCGGATGACGAGATTGCCGTCGATTTTGCCGCGGAGGATGACGAAATCGGCCCAGACCCTTGCCGTTCCCCCGACCAGGGCGTTCGTTTCGAAGCTGACGGTGGTGGCGGCCGCCCACAGGTTGCCGTCGACCTGGCTGTCCAGGACCAGCACCTGGCTGGCTGCGCGGACATGACCCGCCACGGGCCCGCGAATGTCGATTTTGCGGGCGGCGGCCCAGACATCGCCCCAGGCGGAACCGGTGATGAGGATGTTGCCCGAATTGGTGTTGGAAAGGCCAAGCCGTCCGGCGCCGGCCATCAGGAACAGGTCATCACGGGCATCCCCGTCGAGCGTGATGTTGCCGGCGACCACGCCCTGTTCGTCCGCCAGTTCGCTTCCGGCGGGCAAGACGAATAAGTTGGTCATGGCGATCGGGAGGTCGGAAAAATCGGGGCTGGCGGCGTGTGTCCCAAGAGGCACGGCCGACAGAAGGCCCAGGATTAGCATAAGCGCGGCTCGTTTCATGGGTGCATGATGCCACAGCAGCCATTCTTTGGAAAGCGCCTTTTCGTGACAAACCGGGGCGTCCGCGCTAGAATGCGGCCAACAGGAGATGACATGGACCTGACCGGCAAAACGGTACTTGTGACGGGCGGCGCCGTCCGCATCGGTCGCCGCATCTGCGAACGGCTTGCGGAGGCCGGCGCCGACGTGGTCATCCACTGCCATCGGTCGGGAGTCGAAGCCCGGGAACTGGCCGG
>JBIIYJ010000011.1:0-37651 GCA_044346855.1 Kiritimatiellia bacterium
GGCCGCTGGTGCCGCCGCCTCCGCCGAAGGCCTCGTTGGCCGCCTTGGTGCCGGCCTCGTAGTCGCCCGCCAGCAGGAGTTTTCGCACCTCGGGCAGGCGGTCGCTCGCGACGGCGTTGTCGCGCCCCCGGTTGACTCCGGTCCACAGCCACTCGTGGTTGAGCGCGATCCGCTCGCGCTTGTAGGTTCCCATCACCATGGCGGCGAGGCGGCCGGTGCCAACCGGAAGTCCGTCGAGCCAGTCTTTCGCGGGCGTCTTATACCAGAGTTTCATGGGTCCCCCAGGTTGGCTGTCGAGAAAAAGGGATAGTCGCAAACCGGATGGCATTATTCAAGGCTGCGATGGGACTTTGATCTTCGTCAGCCGGGAGACGCATCTGTCGCAAGGTTTTGCTTTAAACGCGCTGCTGCCCCTTTTGATGTCTTCCCCGAAGAAGGTGGAGGGTCCGGTGCCACCCGGACCGTATGCGCGCGACGTGCGCAAGTATGGCGCTTGCGGTCGCGGTGGCACGCGCCCCTCCACCTTCTTCAAGCCCCACGCCCATGGGCCGTGCTAATCAGATTCGCCCCTCATCGGGATTCAGGATTGATCCGAAAGCAGGTGACGATTACTATTAATAGATTATGAAAGCGATCAAGGAATTCCTGGTTTCCAAAGGCGCGGCGGTGGTCGGCTTTGCCGATCTCGCGCCCGTGCCGGAATTCATGCGCCGCGGTTTTCCGCGCGCCGTGTCGTTCGGCCTGGCCTTGGAGCCCGCCGTCATCGCGGGCATCGGCCAGGGGCCCACGGCGGACTATCTGCAGCTTTATCATGATTCCAACGCCAGGCTGACGGCGATGTCCGAGGCGGCGGCCGCCTGGCTCCGGGAGCGCGGCGCGCGGGCGGAGGCGCGGCCTTCGACCGGGGACTGGGACAAGGAGACCCTTCGGGCTCCGTTTTCCCATAAGATGGCGGCCACGCTGTCGGGGTTGGGCTGGATCGGGAAGTGCGACCTGCTGGTGACCGAGGCTTACGGGTCGGCCGTGCGGTGGGCGAGCGTGCTGACCGATGCGCCCCTGCCGGTTGGGGTGCCGATTGTGGAGTCGCGCTGCGGCGACTGCCGGGCCTGTGTGGACATCTGCCCCGGCCAGGCCGGCACGGGTAGGCTTTGGCGGCAGGGCATGGCGCGGGAGGAGTTCTGGGATCCGCGCGCCTGCCTGGCGGGCATGGCTAAGATCAATCGCGACCGCGGCACGGCCTTCGGCATTTGCGGCCTGTGCATTGCGGCCTGCCCGCGCACGCAGGCCTATCTCAAGCGTGCGTCTGGCGGGTAGGGGGCCTTCGACTTCAGGGGCAAAGCACGATTATTCCCGGGATGTTCCTGAAATGGGAATCATAGGATACCAGGCGGGCGCCGGTTTCCAGCACGGTGGCGGCAATCCAGATGTCGTTGGTCGGAATGGGAGTTCCCTGGCGGGTCAACTGGCCGACGAGCAGGCCGTAGCGTTCGGCGATATCAGCCGTCACGGGAATCGTCCCGACTCCGGGTTGGGCCAGGAAATCGTCAAGCTGCCGCCGGTTGGCCGCGCATCGCGCCCCCATTTCGAATCCCGCATGCAATTCGCCGAGAACCGTGGCGGGAATCAGCACGTCGTCGACTGACTCCAGCAGTTGCGTCAGCGGGGCATGGCCGCTCATCAGGCGGCTGTAGGCGTTCGTGTCCAGGCAGACTCTCATTTGGGCCACACGTCCGCATCGATTTTTTCGAATATCCGGACATTCTTTTCAAACGTCCGGCTCTCCTCGGGACTCCATTGTCCGGCGAAACGGGCCAGGTTGCGTTTCCGGACCTCCGTGGGCCGGATGCCGAGGGCTTGTTCCAGCAGTTCGAGTGTGGTCCGGTTGATGCTGTGGCCGGCTTTCTCCGCCCGGGCCCGAAGCCTTTTTTTAACCTCATCCGGAACGTTCCGCAATGTCAGTTGTGCGATCACGATTCCTCCTTGCATGCATGAATGACATCAAGACGATAGCATTTATGCATGCATGGAGTCAATGCCCGGGAAGAACAAGTTCAGGGCAGACGCATGACTTTTGTAGCCCTTAGGCCGGAAGTTGGCATATTTCATGGAGGCGGGCATGTCAGCCGGAGCCGCGGAGGAGGCCCTGATCCGGCCGCCGCCGGGCTCTGAAGGGTCGCCGCTATCGCGCCCCTGCCCTCGGGGCGCGGAGCGGCTCTCGGCCGCGCGCCCCCGCGCGGCCTCGCCCCTTCGCCGCCTCGGCGCCGGCCGGGGTCCTCCTACGCGTCCCCTGCTGACCCGCCCTTACCGGTCGGAAGGCCGCTGCCGACGCCACTGACGGACCGCCTGCTCGACATAAGCCTCCACGAGCTTGCGGAATCGGGCATAATTCGCCATCGCGTGGCGCAGGTCTTTGACCTGGTCGGCCGGAAACATAGCGCACGCGGTTGCGGCCCCGCTCCCAGCTCTGGTGATTGTAGTACCAGCCGCCGGACGGGGACCGACGCAGAGCCATTAAACGCGCTTGCGTCGCGGCCGGGGCTCACTATGTACTGCCCTCAAGGGCAATCAGGAAACCGTCCACGAAGAGGTGAAGGCCTTCTTGGATGATGCCGTCTCTGCGCCCCGAGGGCAGGGGCGCAATAGCGGCGACCGCCAAGCCGGGCCTTTTCGTGCCGGTGGCGCCTTTTTCAGTACCCCAATAGCAACTTCTTCTCGCGGGCTCTCCGCTCCAGGACGGTTTCCCGGCTCAGGGGCCTTTCACAAGCCAGCCCGGCAGGCTCCGGACAATTTCATGGGTTTGCCCTGAGAACAAGTTTCCTTCGTGCACTTGACCACGAAAAGTGATACCTTTAACTTCATAACGATTGTAGCGGATTTTCTTTTGGAGCAGGTCATGCGGAAAACAGTCGGGCTGGCATTGATCCTATTCACGTTGGCAGGCGCGGCGCTGGCGGGCCCGCAGGTCAGTGTGCGGGCGCGGGTGGCCGAGCTGGAGCCCGCCGCGCGAGTCCGGATCCACTGGACCTGGGGCGGCATGGGACTGGGCGGCGATCCGGTCAGCGGCGAATGGACGCTCAGCCGCCCCGCGGCCCCCAAGGCCCCCGTCTCCACCTCCGGCGATGTGATGGACCTGGCCGGCGGCGGGGACGAGGAGGACCTGCTGGGGCACCTCAAGAAAGCCGATCCGGATCCGGACGACCTCGTCGAAAGCGGGGGAACCTACGATTATCATTGGCTTAAAAAGGGCGTCTGGTCCGCCCCCCTCCCGTTCTCCGCGTTCCGCAGCCCCAACGTGACCTTTCTCACCGTCTTTGCCGAGTGCGCCGAGGCCGGCAATATCAAGAAAGCCATCCAGCCGAAACGGGCCGTCTTCGAGTTCGAGGTGCTGGTGGACGGAAAACCCGTCAAGCAGTTCGCCGAGGCCAGCCCGCACGGGGCGGTGGTGACGGTCCTGCTTCCCCTGAAGGCGCTGGCCGAGGGGAAGGCGACCGCGGAGTCCCTGGCGAAAATCCGCGGCCTGGCCGCCTATTCCAAATGGAAAGGCGATTACATGGAGAGCCTCCCGTGGGGGCGCGACCCGGCGCCCCGGCATATGGAGATGGTGACGGACTGCAGCGGCTTCGGGACCCATTTCGGGTACAAGATCAGGACCAGCAGCGAGCAGGTCTTCCGGGACGAATTCCGCGTGCTGCGCCAGATGGGCGTGAACGGGCTGCGCGGGCGGCCGGGGTGTTTCGACGACATGCTCAAGGCCGGAGAGCCGATCGCTCAAGAATTTCTCACGGTTCGCATCGGCGGCTGCGGGGGCTATCCCTATGCGTCGGTGCCCCGGGACTCGCAGTCCGGGAAGATGCACAATCCGCCGTGGGGTGAAGGGGTCGGCTGCCCGCACCATCCCATCTACAGCAACCGGGTCGCGCAGGCCCGGCAGGAGGTGGCGGAGATGGTGGAGGAGGGGCGGCAGTCCCCGGTCAAGAGCGCCTGGCTGCTGACGGCTGACGAGATCGGCTCCGGCTATGGCGGCACGCCCGAGGGCCGCAATCACATCGGCGTCTGCCCGCACTGCACCGGCGCGTTCCGGGACTACCTGAAGGAGAAGGGGCTTTCCCCCGCGTCGTTCGACGCCGCCGGCTGGGAGCCGGTCCGGCCCGTTTTCGGCTATTTCTCGGAGCCCTACGAGGTCGAGTTCCGCAAGGCGCAGGAGGCGGCGCGCAAGGCGGCCCCGAAGCTGGACGACACGGTCATTGATTTCGGCGGCAAGCGGATGGGCGAGCCGGCGGCGGCGCCGGCTGCCGAACCGGCCATGGGCGCGCCCCTGCCGGCTCCGACGGCCGGGGGGGGCGGTCCCGCCGTGGACGAGACCGCGGTGGACAAGGGCGACGAGACGGAGCCCGAGGCGCTTCCCGACCTGGAGGCGCTGCTGGGGTTCGAGTCGGCGCTGGCCGATCCGGCCGACGCCAACAAGAAAGATAAGCCGCCCGTTCCGCCGCCGGGGCTCAGCGCCACCGGCTGGCGCCGGCTGACCTACTGGTCGATGCGCTTCGTGAACGATTCCTCGGGCCGGCTCTTTAGTCCCAAGCGCGACGCCTTCGCGGAAGCCAACGCGGCCAAGCGGAAGGCCCTGGCGGCGGGCCTGGCGGACTCGCCCGAGGCGCGGCAGCCCTGGTTTTTCATGTATGCGCTGCGAGGCAACACGTTCCTGATGGGCGGGAGCAGCCTGGACTTTTTCGACTTCTACCGTTATTCCGATACCGGGTTCATGTATGAAACCTCCAACCGCGACCCGCGGGTCTGGCCGTGGGACAGCTACCTGTGCGACGTGGGGCGCACGCTGCGCGGGAAGCTGGGTCTGGAGTTCGGCATTTACGTGAAGCCGCACCGGGGCGCGCCGGTGCAGCGGGCGCTCTCCGCCGCCGCCCGCGGGGCGCGCTGCATCTACTGGTACACCTACGGGCCGGAGTGGTGGAAGGGCGACACCTTCGGCGGCAACACCGGCGTGCTGGCGAGCGTGAGCCTGGCGGCGCGGCTGATCGCGGCGGCGGAGCCGGCGGCCTGGGGCGGGCGCTGGGCCACGCCCGCGCCCGTGGCCGTGGTGCGGCCGCGGACGGCCGAGTTCTTCGGCAACTCGGCGCAGTGGGAGGACGGCAAGTGGGTCTACGCCGCGCTCCAGCACGCGCACCTGCCGGTGGACGCGCTGGACGAGGAGCTGCTGATGAGCGAGGACCTGGCGCGCTACCGGGCCATCTATGTGACCGGCTCCCACCTGCGGCGCGACGTGGCGGTGAGGCTGGCGGAGTATGTGAAGAACGGCGGCACGCTGATGACGGGGTGCGGCGGGCTGGCGCGGGACGAGGCGGGCGAGCCGCTCGACGACGTGCTGCTGCCCGTGTTCGGGCTGAAAGGGCGGACGCCCGAGGCGCTCTGGGGCGGGGTGCGGCGCTACGGGGCCACCGGGCTGCCCGGCATCGCCGCGCTGACCAACGCGCCGGCGGAGGCGAGTGTTAAAATAGGGACAGGCTCGCCCGTCGCGCTCAAGGTGGGTTGGGAGCGGCTCGATCCGCTGCCGGAAACGGCGGTGACGGCGACGTTCGCGGACGGCGGCGCGGCGGTGACGAAGCACGCGTACGGGAAGGGGACGGCGTGGCTGGCGGGCTTTTACACGGGCATGGAATACGCCACGGGCGTGATGAAGCCGGGCTACAACACGGCGGTGGATTTCGACGCGGCCAAGCGCGGGGTGATCGCGGCCGCGGCCCTTGAGGCGGGCGCGAAGCCGGCGGTGGACGCCTCGGAGCCGTTGATCGAGGGCGTCTGGCTGGCGAACGACACGACGAAGAAACAGGCTGTCCTGCTGATGAACTGGTCGTATAACGGCCGGGCGTCGGTCGCCTTTTCCAATGTGACGGTCCGGCTGGCGGGCGGGGCGGGGGTGGGCAAGGTCCATTCGTTCGTCCAGCGCCGGGAAGTTGAAACGGAAAAGCAGGGCCCGGATCTGATTGTGAAGCTGGGCGACATGCGCGAAGGCGACGTTCTGACGCTGGAATAGCGGGGCATCATCGGGCGGGGAGAGTGAAAAATGGGTGACGATATCCGATCGAAGCAACGGGACGCGGTTCCGGTTCCGAACGCCGTGCAGTCTGATATCGTCTATCGCGACGACTGCTACAGCGCGTTCCCGCATCTGGTGAGGCTGGAGGGCGACGAACTGCTCCTGTCGTTCAGGGAGGCACCGCGGGTGGCCGGCATCCGGCATACGCATCCGCGATCCATTATCAATCTGATCCGGTCCTATGACGGCGGTTCGACCTGGGACATTCCCAACGGCTCCCAGATGGGCGCGGGAGGCGGGCAGGAATTCTGCCTCATCAACTTCGGGGGAGGGCACGTGGGCGGAGCCCTGGCCTGGCATGAGGTGGTTTCCGAAAAGGAAATTCTCCGGACCGGCATCGCGCATGTCCACGCGAGCGAAAATCCGTTCCGCACGCCGGGCGCCTGCTGGGCTTGGAGCGACACCTACGGTTTGACTTGGCCTCCGCAGCATATCGCCGTGATGGGCGGGCGGTCCACCATGCCCTGCGGGTCTCCCATCCTGACCCGCGACGGTCTTCTTTTGTGCCCCGTATACGACTTCGGCAGGCCGGGCTGGGATTCGGTCCTGTACCGGTCGCCCGATAAGGGCCGCACCTGGCTGGAGCCGATTGTGATGGCCCGGGGCGCGGAAGGCGTGGCAGGCTTTTGCGAGCCCGCGATCGCCGAAACCGCTCCGGGCGTGCTGCGCGCCCTGCACCGGGTGGAAAATACCCGCGAGGGGGCCGGCTGTTTCTGGACCAACCGCTCTTCGGACGGCGGCTCGACGTGGTCCGCGCCTGTGAACACGGGCATCCCGAGCGGGGCCTGCCCGCGGCTGCTCACGCTATCCGACGGGCGACTGCTCCTGACCTTCGGACGGCGTTTCGCGCCGTGCGGCATCCGGGCTCGGCTAAGCGAGGACGGCGGGGAAACCTGGGGACAAAACTGGCTGCTGCGGGCGACGACTAACGGAAATCAGGGTTACACCTGCTCCGTGGAACTCGACGGCGGCCGCCTGCTCACCGTCTCATACGCCGAAAACGCAGCGGGCACCACGGGCATCGTCGGCACCTTCTGGCAACTGCCGGCCTGATTCTCCCGGTCGGCCCGCTTTTTCAATGGATACTTCCCCCGAATTGACTTACAGTCGAACGCGGAATGCCAGGAGGATGACGTGAGCGCTTCTATCAAAGCATTTAAATCCGGAGTATCGATGAAAACCATGGCCGTCGCTTGTTTCCTGGCAGTCTTCCTCCTTTCCGCGCACGCTGCCGACCTCTCCGGTTCGTACACGTGGGTTCAGACGGACGCGGAACGGGCGGGGATCGAGAAGGCGGTGTCCGACTCCGCCGACAGCGCCAGCGTGTTCATCCGCCCCATCGTTCGCAAGAAGCTCGGGGCTTCCACGTTTCCCTACACCAACATCCTGATCGCCGTCACGGACAACGCGGTTCATTTCAACCGCGACTTCAGCGCGAACCCGATTAAGGGGACGCTTTCCGGCCCGGCCGTTGCATGGACACGCAACGACGGGAAAACCTTTCAGGTGACGTATGCGATGGACGGCGCCGCCCTCAAGCAGACCTTCACGAACGAGGACGGCTCACGGGTCAACGTCTTCACCCTGTCGCCGGACGGAGCCCGGATGACGATGGCCGTGACCATTACGGCCGAAGCATTCAAAGTGCCCGTGTCCTACAGCCTGACCTACACGAAGAACGGTCCTCCTGAAAGCAAAAGCAACTAGTCTTCACCGGCTGGCTTTGACTTTATTTCTGCTGGCTCTTGCCGGATGCGGGCAAAACGAGCGGCGGGTTCTGCTGCCGCCCGGAGTCACGGTCGAATCCCAGATCCCCGAAGGCGTGTCGTGGGCCTCGCTGCTGAGGGACGCCTCGGACCTGACCACCCTTCTCAATCCGCCTTCCCCCGCCGAACGCTCCATCCTGTTCTCCAGCTCGGCCGTGACGGGCCGGGTTTCCCTGGCGCATCTGGCCCCGGAGGTGCTGGGAGATCTCGATCACGGCTTTTTCCTTCGCGTGGAGGACCGGGACGGCTACGTGGAAGCCACGCTGGCCGAAGCCCCGGGTGCGGGCGCCATCACCTGGATCTGGTCGGCCAATCCCGTCGGGCAGGCGGTGCTTTACCTCGACGGCGGCGAGCGGCCGGTTCTGGATCTCCCCTTCGCCGGCCTGCTCGCGGGAGCATTCCTTCCGCTGAGCGATCCGTACCCGTTTTCCGCTCTCACCGCCTACGGGCACAATCTCCATTTCCCGATCGTCCACACAAATGGCTTCCGGCTGGCCGTCCGGGCCAGGGAGCGCAAGGACCTGGGCTCGTTGTTTTACCATGTGGCGTGGAACGCGGTGGATCCGGCCGGGCCCGTTCAGTCGTTCAACCCCGTCGCGGTGCAAGCCTCGGCCGCTCTCCTGGGATCCCTGGCTGAGCGGTTCGAACCTCCCGCCGACGCAAGCCGGGAATCGTCCGGCGAAGCGGGCGTCGTTGCTCTCGCGCCGGGAGGGCGGGCCACCATCTTCACGGCCCTAGTGGACGGCGTCATCCAGCGCCTCGCCTTTGACGCCGGGGGCAAGGCGGCGCTTTCCGATCTGACGCTTGAGGCGATCTGGGAGGGCCGCCCTGAGCCGTCCGTTTCGTGCCCCCTGACCGTGCTGGCGGGTGTTTCGGAGGAGGGTGAGGATGCCCGGTCGCTTCCCTGCTCGGTGACCGGTTCCCGGCTTGAGCTGCGGTGGCCCATGCCGTACGGGAGTGGCTCGACGCTCGCGCTTGTCAATACAGGGACAAAAGAGCTGACGGTCCGGACGCTCATAACGACCCGGGCGCTGCCGGATGGCGCGCCTCTGCCGCCCCTGCGTTTTTCGGTCGGCGCCATCCGCCACCCGCTGGTGTCCCTGTCGGCGCGCACCATTCTCACCTGGGCTGACATCGCCGGAGAGGGTCGCCTCGTGGGGTGCCATTTGCGGGTGGACAGCCGCAGCCCGAAATGGTGGGGGGAGGGGGATGAGATCGTCTGGCTCGACGGCGAGGACGGGCCGGCCTGGCGCGGCACCGGGACGGAGGATTATTTCGGTTTCGCCTGGTGTTCGGACGGGATGTTCGATCATCCCCTGCGGGGCCAGAGCCGCGCGGACGGCGGGGGCTCGGCGCGGCGGGTTGCGGCCATGCGCCGGTATCATCTCCTGGACCGCCTGCCGTTTCACAGCCGCGCCCTGTTCCAGATGGAGGCGTGGGGCCTGGCCGAAGGTTATATGGATTATGAAACGGCAGTCTTGTGGTATTCGCGCTGAGCCGTCACGCCCCCCCCTCATTTTGGATTGTGCAGGGGTCCGGAGGGCGTGTAATGTGTGGCATGAAGAGAACGTTGTTTGCCGTCATGTTGGGCTTGTTGCCGCTGCTTGCGGCGCCCGGGGTTGCGCCCGGTTACGTGCAGGTGACGCTGCCCGTCAAAACGCTTCCTGAAACCCATGCGTACCAGAAAACGCTGAGGGCGTTCCTGGGAACGCTGGGGACCAACGACTACGCGATCCCTCCCGCCCCTTTTACCGCGGTCACGCCGTCCGGCGACGACGAGCGGTACGCGCTCTGGGTGCTGACCCTCCAGCCGATCGATGTCGCTGAAATCAGGCTGCCGGCCGAGGCGTTCACCCTGGCCGCCATCGAGAGCTCCAACAGCCTGGCCTTGCCCGCCAACCCGCATGCCTGTCAGCCCCTGGCCTGGCTGGCGACCTGGGACTATGCCGGCAATCCCTATCGGGGCATGCGGGCGGTCAAGCTGCGCGCGCTCACCCTCGCCATGGTCGACCTTTGCATGCTCGATGCGCTGCATGAAACCGATCCGCGCGGCTCCGACCGGTCCGATTACCTCGGAGGCAACCTGATCTGGATAGCCGACACGTTCCGCCGCTGCCAGGATGCATTACCGCCGGCCGCGAGGCAGGCATTTGCCGAGGGCCTCGGGAAATTGGCTCGCCGCCTGGCCGCCTGGGGGCCCAAGGGAATGATGACCGACATGGACCTGTTCGCCCCGGTGGGGCTCTGGTACGCGCAGCAGGCGCTTGGCGACCCGGAGATCGCCGCGCTCGCCAGATCGTACTCCAGCCCTCTTTTCGCCGAGCCTTCCTTCTTCGATTCCGCCGGCTATTTCGTGGACAACGGCTGTTTCGACACGTCCTACAACGGCATCAGCCTCTATTTCGGCTGCTGGGCGGCGCTCGCGTCCGATTGGCCGTTCGCCCGCGACGCGCTGGACCGGGCCTACCGCCTGCGGGCCCATCTCTGCTTTCCCGATCCCGACGGCCGCGGCTTCACGGGCCCCAGCGCCATGAGCTCGCGCACGTCCGGCGATCCGCCCCGCGATCAATGGCAGTTCCCCGCCCGCCTCCAGGCCGGCGGCATGCTGAACGACCTCGCACTGGCCGCCCGGGGTAATCCCGATGACGCCGCCCTGGCCGCCGCCCCCGCGAATCTTGTCAAAACGATGAACCAGGTCGGGCCCGTTTCCCTGAAGGTTCGTCCCTGGGCGGAGTCCCACTGGAGCCAGCGGATCAATTTCGCCGCCATTCACGCCCCGTCCGGTCACCTGACCCGCGCCCGTGCCGTCCTGGCCTCGGGAGCCGTCACCCCGCCGTACCAGGGAACCGGCACGTTCATCCGCGTGTTCGGGGAGGCGTTCACGATCGTCCGTTTTCCCGCCTATGCGGCCGCCATCCACACGGGGCCCGTCGGCCGTTCGTTCGGCCACAACAACCTGCCGTATGGATACGGCGGCGGGCAGGTGAGCGTGTTCTGGACCCCGGCCTCGGGCGTGGCGATGGCCGGCCGCCGCCGCGGCGTGCAGGGCGCCGTGTTCGACTCCTGGGAGGAGTGGCGATCCTGGCCCGTGCACGCGGTGAGCGGGCTGACGGTTTCCAACGAACTGGTCACCTCCAACCGCATCCGCAAGCCCGTGACGGCCCGGCACATTGCGGAGCAGCGCGCGGAGGTGGAGGTTTCCGGCCGCCTGCCGAAGCTCAACCCGGGCGCCAAGACCGAAACGGATTCCGGGCTGGAGTATCGGCGGCGCATCGTGGCCGAACCTGCCGGGCTCGCCGTTGAAACCACGGTCAGCGGAACCGGCTTCGCGTCGCTGGCCGAACTCGCTGAGACGATTCCCTTTTTCATCCAGGAAACGGCGGCCCAGACCGCGGCCGTCCTGACCGTCCAGTCGGGCGGATTGCGGTTGGAGGCGGCGCCGGGGCAGACGTTTTCGAATGTGACGGCCATCCAGTGCCACCGCTTCGCGGGCGGCATGGAGGTGCAGTTCGAGCGGCCCCGCGCGGTGCGGTTTTCGCCCCTGTGGTTCGACGGCTACCAGACCCGTGCCAAGACCTGCACCGCGCTGGTGGATCTGCTGGATCCGGCGGAGGCCGCGTCCACGAACCGGGTGGTGCGCTACACGATAAGGGCCGGTTCGTGAGGCCAATAGGGTTCGGGGTTCGGGGTTCAGCGGTTCAACGGTTCAGCGGTTCAGGGGTTCAGCGGTTCAGGGGCTCAGCGAAAAACGTCAGACAGGTCCGACAGGTCCGACAGGTCAGACAGGTCAGACAGGTCCGACAGGTCCGACCGGTCCGACAATTGACCACCGATTACCGATCACCGTCTTAGATAGGCAGTGGCTCATTGAGCCCTTTACCGGCGCATGCGTTGGCCAGCCATTCCCAGAAGCGGAAGCGCTTGTAGCTGTCGATCGTGGTGCAATTGGACGAGCAGGGGGACAGGCTGAAGCCGTGGCTGGCCGGCAGCGCCAGCTTGCGCAAGTCCTCGGTCAGCGTTCCCGCGTCCCAGTGGGCCAGGACCACGGCAAAATCCTCGCCGTCCCGTTCCGAGCCGAGCGCCTGGCCGAGCGTTTGGCGCCCGAAGTCGCGCAGCGTGTCCTGCGGCCGGCGGATGAAATGGGAGAAGGCCAGGTAATTCAGCGCATAGGGGATGTGGCGGTCCGACACCTCGCCGTGGATGCTGACGCCTTCCAGGCCCGACTCGTGCGCCCGCAGGCAGGCTTCCTTGATGGTGCTGACGATGCAGGCGTAGCGGCCCACGCTCCACCACTGGCTGCCCTGGTGCAGGAATCCGACGTTCCGGGCGCCGGGCGGGCGCAGGCCGCGCGGCCAGTTGGGGTTGTCGAAGGCGGCGTCGGGCCGTCCGTCGTCGAGATAAGTGGTGAGCGGCAGGGGCTTGGCGAGCAGCATGCCGCTGAGGGTCCACTGGGCCACCCCGTCGGGCGGCAGGCGGCCGAACATGGCGGGCGCCTGCCGGCCCATGCCGGCGTTCTGGACCGCGTCCGCCGAATATTGAAACCCGCTGTAGGTGGCGTAGGCGCACAGCCTGCTTTTCAGGTGCGGGGCCATCCGGGTCAGGGCCTGGTTGTAGGACATGCCCTGGTGGAAGAACACCTCGGGATCGTCGGCCGGCCAGGCGGGGCGCACGGCCTTCACGAGGGGGTGGTGGTCGACGAGGAAGTCGCCGTTCTCCAGGTTGACCCCGCCGATGTTGAACTCCCGGTGAAGCCAGTCGACGGATTCCGCCAGCCAGGCCTGATAGGCGGGATGGGCGAAGCAGGCGCCGTAGTTGCCGTTGTGCCCGAGCGGTTCGCCTTTCGCATCGAGCATCCTGGCGTCCGGGTGGGCCTTCAGGAATGCGGCCAGGGAGTACGGGCTGTCGCCCTCGTAGTAGACGCCGCCGTACCAGGTGGTGCCGACTCCCGGCAGGATGGCCACGCCGCGGGAGGCGGCATAGTCCGCCACCCTTTTGGCAGCCTCGACGCCCCCGTGCGAATCGCGGAGGAAGCCCCAGATCACGATTCCCCGGACCCCGAGCGCGGCCGCATGGTCGGCGAGGCGTTTGTAATCCTCGAGATAAGTTCCGGGACGTTTCAGGTAGGGGTTGTAGCAACCGCTCGTCTGGAGGCCGGGATCGTCCAGGCACCAGTTGCAGCTGTGGTCCCACGTCCAGAAATAGGAATTCGGAAGGGCGGCGGATCCGTTCGGCATGGGGTATAGCGTCTCCATAGGGGGAAATCCTAATTGTAATAGGGAAAAAAATCACGCTAAACTGAAACCCTGGCACGAAAACCCCGGCAGCCCCCCCCGGGTATCACCCGACAAAGCCTTAAATAGGGACAAAAGGAGTTGCTGTGAAAAAGGTTGCTCAATCGGTTCTGGCCCTTTTCCTGCTGGGCGCCACCTCGGCCCTGGCGGAGGTGCGGTTCAGCGCGGGCCCCACGGTCGGGAGCACGCTGGGCGGTAACATGGAGCCGGGGGAGGTGCTCTACGGCGGGCAGGGCACGGTCCATTTCGGCTACGGCCTTTCGCTGGAGCTGGCCGTCCTTCATTTCAGGGATGAGCCCGAGGAGAAGCGGTTCGGCATTTCCGTCACCACCGAACAGGACCTGACGCCCATGATGCTCTCGCTCCGCTATTCCCATTCCCTGATGGACCGGCTTGACGGCTACGTCCTGGCGGGCATCGCCTATTATCCCGACGAGGAGAGCAGTTTCGAAATCCAGAATGCGGGCGTGGGCGGATATATAACCCAGACCGGCCCCTTGAAGGCGGACCGGGACGACGCGTTCGGGTACCAGATCGGGGCGGGGCTCGTGTGGGGCCTGACCGACCGGCTCGCCGCGCGCCTGGAATACCGGCTTGCCATCATGGAAAGCGACGCGACCCTTTCCGGATTGTCCGCCAACACCCGGGAAGGCCAGATCGCGGTGGACGCCTTCGAGAAGGATTTCTGGGACAACGACGAACTGGGGTATATCAGCGTCGGGCTGGACTGGTATTTCTAAGAGGAAGAGAGGGTTCGGGGTTCAGGGTTCAGGGATGGATAATCTGGCCCGCCCTTGCGATTGTTGTAGGCCGCGTGCCCTCAGCGCTCGACGAACGGCATGCGGCCGAAGGCGTTCTGGTCGTTGCTGACGCCGGCGTAGCGCGTGTTGAACCGCTGGTATTCCCGCTTGCTCTTGTCGGTGACGCGGTGGCGAGTGAAATTCCCATACCAGGCGATGCCGGTGGCCGGCCCCTTGACGGCGGGGAAGGCGGAGTAGGGGACGTAGACCTCGAGGCTCCAGAAGTCCGCTCCGATGAAAGCCGCGGCCTTGATGCCCTCGCCGTTCCAGGAGGCGTCCTTGCCGTGGAAGTCGGCGATCGATCCGTTCGCGTTGACGATGATCTGGTAATAGTCGGTTTGGTCGCCCATCACGTCGAGGAACAGCTCCACATTGTCGTTCCACCAGATCAGGGAGGCGTCGCGTGTTTCGCGACCGATATCCTTCATCAGCTTTCCGATTTCCGGCTCGGTCATGCGGAAGCCGAAGGTGACCCCGCGCCGGGTCCAGACGGCCTGTACGGTGGTGGGGAACTCGGGCTGGGGCTTTTCCTTGTTCGTGGCCATCACGAAGGGAAGAGGCTCGGTCCCCTCCCAGGCCTTGTCGTCCAGCTTGCCGTCGATCGCGGGATCGTCGGCCGCCTGGAGCAGGGTCAGGGTTTTCAGGCCCTCCCCGCTGGCGTGCTCCGCCGACTGCTTGAAAAATTCCCGGAGCGGGCCGGCGACGTAGTCCAGGCGGCGCGTGACCAGGGGGTCGTCCTTGGCCGCGGCGAAGGCGTCGGCCAGGAGTTTTTCCATGGCCTGCACGTCGGCCCGGGGGAAGCTGATCTCATAGATGGACTTGGGCGAGAAGCCGCCGTTCGGCCAGCGGCTGTCCTCCCAGCCCCCGATCTGCATGCCCACGAGGGCGCGCATGGCCTTGGCGGCGGGGCCGTACATATTGCCGACGAAGGCGTCGATGGCGGCCTCGGCGTCGAAATCCGGATTCCACAGCGTTTTCATCCACACGTAGAGGCTGACATGCTGGCGCGGCCAGTGGTTCCGCTCGCCGTTGATGAAACTGCCGACGGTCTTGTCCCGGTTGGCGCGGTAGTGGGCCGAGATGGTTTTCGGAAACAGGTACGCGGCCTGCGAGCGGTCCTCGGGCCAGCAGCTGTAGTGCCAGTTCTGGATGCGGCGGCCGGTCAGGCGGCGCCAGGCGTCGATGTTGGCCTGCTCCGACGCGTTCACGGAGGGCTCCTTGTACAGGGCCAGGCCCGGCATGCCGCAGATCTGGATTTCCACGTTGTCGGGGAAGGGGATGCCGTCCGGGGCGTAGGTGTAGTTCTTGTAGGGCAGGAAGATCACCGTCAGGTCGGGCCAGCGCGACTTGACCTCCCGGCCGAGCGTCGCCACGAACGAGCCGAGGATGCGCGAGGCGGTCCCGTACTGCCCGCCCTGCGGGTTCCACAGCGCCTGGCAGTCCTTGCAGTTGCAGCTCACGGGGATGTCGGCGGGCGAGACGGTCACCGCCTTCCCGTTCAGGATGGCGACCCCGCGGTCCAGGGTCCCGGTGGCGGCGAGCTGGCTTTCGATCTGCTCCAGGTAGGTTTTCAGCGTGGCGGGATTGCCGTAGCAGAGCATCGAGAAGTCGCGCTGGCCGTCGCCGCGCAGCTGGAAGATTTCCGGCCGCGTGTCCTTGTAGAATTTGTCCCAGCCGTGCGGAGCGTGGACGATCAGCTTGACGGGCCAGTTGTCGTTGGCCCGGAGGCGGCGGTGGAGGGCGCCGACGTCGGCCTTGCCCACGCGGGGGCCCCCGGAGGGCCAGATCTCGCGCTTGGGGAAGAAGGGGGCGTCGGTCCAGTGGGCCGGGGCCACGGCCAGCGTGGGCGTGGCGGGCAGGAATGTGCCGGTCCACACGTTCGTCTTCTGTTCCTCGGGCCAGTACCAGCGAACGCCGACGGCTCGCTCCAGGAAGTCGTAGACCGCCCAGGCCGCGCCGGACTCGTCGGCCCCGGCCAGCGTGACGCGGCCGGGCCCGGTTTTGACGGCCAGGCCCTCGGGGGGCGGCGGGGCGGGGAAGAGCGACCGGTCGTCGGGGCTGACCGTGATCACGAGAGCCGCGAGGCCGGCCGCGGGGTTGGTGGCGATCGCAAGCTTGGCGCCGGTGATCTTCTCCAGGTGCAGCTGGAGGTCCTGGAGGGCGGCGCGCAGGAGGGGGCCGGGCTTGGCGGGGGCGACGATGACGGCGGCCGGCTGGCCCTTGTCGGCCAGCGTGACGGGCGGGTGGTCGGGCGCCGGGAGGCGTTTGACGGGGGTGAGATCATCGGCCCAGACGGCGGCGGCGGCCAGGGCGATTGCGCTCATGGCGACTGAACTCCGGTACAGGTGCATGGGGACCCTTTCATTAGCGTATGATCATGACTGAGCCGGTCGGGGGCGGCGCGGGCCAGGCGACGGTGCCGGCCTCGCCCGGGAAAGCGGCCGTTGTGGCGCCGCCCGCGACATCGGTCGAGAGGGCGGTGCCGAGGTCGATGGCGCGCATGACGGCGATCCGTCCGCCTCCGCCGCCCCCGCCACCCTGCGTCGCGTTCGCGCCCCCGGCGCCGCCCTTGGCTGACAGGCGGCCCGACCC
The DNA here is from genome assembly GCA_044346855.1 of Kiritimatiellia bacterium. GTDB lineage: Bacteria > Verrucomicrobiota > Kiritimatiellia > CAIKKV01 > CAIKKV01 > CAIKKV01. Next base: position 16,559 of record JBIIYJ010000011.1, read on the forward strand.
TCCGAACCGCCGGCTGCGGAGGAAAATGCCGCCGCCCGAACCGCCGGCGTAGTAGCTTGACCTGGCGTTCTGGCCGTTTGCGGTCATGGTTCCGTTTATCTTCGCATCCCCGGCGGCTTCGATCCAGATCAATCCGCCGCCGGCCCCGCCCTCGTTCACCGTGTTGTCGGCCGCCGCGCTGCCGGCCTCCACGGGCGCGTTGGAGTTGCCGTAGGTCAGGCCTCCCGTCGTGCTGTGGGTTGTGCCGTCGCCCCCCCGGCCGCCGTAGCCGGCGCCGCTTTTGCTGGTCACCCGCAGCGTTCCGCCCCCGGGGCCGTAGCCCCGCCCGGCGTTTGGAGAAAAGCCCCGCGCGTCGGCATTGAAGCCGCAGTTGGAGGCAACTGCCAGAGTTCCGACCTTGAACAGGACGGAGCCTCCGTTGGAGGGATGGGAAGACGGAAGGATCCACGAGCCGTTGCCCAGCGTGAGCGAGTGCGCCGTCACCTCCGTTCCGAAGGGAAGGGTGTTGGTTGGACCCGACGCGAGGGCCAGGAACGACGTGTTGGTGAGCAGGCAGGCGCCGGCGATGGACAGGGACGGCCCCGAGGAAAGGGACCGGTCCAAGGTTAAAACGGCCGAATTGGAGAGAAGCAGGGACCCGCAGGAGAGGGTGGCGTTGGACAGGTCCAGCCGCGCGCCGTTGGCGAGGACCAGCGCGTTGGATACGGTGAGGGAGAACGGATCGCGTGGAATGCGGAGCCAGTTGTTGCTGGTTGCGAGCGTGAGCGAGTCCAGGGTGATCGAACTGAAGGCCGGCGCGGCGGCGAGCCAGACGCCGCTGTGGGTGAAGGCGAACAGGCGGTCGTCGGGGATCCAGAGCGAGCCGAGGTGGCCGTTATGCTGGGCCGGATAGACGCCGTAGACCGACCACCGGCTGCGGGCCGAAAAGGTCACGGCGGGAACGGGCGAGGCGGCCTGGAGGGCGGGATCGTAGGTCACGGAAATGCGGCCGCCGCTTCCGGAGCCGCCCTGCGAGCCTCCGCCTCCCGTCAGGACCGTGTTGCCTCCTTCGACCGAGACGACGGCGCCCGCGCCCGCGAGCCGGGCGCAGGCCAGCCGGATGCTGCCGCCGGCGCCGGCGCCGTGGCGGCCGCCGACGTTGCCGACGCCGTCGGCCAGGATCGCGCCGTCGATGGTGACGACGCCCGAGGCCGTGATGTCGACGACGCCGCCCCCGTGGCCCGGCGAGACGCCGGGGCTTCCGTAATAATCGCAGCCGCCTCCGCTGCCGGGGGACAGGGGGAACTGGGCATTGCCGTATGGCGCCTTGGGCAGCGTCGTCAAGCCGTAGCCGCCGAGCGCGCCATGCGAGCCGCCGACCATTCGCCCACCTCCGCCCGGGCCGTGGCCGTCGAAGTAGGTGGCCACGGGCAGGTAATAGGGCGCTGTGTTGGCGGCCACATAGATGCCACCCCGGTAGCCTTTCGCGCTGACATCGATCGAGGCCCCGCCAGCCAGGGTCAGGTTCGAGCAGGAGATCGCCACCCGGTTGGACGGATCCAGGACGGGCCAGACGGCATTGGTGTAAGAGTTGAACGGCCCCGCGCAGGTGATTTTGCCGGCGTTGACGGCGATGTTCGTGGCGGTCAGCCGCGTTTCCCAATTGGAAAAGACCAGCAGGGCGCCGCCATTGATCTCAAGCGAGGCGAGGTCGCGGGAGGAGGAGGCGAGCAGGCAGGTGCCCGAGGCCAGCACGGCGTCCCAGCCGTCCTGCGGCACGCCCGCCGACCAGCGGGCTGTCTCGTCCCAGAGGCCAGTCCCGTTCCAGGCGGTTGTGTCGGCCCCCGAAAGCGGGGCCAGGAGCAGCGCGCACGCGAGCGAGAGGCTGCAGCGGAGCAGATGCTGACGTTTCACAATTCCTCCTCGGATCGGTTCATTCCGTTTCGGCGATGGTTCCCCGGACCCTTTCCGGGAGGCCGGGAGGATTCCGCCCTCCCATCCTGCTGTCCAGGATCTCCCGCAACCGGCGGGCGCAATAGGCGGTCGGGATCACGTAGCGCGCGGTCGGGAGGCCATAGTGCAGCCGGACCGCCTCGTTCGCCAGCGTCAGCAGGAGAGGCGGGGCTTCGCTGCGGCGGGGGGCTTTCAGCAGGGCGAGGGCCACGGCGCGCATCACGACGTCGTCCGACACCAGCACGGCGTCCGGCCAGCCGTCCCGGTCCCAGTTGCGGATGACGGCGGCGATCTGCCTGAAGGCCTCCTGCTCGCGGTAAGTCATCTGGTAGAGCGCATCGAGGTCGTGGACGGCGGCATGCTCGAAGCCGTGCCGCGCCGTGGCGGCATGGAAGGCTTCCAGATCGGGCCGGGCCCAGGCCAGGTTGCCGAAGGTGCGGAAATAGACCACCCGCCGGCGCTGCCGTTCCGCGAACCAGCTTAATGCGGTTTGGGTAAAGTGGGCGAAGTCGAACCCCAGGTCGGCGCCGTCGTCCGTCCGGCCCAGCCAGGCTACGGGGAGGGGGGCCAGGGAGGGGATTCTCTCCCAGGAGCGGCTGTGGATGCCGGAGACGATGGCGCCCTTGAAGGCGATCCGCTCGGAATCCTTTTGGAGCGCGGGAAAGGCGTTGTGGGGGTCCGGCGTCTGACCCTGGCCGCCGAACTGGAGCCCGTCGTAAACGCGGGGGAGCCAGTGGCCGGCCGAATCGGCCTGCAGCGTCCGCATGAGCGCGCGGTAGAAGTGGGTGTGCTCGTCGGAGAGGGAGGGCCCGAACAGCAGCGCGATGGCGGGCGCCTGGGCCGGCCCCCGGACGAAGGAGCCGATGCGCGGCGTCCGGTCGATCAGCCCGTCCTGCTTGAGCTTCCGGAGCGCCTTCTGAACCGTCAGGACATGGACTCCCGCCTGGCGCGCGATCTCCGCCGCGGGCGGAAGCGGCGTTCCGGCGGCCAGGGAACCGCTTTCGATGCGCGCCCTCAAATCCCTCTCGATCTGGCGGTAAATCGCCGAGGTCCGCTCAACGGATATATTTAGTGATTTCATTATTTATTCTTTTATATGCGCAGCATATTATTAGATATAATTGATGTCAAGCGATTCTCCTGCGGATTTCCTTGGAAAGGGCGGTTTTTTAGTAAAAGAATACGTGCGTTTTTCCTTATTTCGTATACACTGTCAGCAGTTTTTCTCATGCACTTTCAGGAGGGCGATTGATGAGCGCCAGATTCATGACCGCGTTGGTATCCGCCGTGCTTGCGACGGCTTTCTGGATCGTTCCCGTTTCAGCTTAGGCTGCCGGGGTCGACGCCCCCGTGGCGACCCCCGCGTGCGATCCGGTCGACGCGTGCGGTTATAGCCACGATTCGGTAGCCATCGTGAAGGAATGGTACGATGGCGCCGGGGTCAAGCTGGCCGTGCCGCCCAACCTGGCCACGACCATCACCGTCCGGGCCACCAGCACCAAGAGCTGGCTGAAAATCATCTACCCCTCCGGCAGCACGGCCAGCCCCCTCATCACCTCGGCGGTGCTGCGGCCGGACGGCGCCGGCTCCGCATGGCCCTCGGAGGTGAGCGCCACGTTCAACAACGCCCGCAGCGTGACGGCCAATTCGACCAAGGCGCTCTCCAACGTGGTGCTGCTCTTCTCGGATTGCACGGTGCAGAAATTCGAGGGGCTGAGCGGCTATTCCAAAACCTTTTCGGGAACGGGCTCCGCGTCCGGCAAGACGATCATCGGCATCTGGATCAAATCGGGAACCAACTCCAGCGGCGACGGACCCGGCTACGGCACGTTCGTGGGGACGGGCCTGATGATTGCCGCCGGGAAAACCTATACGGTAACGGAAACAGGACTGCCGGACGACTGGTCCGTCATCGGCCTGGGCTCCTTCACGGCCCATGGCGGCAGCGAATTCCGCACGGTCCAGAACCGCATGCCCCGGGCCCGCTCGGGGCTGGGCGACCGGGTCTGGCTCGACGCGAACGCCAACGGCCTCCAGGATGCGGACGAAGCCGGCCTGGCCGGCGTGACGGTCCGCCTCCTCGACGGCGATGGTGCCGCGCTGGGGCCGGAAACGGCCACCGACGCCTCCGGCTTCTACCTCTTCACCAACCTGCTGGCCGGCACGTACGCGGCCCAGGCGGTCGCCCCGGCCTCCTACGTGTTCAGCCTCCCCGACCAGGGCGGGGACGAGGCCAGGGACAGCGATTTCGACGCCTCGACCGGCAAGACCGCGCCCGTGACGCTGGCCGCGGGCGTGACGAACCGGACGGTCGATGCCGGCCTCTGGAGGCCCCAGCCCGCCGTCCGCCTGGTCAAGACCGCCGGCTCCGCGCCCGACGGCGAAATCCTCACGCTCAACGGCCCCGGCTCCGTCACCTACGCCTTCGCCGTCCAGAACACCGGCAACACCTGGCTGAAAAACCTGGCTGTGACGGACAACAAGCTCGGCGCCATCGGGACCGTGGCGGGACCGCTGGCGCCCGGCGCCTCGACCGTCCTGACCGCGACGGTGACCGTGCCGGCGGGCGTGACGAACATTGCCACCGTGACCGCCACGCCCTGTCTTTCCGCGGGCGGCCTCATTCCCGGCCAGGGTTCGGTGACCTCCTGCGACCAGGCCGTGGTGCGCGTGCTGCCCCTGGCGGCCCTGGGCGACCGGGTCTGGGCCGACGCGAACGTGAACGGGCTCCAGGACGCGGGTGAAGCCGGCGTGACGGGGGTGACGGTCCGTCTTCTCGACGGGTTCGGCAACTCGGCGGGCCGCGAAACCGCGACGGACGCTTCGGGCCTGTATCGTTTTTCCGGCCTGGTTTCGGGCTCCTATGCGATCCAGGTGATCGCGCCGTCTGGCTACGCCCTGACCTCGCCCGACCAGGGAAGCGACAACGCCGCGGACAGCGACGCCGACCCGGTCACCGGCCGGACGGCCCCGGTCGTGCTGGCGCCCGGAACCACCAACCTCACGCTCGACGCCGGGCTGTGGCAGCCCGCCCCCGCGGTCAGCCTGGTGAAGACAGCCGGCTCGGCCCCGGACGGGACCGACTACGCCATCCAGCTGGCGGAGTCCGTGACCTACACTTACACGATCCTGAACACCGGCAACACCTGGCTTCAGTCCGTGACCGTGACGGACGACAAGCTCGGCGCGGTCGGAACCGTGGCCGGGCTGCTCGCGCCCGGGCAGTCGGCCGTCCTGGCGGCGTCCGCGGCGGTCGCCGCCAGCGTCACCAACCTCGGAACGGTTTCAGGGACCGCGGCGCTCCCGACCGGAACGGCCCTCCCCGGGGTCGCGCCCGTGACGGACACGGATCCCGCGGTGGTGCTGCTGGTGAGCCCGCAGACGCACGAGCGGGTCGTGATCGTCAAGGAGTGGGTCGATGACGAGGGGAACCCCCTGGCGCCGGTTCCGAACCTCTCGACGACCGTCACGATCCGGGTCGAGGGGCCCCGCGCGTGGCTGACGATCGTCTACCCGGCGGGCGACACGGCCAACCCGGTCATCACCTCCGCGGTGCAGGCGCCCGAGGGGGCGGGTTCCACCTGGCCGGCCGAGGTCAGTGCCAGCTTCAACAACCTGACTCGCCGCGTGACGGCGACATCGACCAAGGACCTGTCGAACGTGGTGCTGAAGTTCGCCGACGGGAGCCAGCAGAAGTTCGACGGCCTCAGCGGCTACACCCGCACCTTCGCGGGCACGGGGGCGAACGCCGGCAAGGCCATCGTCGGCGTGTGGATCAAGTCGGGCAGCAATTTCAGCGGCGACGGGAGCGGGTACGGCACGTTCGTCGCCCAGGCGCTGATGGTTCCGGGCGGGAGCAGCTTCACGGTGACGGAAAGCAGCCTGCCCTTCGGCTGGACCTGCGTGGCGGGGCTCGGCACGTTCGTGAGCGGGGGCGGCACCCACGTCCACACCGTGCGCAACCAAATGGACGAGGCGCCCGCGCCGGACATCAATCTTGTGAAGACGGCGGGCGGGGCGGCCGACGGCGCCGTCCACACGATCCGGGCGCCGGGGCTCGTGACCTATGCCTACGCGATCCAGAACACCGGCAACACCTGGCTGAAGAACCTGGTCCTGACGGATGACAAGCTTGGCGTGATCGGGACGGTCGCCCTGCTGGCGCCCCTGAGCGCGACCAACCTGACCGTGTCCGTCCCGGTCTCCGCCACCGTGACGAATGTGGGAACGGTGACCGCCACGCCGGCCACCCCCGCGGGCGAGCCCATTCCGGGCCAGGACCCGGTGACGGATGAGGACGACGCCGTGGTGGTGCTGGAGCCGACCGCGACGCTCGGCGACCGGGTATGGCTGGATGCGGACGCGGACGGACTCCAGGATGCGGGCGAGGCCGGGGTGGCGGGCGTGACGGTGCGGCTTGTGGACGGCGCGGGGGATGAGGCGGCCCTGCCGGCGGTGACGGACGTGGCCGGGTTCTACCGCTTCGCGGACCTTGCGCCGGGCGTGTATGCGGTCCGCTTCAGCCTTCCGGCCGGCCTGCTGGCGAGCCCGGCCGACCAGGGCGGCGACGACGCGGCGGACAGCGACGCGGACGCGGCGGGGGCGACGGCGCCGGTCGCGCTGGCCGCGGGCGAAACGAATTTGACGGTGGACGCGGGCGTCTGGCTGCCGGCGCCGGCGGTCGGGCTGGTGAAGACGGCCGGCAGCGCCCCCGACGGGACGGCCCTCACGCTGTTCGGCGGCGGCTCCGTCACCTATGCCTTCACGGTGCGCAACACCGGCAACACGTGGCTGAAGAATCTCGTCGTGACGGACGACAAGCTCGGCGCGATCGGCACGGCGGCGGGGCCGCTGGCGCCGGGGGATTCGCTGACGCTGACGGCCACGGCGGTCGTGGGCGCGGCTGTAACCAATATCGGGACGGTTGTCGCCGAGCCCTCGACGTCCTCGGGCGGGCCGCTGCCGGGCGGCGAGCCGGTGACGGCAACCGATCCGGCGGTCGTGACCGTGCGGCCGCTCTCCGGCCTGGGCGACCGGGTGTGGCTGGACGGGAACGCGAACGGGCTCCAGGATGAGGGCGAGGCGGGGGTGGCCGGGGTGACGGTCCGGCTGCTGGCGGCCGGCGTGGAGGTCGATTCGGCGGCCACCGACCTGAACGGCTGGTACCGGTTCCCCGACCTGACGGCGGGCGTCTACCGCGTGGGGTTCGAGGCGCCCGCGGGGCATGTCTTTTCGGCGGCGGGGCAGGGCGGGGACGCGGCGAAGGACGGCGACGCCGATGCCGCGGGCCTGACGGCGCCGGTGGCGCTGGCGGCGGGCGAGACGAACCTGACGGTGGATGCGGGGCTGTGGCTGCCGCAGCCGGGCGTGCTGCTTGTCAAGACCGCCGGGACGGCGCCCGACGGCGAGGTTTACGCCATCAACGGCGCGGGCTCCGTGACCTATTTCTTCCGGGTGGTCAACACCGGCAACACGTGGCTGGCGAGCCTGGCCGTGACGGACGACAAGCTCGGGGCGGTCGGGACCGTGCCGGGTCTGCTGGCGCCCGGGGCGGAGGCCGTTTTGGAGGCGACCGCGGCCGTTTCCGCCGATGTGGTCAATATCGGAACGGTGACCGGCACGCCGGCCACGCCCCAGGGCGGGGCGATCCCGGGCCTGGCGGAGGTGACGGACGACGATCCGGCGGAGGTCCGGGTGCTGCCCCTGGGGGCGCTGGGCGACCGGGTGTGGCTCGATGCCGACGCGGACGGCCTGCAGGATGCCGGGGAAACCGGGATTGCCGGCGTGGCGGTGCAGCTGCTGGATGAGCTGGGCGGGTCGCTCGGCGTGGAGGCGCTGACGGGCGCCGGCGGGTGGTACCGGTTTGACGACCTGGCGGCGGGCCGCTACCGGGTGCGGTTCGAGGTTCCGGCGGGGTACGCGCTCAGTCCCGATGGCGAGGGCGACGAGTCGGAGGACAGCGATGCGCTGTTTCCGGACGGGCTGACCTCCACGTATGAATTGGCGGCGGGCGAGACGAACCTGACGGTGGACGCGGGCCTGTGGCAGCCGGCGCCGGGCGTGGCGATCGTCAAGACGGCGGGAACGGCGCCGGACGGCGAGGTTTACACGATCGCGGGGCCGGGCTCCGTCACCTACCGCTACGAGGTCCGCAACACGGGCAACACCTGGCTGCGGGACGCCGCCGTGACCGATGACAGGCTCGGGCTGGTCGGCGTGATTTCCGGGCTCCTGGAGCCGGGCGGGACGGCGGTGCTGACGAAGTCGGCCACGGTGTCCGTGGACACCACGAATATCGGGACCGTCCTGGCCACGCCCGCCGGGGCGGCCGGCGACGAGCTTCCCGGCCTTCCGGACGTCAGCGCGAGCGATCCGGCGGAGGTGCGCGTGACCCCGCTCGACGGCTCCATCGGCGACCGGGTCTGGGTTGACGCGAACCGGAACGGCCTCCAGGACGGGGGCGAGCCGGGCCTGATCGGGGTGGTGGTGACGCTGCTGGACGGCGAGGGCGCGGAGGCGGGGCTGACCGCCACGGACTCGGACGGAAAGTACCTGTTTTCGCACCTGGCCCCGGGCGCCTACCGCGTGCGGTTCGCGCTGCCGACCCCGGCCTGGCACTTCACGGTCACGGGGCAGGGGAGCGCCGCGGCCGACAGCGACGCGGACGCGTCCACCGGCCTCACGCCCCTGATCACCCTGGGTTCCGACCAGCATGACCTGACCTGGGACGCCGGCGTCTACGGCGGGCTGCCGCCCGGGTTCTGCGACCGGATGACGGTCGGCGAGAATTTCAACGCCCTGATCTTCGGCGACTTCACCGCGGGCGGCGGCGATACGGAAGGCCGCCTGGCGGTCGCCGGAACGGCCGTGTTCACCGCCGGCTACAGCGTCGGCATCGCCAGCGTGGGCGAGGCCATCCCGCCGCTGAACGGCTCCGCGGACATGCTGATCGTGGGGGGCGACCTCCATTACGGCGCGTGGGATGTGAACGGCAACATCGTTTACGGGGGGACCCGGTACAGTCCGGACACCCACAATTCGGTCCGCCGCGTCACGCCGGTGACGTTCGACGACGCCGGCAACGTGCCGGACGACGGCAGCGGCTACACGTTCGGGCTGCTGCACGGCCAGTTGACGCTGGCCAGCGACATGATCGGGTCCATGGACAACCGGGGCGTCGTCGAGATCGAGCTCGACCGGACGGATTACACGATCCACTTCACCGGCAACGACCAGGCCCTGAACGTGTTCAATGTGGACGCCTCGGACTGGAACGGGACGTGGACGGACACGTTCATCGAGGCGCCTCCGCAGAGCACGGTGGTGTTCAACATCCGCGGGACCAACATCAACCTCTCGAACGGCGCGATCCGGCTGACGGGCATCACGAACGACCGCATCCTGTTCAATTACGTGGACGCCCTCGAGATCGTGACGGCGGGCTATACGCACGAGGGCGCGGTGCTGGCGCCCCGGGCCTCCGGCCGGTTCAGCGGCGGCGCCTTTGAAGGGTTCGGCGTCTTTGGCGGGAACGTGCAGACCTCGACCGGTTTCGAGTTCCACCATTTCCCGTTCCGCGGCTACATCTGCAACGAGGCGGAGGCCAGTCCCTCCGTTCGCCTGGCGCTCACGGCGGGCGATGCGGCGAATGGCGCCGTGCTGACGGTCCTGGGCGGCTCCGGCGTGACGGTCTCCTACCGGGTGACCAACACCGGCAACACCTGGCTCGAACGCGTCCGCGTGACGGACGACCTGCTGGGCGAGATCGGCGTGATCGGGGAGCGGCTGGCGCCCGGCGCCGGCGTCACCCTGACCGCGTTCCTGCCCTCCGTGACGGAGGACCTGGTCCTGCATGCCAGCGTGACGGGGCGGCCCGTGCGCGACGACGGCACGCGGTGGAACGGGTATGCGGACGCGGCCGACGAGGACGATGCGGCTATCCGGATCGGAGCCCCCTCGGCCGAGGGCGGGGACGACCCGACCACGGCCTGGCAGCGGGCCGATTTCGCGGTCACCGCCGTTGAATTCCTGGAGCAGCCGGGGCTGACCGGCGAGGTGTTTTCCGCGCAGGTGACGGTGGAGAACCGGGGCGAGCTCGCGGCGGATGCGGGCCGGCTGTCCCTGTATGTGTCGAAGCCCGCGTATGTCGCGCCCGGCGAGCCGGGCCAGGCGTCCAAGGCGGTGGGCGTGTTGAATCCCGGCGAAGCGCGGACCCTGGTGTTCACGGGGCTCAGGGCCTCCGCCGAGGCGGGCGTCCACCACTTGCGCGCGTATGTGGACAGCCTCGACGCGGTTCGCGAGTGGAGCGAGGGCGACAACCAGCTGGCGGCCGTCTACGACCTGAATCCCATTTACCTGTCGATCGAGGTCACGCCGGAGGGCATGAAGCTGTCCTGGAACAGCTTCTGGGGCCAGCGGTATACCCTGTACCGGTGCACCGACCTGGGCGAAGGATTCCTGATGTACAAGTCGAATATCGAAGCCACGCCTCCATTCAACACGCATATCGACGCCGAGGCGGCCGGCATGCGGTTCTACCGATTGACCGTGGAACGGTAAGAGACATGTCGTTTCCTCATAGGCTTGACAGAAGCGAAGGTTGGCCTCTATATTCATAACGATTGTACTGCAAAGGAGCCGATGGATGAAAACGATCTCGTTGTGCCTTGCCCTTTCCGTTCTGACAACCGCCGCTCTTGCGCAGACCGCTCCGCCGGCCTCGGCTCCCTCCTTGCGGGCTCCCCTGTCGCTCGACCAGTCGCTGGGAAGCAAGCCCCTGGCCTCCGCCGAATGGTTTGCGCCCGGCGCCTTCAGCCCGGGGCAGACCGTCTCCGCAGCCGGGGTCGATTTCACGCTCGGCACCAACTTCATGGACGTTTCCATCTCCATGTCCGGGCTGAAGGAGATCGCCCGCGTCAAGTCGTACCTCGACGGGAAGTGGGCCAATTCCTCCAACCGGCTGGTCATGAAGATTCCCTCGGACCAGTACCAGGCGCTCTACCTCCTGGCCTTCTCGCGCCAGAAAGGCGATGCCGTGCCCCGCATGACGGTGCGCATCGGCGTGTTCGGCGGCATGTCGGGTGTGCTGCATGACGAGGTGGTGCAGGTTCCCGGCCTGGAGGGGAAGAGCGAGGCGCCGAACGTCGTGGCGCAGCTGCCGGTCGCGCTGGCCAAGGGCGGCCAGGGCCTGCTCTCCGTCATCCGGGTGCCCCTCGACGGCTCGGGCAACATGCGCGAAGGCATCCGCGACCTGGAGTTCACCCGCGATATGCGGCCGCGCGTGAACCTGCCCGACCCCAACGAGTTCGGCGAAATGCCCCTGGGCCACCCGAGCGGCGTGGTCGTGCTGGGCGCCGTCCTGGAAAAATCGCCCCTGGTCATGACCCACGACTCCACCGAGGCCGGCAACGTGTTCAACGAGCCGCAGAAGCCCGTGTTCCAGGTGACCCTGTCCAACCGCACCGACCGCGTGGTCGAAGGCGTGGTCGCGGCTGACTGCGAGGGCCCGGGCACGGTTGAGGAGTCGATCCCCGGCCGCGTAGCCTGGGCGGTGACGGAGAAGGCGAGCCTGAAGCCGGGCGAGGTCCGCACGCTGACCCTGAACGTGCAGCCCCCCCCCAAGCTGCGCGGCTGGTACGCCTGCAGCCTGTCCGTGAAGACGGCCGGGACGGCGCTCCAGCGGCGCGACACCACGTTTGCCGTTCTGGCTCCGGACACCCGCAAGGCCTTCGACGAGTCGCCCTTCGGCGTGTGGGAATTCTGGCGGCCGCACAGCGTGTTCTACAAGCCCGACCAGGCCCAGAAACTGGCCTCGCTCATGAAGAAGGGCGGCTGGCGCTGGACCTATGGCGGCAACCCGAGCGCGCTCGCGGGGGACGAGGAGGCCGGTCCCGAATTCTACAAGATGCTTTTCGACGAGTACGGTTTCCGCATGACCATCCAGTCGCTGAAGAACAGCTACCAGCGCGGGGAGGGGTGGTATGACGAGGCCCTGTTCGCCTCCAACGACGCCCCCGCCATCCTGGCCCACAAGGCGCGCGGCTACGACAACGCCATCAAGGTACTGCACGAGTCCCGCAGCTCCACCTCGCTGCTCCGCCGGTTCAGCGAATTCCTGGGCGGCGAGGAATACGTCATGCCGGCTGATGAAAAGGCGAAGCTGGACAAGCAGTTCGAGAACGTGAAGAAGTACTGCGCGGCGGTCAAGAAGGTGGACCCGAAGGCCCGGATCGTGCTGATCAACGACTATCCCCACGTGGCCATCGAATACATGAAGCGCGGCTTTCCGGCCGAGCTGTTCGACGTGATCGGCCTGGAGTGCGCGGGCTTCATGCGGGAGCCCGAGCGGCAGCCCGACTGGCTCAGCCTTCTCGGCCATGCCGAGATGATGAAGCGGGCTTACAAGAAATACGGGTACGACAAGCCGCTCTGGACGACCGAGGCGCTGTACCACGCCACCAATCCCGGCAACCTGAGCTTCCACGCCCAGGGCGTCATCGCGGTGCGCGAGCATATCCTGGCCCTGGCCGTCGGTTTCTCGAAGCTGGCCGCGGCCGGCATCATCAAGGATCCGAGCGACGACTACCACTGGAGCAACTGGGGCGCCAGCGGCTACTGCTTCCGCGATCCCGAGATCAACCCCAAGCCCTCGTTCGCCATGATCGCCTGGCTCACCCAGGCGCTCGACCAGGCGGCTTTCGAGAAGGTGGTGGAGACGGGCAGCACCGCGATGTATATGGTGACCTTCAAGCGGCCCGACGGCGGGCGCGTCACTCCGGCCTGGGTCGTGCGGGGCGCGCAGAAGGCCGTGATCCAGGTCGCCTCGGGCACGCCCGTGGTCCGGGACGTCTACGGCAACGCGCTGGCGGTCCCGTTCGCGGACGGCAAGCTGGAGGTCCTGCTGACCGACACGCCGGTCTATATCACCGGGGCCGAGGTGACGGGCGTGGCGTCGCGCGAGCCGGTGGAATTGCCCGCGCAGACGGGCGCGGTCATCGTGGACTTCGCCGATCCCGCCCAGCTCAAGACGGTGGCGGAGAAGAATCCCATCCTGGAGCGGAACTGGGACTTCCCCCGGCTCAAGGGCGATTTCGAAACGGCCTTCGAGACGGTGGACGGCGCGACGGCGCTCAAGGTGGAACTGAAGCCCGACGCCGACGGCCGCAAGCTATTCCAGCGCTATGTTGAATTCGCGCTGGCCAAGCCGGTTGTCCTGGAAGGCCGGCCCGAGGCGTTCAACGTCCGCCTGAAGGGCAACGGCGGGTGGGGGCGCGTGATGTTCGAGCTGGTGGACGCGAAGGGGCGCATCTGGACCTCGTGCGGCAACCAGTATGTCGGCTCCTGCAACGCCAGCGACAACCGCGGCGACAGCTTCATCAGCTTTGACGGCTGGCAGACGATGCGGATTCCGCTGGTCCGCCAGTACGAGGGGTCGGACCAGTCCGTCATGAACCCGGCCACGCCCGACTGGTGGCCCGAGAACACGCCTGAACTGCCCGAGATGGAGGCCAAGTTCAAGGCGAACATGGCGGCCTACGAGACGGCCATTGCGGAGATGCCGGCCAAGCGGGCCGCGCATGCCGAAGCGCTTAAGGCATTTGAAGAAAAGAAAAAGACCCTGACCAAGAAAGAGCTGCGGGGATTGAAAGCCCCGGCTGCGCCTGCCGAGCCGGCCAAGCCCGGCTTCCGCTGGATGGGCATCGCGGGCGTGGATTATCCGGTCAAGCTGACCAAGATCAGCGTGGCCATGCCCCCGAACGTGCTCTATGGCATCGGTGAGCGGCCGGTCGAGAAGCCGGTCATCTGGATTGATAAGCTGACGTACTAGGGGCGAAGAGAGGGGTCAGGAAGAGAGTGATCAGTGATCAGTGATCGGTGATCGGTTGTCGGACCAGTCGGACCAGTCGGACCAGTCGGACCAGTCGGATTAGTCGGATCAGTCGGATCAGTCGGATCAGTCGGACCCGAAAACGTCATTTCATAGCATCATTTCAATTGCGTCCTGGTTGGTCGGCAAGTAAGATAATACTTAACTGTCGTTATTTGCGGGGTGACGTTTTCGGAGGGGGTTCCATGACACCATCAGTCCGGCTTCTGTTTTCTAAAATAGGTACAGTCGTCCTGGGTTTTTCCCTTTGGGCGTTTCCAGCCTTGTCGCAGGTTCACACGTGGGATGGAACGGCCGGGGACTGGTTCGACGGCGCGAAATGGGACGCCGGCGTGCCGACCGGAGGAGCCTCCGTCGTGATTTCCGGCGGCTCGGTTTTCCTGACCAACACGACGGAAGCACTGGCGTCATTCACCCTGAACGGCGGGACGCTCTCCTTCTCGAACTGGACCACCCGCCTCATCGCCACCGGCATCGTGATCAATGCCGGCGCGGTGACCCATGTGACGAATCTCGTGAGCACGACCAATAACCTGGGCCAATGGATACCCGTCGCCCGGGTCAACCTGGAATGCGGGACGCTGTTCGTCCAAAGCGGGGGCTCGATCAACGCCAACAGCAAGGGCTATGCCGGCGGGGTGAACGGGGGGAACCCTCGGGGGCTGGGTCCGGGCGGCGGCTATAATGCGATCCGCGCCGGAGGAGGCGGGCATGGCGGACGTGGCGGTCCGGGTAACTATTTTGGGAATGAGCTAACCTCCGGCGGCGACGTGAACGGCATCGTTTCCGCGCCGACCAATCCCGGCAGCGGGGGCGCGGCAGGATCCTATACCTCGGAGAGGGGCGGGCCCGGCGGTGGCGCCATTTTGATCACGGCCTCGGGCGCCGTGACGAACAACGGGACGATCATGGCAAACGGGGGCAATTTCGCGTTTGGGACCCGGTCGGGAGGCGGTTCTGGCGGTTCTGTTTATATCACCTGTGCCACGATCGCCGGCAGCGGCTCCATCCAAGTCCGCGGCGGGAACGCGAGCGTGAACGGGATTGAAGACGGTGGCGGAGCAGGCGGCGGCGGCCGCATGGCGATCGTCTACGATACGGATGCGCAAAGCAACCAACCCCTTCCGCAGCTCGCGTTCCTGGCCGGCCCCGGCTCGGCTCCGGTCACCTTGAAATATGTGCCTTCGGCGGAAATCGGGACCCTCTTTTTTTCGGACACCCGGTTTCTGGATGCGGTCGAGGTTTTCAGCCTGTCCAACTTCCAGGGACAGCTTATTCCCGGAGCCGCCACCAACTGGTCGTCCCTGGCGAGCCTGACGATCAGCAACACCTGGATCCGGTTTCCCGCCTCAGGCTTCGACCTGACGGTTCAAGGGAACCTGACCATCGATGCCACCAACGCGCGGCTCGACATCGGCAGTACGGCGTACCGGGCCATTGATCTCCGGAAAACCCTTTTTAACGATCAGCCGGGCCGCTCGAAGTTGGATGTGAAAGGCGATTTTAATTTGAAAAAAGGGCATTTCTATGTCTTTTCAAGCGCCACCAACGCCACTGTTCCCGACTACGGCGCCCTGGTGAGCGTGACGGGCGCCCTGGTCCTGGCCACCAACACGGTGGTCCGGCCGATCTCCCATCCTGAAAACGGAGGCGCCGCCCTCTTTCGCGCCCAGACCGTGACCGTCGAGGCTGGCGCGTTCGTGAACGCCGAAGCCTCCGGCTATTTTTACGACAATGGGCCTGAAAAAGGAATACGGAATATCCGGCCGGGCGGCGGAGGCCATGGCGGAAACGGCGGCGGGGGGGAATACATCTACTCCTGGGGCGGGAAAACCTATGGATCCGAGGGCCAGCCCGTTCACGCCGGCAGCGGCGGAGGCAGTTACAGTGATGCCGAGCAAGGCGGCCGCGGGGGCGGGGTGATCCGCATCGAGGCGGTTGCTCATGTCTTGTGCAATGGCACGCTGTCGGCCAATGGGGAGTCCGCCGTTAGTTCCGGCGCCGGGGGGGCGGGCGGTTCCATCCAGGTGGGCTGCGACACCTTCGGCTCGACCAACGGGATCATCCGGGCGAACGGCATGAACGGGAGTGTCGTGGCCGGCGGCGGGGGCGGCGGGCGGATTGCATTGCGGTATAACACCGCTTCTCAGGCGTTGCTGCCCCTTCCCGCTGCCACGTTGGTCGCTGCGGCGGGCACAGGACTTGACAACGGCGATATCGGCACGCTTTACCTGCCTGATGCCACTTGGCTGGCCGATCCGATTACGCGTTTCACGGGGCAGTTGGCTGGCTTATCGGCTTTTTCGGCGGACACGCTGAGCGTCAGCAACTGCTGGATCCGCTTCCCGGCGAATGGCTTTGTTCTGACGGTGACGAACCAGTTGTCTATCGGACCAAATGCCCGGTTGGACATCGGCGGCAACGCGACGCTGCCGACAACCTCGCCGAGCAATCATTTTCACCTGTATAGCAACGGGACCAATCCGCCGGTCCTGAACGTGGGCGGCAACCTGTTGATGACCAATGGGGCGTCCCTCTATGTATACGGCGGAGCAACCAACAGCCAGCCGGTGGACTACGGCGCTCTCGCGACAATCGGAGGGAGCCTGATCCTCAACAGCAAATCATGGGTGTACCCGGTTTCCCATCCCACGGACGGCGGTTCCGTTCTCTTCCGGATGGGGAGCCTGCTGGTGGCGACCAACGCCGGATTTCGGGCCGACCGCGCCGGGTTCCATTCGCAAAGGGGGCCGGGCAAGGGCGTCGTTGCGAGCGCCCGTTGCGGCGGAGCCGGATTCGGCGGGCAGGGCGGCAAGGGTGCGAATGTGTCCGCCTTGGGCGGCCCGACATATGGATCATCCAATGCGCCGGTCGATTGCGGGAGCGGTGGGGGTTCCTACAATACCGGAACCGGCACAACGGCGGATTACGGTGGTCGAGGCGGCGGATTGATCCGCCTTGTGGCGGCCCGGAACGTGATGCTGGACGGGACGCTGACGGCCAACGGCGAAAATATTCCCGGAACGACCCTGAGTTCGGGCGGCGGATCGGGCGGGGGCATTTATCTGTATTGCACCCGGCTAACGGGCGGGGGAAAGGTTGTGGCGGACGGCGGGTATGCGCGGGTGGCGATCGCCGGTGGTGGCGGCGGCGGGCGGATCGCCATTTACCGCGTGCCAGGTGAATTCACGGGAACCTGCTCGGTTAACGGCGGCGCCGGATACGAAGCCGGCAAGGCCGGCACTATTGTGTTCGTTGACCGGCGCATTGGGACGGCCATCCTGATCTTATAGGGGCTTCTTTTCACCCCACCTTGAACGCCGCGATCGAGCCGGTCGCCATGCCGGCGAGGCTCACCGTTCCGCCCGACACCTTGCCGCCCTGGAACGTGCCGGCAATGGGGAGCGGCTGGAGGCGGGCGCCCGCGGGAAGGTCGAGCTCGTTGAGCTTCACGGTGACGGACATATCGCTCTCGTTCGCCCCGATGCGGGTTACCACCAGCAGCGCGCCCTTGGAATCCGACTCCCACAGGCACGGGAACAGGCTGGGGTTCGCGGCCGAGACGGCCCGGGTCGGCGCATAGCAGGGATTGTGCAGTCGGCGGATGCGGCCCGGCAGGGCGCGGAGCGAATCCCAGAGCGGCTTCATGTAGGCCGAGCAGGCGCCGAAATCCTTGCCCGGTTCGAGCGCGGGCTGGCTGGCCATGCCCAGCGCCGCGCAAAGCGCCATGGCGGTGGGGCTGGCGAAGGCCTTGCGATCGGGCAGGTTGCCGCTGATCAGGTGGCCGCCCGCGAAGTCGACGCCCGCGAAGTAGGAGGTCATTTCGGGGCTCACCAGCAGCTCGTCATGGCGCACGGAGGTTTCCCCGCTCAGCGAGGCGTCGAAGCAGGCCAGGCTGATCATGTTGGCGTGGTTGGTGTGACCCAGCAGCGCGCCGGCCCCGCCCACGCGCTGGCGCAGCGAGCGGGTGAAGTGGAAATAACTGTGGAGCGAGAGATGGAGCGGGGAGGCCTTGACGTAGCCCATGAAGAAGGGCGTGTTCCAGTCGGCGTACAGGCCGTCCCAGTCCTTGCGGCAATACTCCTCGAAGAACGGGGTGAACTGGCACCACTGCTCCGTGCCGCGGATGTAGGGCAGCACTTTCATGCCGCGGTCGTGGCAGCGGTCGATGAAGGCCTTCATCCAGGCGGGATCGAACGGGATGTAGTCGGCCGGCGGCTCGTTGTTGGTGCCGGGATTGCGCATCCAGAACTGGTGGAGGATCACGGTGTCCGCGCCGGCCCGGGCGGCTTCGTCGGCCCGTTCCACGCCCGGCAGCCCTTCGAAAAGCTGGGGCGGCTGCTCGGCGATCTGCTTGATGGGCATGACGGCCCAGGGCCAGTCCGCGCCCTCGCGGGCGTAGGGGTATTTGATGTGGCACAGACGGCAGCCGAGCAGGTTGTTGCGCATGGCGGGATCGGCGTCGGCCCCGCTGCGCGTGCGCGCGCGGCCGACCAGCAGGCCCCAGCGGTTGCGGTAGCGGCGCGGACCGGTCAGCTTGAGCGCGGCGCCGCTCCAGAAGTGCCAGGCCATCTGCCAGGCGCCGGCGTCGTTCCAGACCCGCGTGCGGGTGTTGGCCGGGTTGCCGTCATCGAAGGCGGTGCCGTCCTCCAGCAGGAATTCGATGTGGTTGGAGGCGAAGCGCGTGGCTTCCCAGCCCAGGTCCATGGCCACGACGGGGAACAGCTCGGGCGCGTCGGCCGCCTCGCTGAAGGGCAGGCGTGAGCGGGCCTTTGTGTAGGGATGGATGGAGGAATAATCGCGCTTGTAGACCATCTGGCGGGAGAAATGGTTCCAGAGCGCGGTCTTGGGGTTGCCGGGCGCCAGGGCGAGGGAGAGGGCGCAGTCGCGCAGCACGGCTTCCTTGCCAGCCGGCAGTTCGATGGCGAAGGTGTTGAAGAGGGCGCCCGTTTCGTGGATCTCCCATTCCTGCGTCACCTGAATGCCACAGCCCGGGATGACGGCCTGGGCGGCGATGCGGATGTAATCCGGCGCGGGCCGGGTCAGGCTGAGGGTCGCGGAGACCGAGGCGAGCGAAAAGCGGCCCGCATCGGTGGCGAGGGTGAAATCGGAGACGGGGCGGCGGGCGGGCGAGAGGGGATGGGCGCCGCCATCGTCCTTGATCAGGAGCTCGGCCAACTGGCCGCCGCAGGCGCTGTCCACCCGGATGGCAAAGGACCCGGTTTCCACCCGGATTCCGGCCCTATCTTCCGTCACATATAACATAAAAACTCCAGTTGATTTTTAACCGCAATGCGGACATGATGTAATCATATCGTTGCGACTGATTCCAGCGAAAAATGGGCCAGGAGGCTCGGAGGATCTATGTTTTTACGCGTTTCAAAGTGGGCGGTCGCCCTGTATTTCTGCGCCATTGTGGCCGCTTCGGCCGAGGTGACCATCCGGGGCCGGTTGACGGCCGTGGAGCCCGAGGCGTATGTCCGCCTTTTCTGGACCTGGGGCGGGCAGGGGCTCGGTGGCGATCCCGTCAGCGGCGAGTGGACGGCCGTGAAGCCGTCCCAGCCCGGAGGGCCGTCCGCGACTGCCCGCCCGGAATTGACGCTCACGGATGAAAAGGAGGCGGATCCCCTCCTGGATGTGCTGAAGAAGGACGAAGGGCCCGGGGATGTCATGGTCCAGGAGGGGGCCACCTATGATTATCACTGGCTGCGCAAAGGGGTCTGGTCGCCCGCGCTCCCGCTCGCCGCGTTCCAATCCGGCGGGCTGTATTTCCTGACCGTCTACGCCACCGGCTGCAAGCCCGGCAATCCAGCCGTTCCGCTCGGGCTGAAGCGGGCCACATTCGAGTTCGAGATCCTGCAGGATGGCAAGCCGCTCAAGACCTTCACCGAGGAAAGCCCGACCGGCGCGGTGGGCACGATCATCGTGCCGGTGAAACAGCTCGATGGTGGCAAGGCGGGCCCCGCCTTCCTGGCCCAGGCGCAGGGGTTGTCCAGCCTGATCGCCTGGCGGTTGGCCTTCCTGAAGGCGCTCCCCTGGGCGGGCGATGCCCTGCCGAACCTGTATGAAATCGAGACCGACTGCGGGGGCTACGGCACGGCTCACGGCTACGGCGTCCGCACCAGCAGCCAGGCCGTCATGTTCGACGAGTTCCAGATCCTGCGCCAGATGGGCGTCAACGGCCTGCGCAACAACCCTTCCTTCTTCCTCGACCTGGTGAAGGCCCGCCGCCCCGAGGTCATGGGGCTGACCCGGATGCACGAAGGGCATATCGGCGGGTATCCGTTCGAGCCTGCCCCGCGGGACCACACCTCGGGGAAACTGAGGCCGCTTCCCTGGGCGCCGGGCGTCGGCTGCCCGTATCATCCCGTCTGGTCCAATCGCGTCGCCGAGGCCAGGGCGACCCTCGACCGGGAGCTGGCGCAGGCCCGCGAGCTTCCGTTTTCCACCTGGTGGTGCCTCACGGTCGATGAGATCGGGACCGTCTTCGACGGCACGGCCGAGGGCAAGGCGCACCAGGGCGTCTGCTCCAATTGCACCGCCGTGTTCCGGACCTACCTGAAGGAAAAGGGGCTGAAGCCGGATGATTTCGATGCCAAGGAATGGGAGCCGCTCCGATCCACGTATGGCTACTTCGCGAAGCCCTATGAGCAGGAGATGCGGGAGGCGGCGGAGGCCGCGGCCAAGGCGGCCCCGAAGATCGACGATAACGCCATGGATTGGCAGCGGAAAGGGAAGGGCGGCCCCGCGGACGAGATGGTCGAGGAGGGGGCGCCTCCGGTGGCAGCGGCCAGGCCGGTGACGGCGGACGACGCGGCGGTGGACTTGAGCGACGAACAGGTGCGGACGGGGGGCGCGAAGGAACTGGAGAAAGCCCTGGCGGCGGAGGCGGCGAAGCAGGGCATTCCGCCCTCGCCCACGCCCGCGCTGTCGGCGCGCGGCTGGCACAAGCTTTCGTACTGGTCCCGCCGCTTCAACTGCGAGGCGTCGGCCATGATGTTCACGCCCATGCGCGACGCCTTCCGCGACGCCAACGACCGCAAGCGCAAGGCGCTGGCGGAGGGGCGGCCCGACAGCCCGGAAGGCCGGCAGCCCTGGATGTATATGTACGCCCTGCGGGGGAATACCTTCCTGATGGGCGGTCACAGCCTGGACTTCTTCGACTTCTACCGCCATGCCGACAACGGGTTCATGTACGAGACCTCGAACCGCGACCCGCGCGTGTGGCAGTGGGACAGCTACCTGTGCGACGTGGGCCGCATCCTGAACGCCAA
>JBIIYJ010000148.1:0-12562 GCA_044346855.1 Kiritimatiellia bacterium
TTATGATTGCGGATGGCGCTGGATACCAGCACTTTACGGCTACGGCGTTGTATTTGACCGGAAGCACGAATGGCTTGGCCTGCGATGATTTTCCGGTTAAATTAGCGGTGACGACCTTTTCCGCCAGCGGCCGGGGGTATGATCCCCAGGCGGCGGCGACGAACCCGGCTTACGTCAAGATGTTCCCGACCGATTCCGCGGCCGCCGCCACGGCGATGGCGACCGGCAACAAGACGGAAAACCGCTCGCTCGGGGTGGACGTGCAGAGCCGGCGGCTTTCCAACGCCGTGGAGACCGCCGTTTCGGGGGGAAGGCTCGCGGGCTTGATCACCTCCGTCCCGTTCAGCCATGCCACGCCGGCCGGCTTTTCCGCGCATCTTCAGGATCGGGACAAGTACGCGGGCATCGCCCGGCAGATGGTGACGGAGAGTCCGCTCACGGTCCTGATGGGCTGCGGGCACCCGGGCTATGATGCGAACGGCGCGGCGCGCACCCCGCGCACGTTCGATTACGGCGGCGGCGCGGACCTGTGGGGCCGGATCGCGAGCCAGAGGGCGGAGGGCATGCGGGACGGGCGCAATTCCACCAGCCTCTGGACGTTTATCGACAGCCGGGCGGCGTTCGTGGCCCTGGCGTCGGGCCCCGCGCCGGAGCGGGTACTGGGCGTGGCCCCGGTTTACAAGACCCTGCAGCAGGAGCGGTCGCCCACGAAAGACTGGAACGGCGACGGCAAGACGAATTTCGCGGACGCCGCCGCCGCGCCCGCGTATGGCGATCCCTTGCTAACGTCGGTTCCCACGCTAGCCGAGATGACCCGCGCCGCGCTGAACGTGCTGGACGACCATCCGGCCGGCTTTTTCCTGATGGTGGAGGGCGGGGCCGCCGACTGGGCGTCGCACAACAACCACGCCGGCCGCATGATCGAGGAGATGGTTTCGTTCAACGAGTCCGTCCAGGCGGTCTGCGACTGGGTGGAAGCCCACGGCGGCTGGGAGAAGAACCTGGTCATCGTGACCGCCGATCACGAGACGGGTTACCTGCGCCTCGGGAGCGGGCCTTTCGAAAAGGGGCGCCTGCCCCTGCTGACGTGGTCGCAGAAAGACCACACGAACCAGCTTGTGCCCCTTTTTGCAAAAGGCGTCGGGGCGGAGCGCCTGGTCGCGCGCAAGCGGGTGACCGATCCCGTGCGCGGGCCGGTCATCGACAACACGGACATCGGCCGCGTGCTGCTGGACATGCTCGGGAATCCGTAACCGGCGGGCGCATGAGGCGTCGTAGAACTCCGCCCTCCGTTTGATTCTCGTGCAACAACCATTCGTGCGCCCGCCATACGCCACTATTTCCGCTTATAGGTATTCGGCGGAGGGCGCTTGGCCGGGGCCGTCTGGGCCGGCGGCGGCTGCCCCTGCTGCTTGATCTCGATGGTCGCCTCGCGGGGATGCGAGACGATGACTTTCAGGTAGCCGGCCGACTGCAGGGCGGCGAATGCGTTGGCGAGGTTCGAGGGGGGCATGGAGGGGTTGGACTGCAGCCGGATCTCGGTCGTTCTTTCCGCCCCGGTCCGCCTGACCGCCTTCGCCAGATGCGCCAGATCGCACTCCTCGTCATACACCCGGAACTGGTTGGGCCCGAACGCCTCCACGATGAGCAGCGTCGGCGCCTCGCCCATCGTGGCGCAACCGGTGGACGCGGTCAGGGCCGCAAGGCCGGCCAGCATCAGCATGGCGGAAAGGGCGAAGGGCAGGATTGATTTTTTCACGGGACAGCCTCGGGGTTCGGGGTGTTGATCAGGGCGCGCACGTGGGCCATCACGGTCGCGGGGGTGATTCGTTTCATGCACTGGGGATCCCGGCACGGGGAAAACCGGTGATTCAGCATGTTCACGCAGGGGCTGCACGCCAGACCCGCCGAGAGGGCGATTTTACGTTCGCCGAGCGGGCCGTAAAGCTGTGGCGTCTCGGGCCCGAACAGGACCACTTCCCCGATGGGCGTCAGGGAGGCGAAGTGGCCGGGGCCGCTGTCGTTCGTCACCAGCACCTGTGCCAGCGTGTAAAGAGCGAACACCTCCCGCAGCGTGGTGCGGCCGGCCAGGGAGAGGCAGCGGCCGGGCCGGTCGATGCGGGCGGCGAGGGCCTCCGCGCCGGCCTGTTCGGAGGGCGCGCCGGTGAGGAGGACCAGCGCCTCCGGCCATTCGGCGAGAACGTTCCGCGCCAGTTCGATGAACGACTCGTCCGGCCAGCGGCGCAGGGGCAGCAGGTCGCTGCAGTTGGGGTTGAGCAGGACCAGCGGGCCCGCCGGATCGCGTCCGGCCAGCGCGCGGATCCTGGCCCGCACGGATTCTCGCTCAGCGGGGGTCGGCTGGAAGACGGGCAGCTGGATCGGCTGCACGGGCTCCTTGAGCATGGGGAGCTGGCCGGGCGCGACGGCCAGTGCGCGGGTGAGGGCCAGGAACGAGCGGCTGACGTGGTGGTGGAAGGTGTAGGTCAGCTCGTGCGTGAACAGGCGGCCGCGGTAGGGGCCCTCGGCCGTGAAGTTCCGATAACCGGAACGGTGCGCGGCGCCCGTGAGCCAGGTGATGATGGCCGAGGAGCGGGTCAGGCCCTCCAGGTCCACCGCGCCGTCGATCTTCTCGCGCCGGATCCGGCGCAGCGCGCCCAGCAGGTCGGCGGCGAACGCGGGCAGCGAGGTGTCGCGGAGCGTGAGGATGTTGGCGGGCGGGAAGTGGGGCAGGATGTCCAGGATCGGGCGGTTGGGCGCGAAGAGCAGGATGAAGATGTTGTCCCGGCCCACCAGCCGGATCGCCTCGTCGAACGCGCCGCTGGCCAGGACGGAGGAGCCCATCTCGATCAGCTTGATGAAAACGATGCGGCGCGGCGGGGCGTAGGGGGCCCGGGGCCGGAACAGCCGGCGGAGGTTTTCCATGGCCGTCAGGACCGCGCAGAGGGGCTTGCCGACGAACAGGTCAAGGCGGCGGATGGTGTCGGGTTTCATAGGGCGCCGGTCTTGATCAGCTCCAGCAGGCGGGCGGCGGCCGCGTCGGTGTCCAGGTCTTCCAGCGACTCGACCAGCGGCTCCTGCTTGCCGTTGTTGGGAACGACGGGATTCTCGTCGCGCCAGCGGAGGAGCTTGTCCAGCGGGACGCCGGCCGGCTTGAGCGCCTGCCAGAGCGGGTCGCGGTCGAGCGGGAAATCGGGGGACCAGAGGGTTTTTTCGATGATGGCCTCGAAGGGCGAGGCGCTGGCGTGGATGATGTTTTCACGGTAGGTGACGGCGAGGCCGGTTTCCTTGCCGGCGGCGTGGAGCGCGCCCCGGATGGAGCGGGGGTCCGCGGCCGCGGGGTTGGTGATGCCGATGACCTGGCCGCGGAAGGCGCGCCAGGGGAGGGTGGCGGGATCGAACTCCACGACCATCAGCTTGAGCAGGGCGTCGGGCGCGGTGAAGAGGTCGCGGATGGAGGGGTAGAAGCCGTTGAGGACAAAGGCGTCCAGCTCGGGAAGGAGGATGACATAGAGGCCGCCGGCGAGCTTCTGAGCCTTCTGTCTGGCCCAGAGCGTGTTGAAGGCCTCGCCCGTGAGGCCGAGCTTTTTCTGGGCCGAGAGGCCGCTCAGGATGCGGCCCTGGCGGAGGGCGTCGTCCCAGGACAGCTTGAACAGGTCGAGGAATTTGGCGCGGGCCTCGGGGCCGACGAAGAGGTCGGCGGCGTTGGCGATGGTGCCTACCCTGGCGTTGACGGCGTAGTGGCGGTCGATGGCGCCGGAGGCGGCGACCTGGGGGCCCGTGAGTTCGGCGGCGTAGAGGGTGCGGATGCCGTTGCGGGCGAAGGTGGAGGCGATGCAGTCGAGCGCCGCCTTGTTGCGGGCGGCGTGGGGCTTGATGAAGGCAAGGGCTTGGTTGGCTCGTTTCATGATGCTCACACGATAGCGGGACACGCGCCGAGCGTCAAGCCGGCATGTCCTCTTTGGACGCCTGTTTAAGAAGGCGGCCAGTCCCTTGGCCGCCTCGCCGGGGGACCGTTCGCCAAGCCGCGCGGTGAAGGTCAGTAGACCGGCATGATCTCGATGGCGTTAAGGATGGCGCTGCAGCCGTTGAGGCCGAGGGCCTGGATCTGGAGGCCGTTGCCGTCGGCGACCGACAAGTCGAAGGACAGGCGGTAAGCCCGGTTCCGGCCTCCCGTCTGCGCGAAGACGTCGAGTTTCTTCAGGGCAGTCGCGCCTTCGACCTTGAGTTTGAAGAGTCGTTCGCCGGCCCGCGTGGCGGTGGGTTCCGCGAAGTGGAGCCGGATGCGATAGGCGCCATCCGGGACCTGCGGGAAGGAGTAGGTCAGCCGGGGGCCCATGCGGCAGGTCTGGTAGATGGCCGGATCATAGGCGCCGCTCCGCTTGATGGACGCGGTTGTCCGCACCTTGATGCCGTTGGTGCAGCCCTGGTCCTTGAACCAGGGATCCACGAATTTGCCGCCGCAGTTGATCTGCAGCCCGTAGAACGGCGTTTCCGACAGGGCCAGGTTGTGATACGCGAAGGACGAGATGGCCGTGATGTTGGAGGTGGCTGCGGCGGGGACAATGCCCTGCAGGTAGGTTCCGGTTTCGGTCCAGGAGAGGACCGCGCCGTCCTTCAGGGCCAGCGAGTGGTAATAGCCCGCGGCGATGGCGGTCACGCCGTTGGAGGCGGCTTCGGGAACGGTGCATTGCCCCTGCCCGTTGAATTTCCAGGCGATCACCCGCCCGCCGTTCAGCGCCAGGGAGTGGAACATGCCCGTCGCGACGGCATATACTCCGTTGGAGGCGTCCTCCGGCACGTCGCACTGGCCCTGCGGGTTGTAACGGCACGCGATGACCCGGCCGTCCTGGCGCACGCCGAGCAGGTGGTACGCGTCGCCGGCGATGGCGACCACGTTGGACTGGAACACGGCGGGAACCGCGCCGAACGGGCCCCAGACGATGATGCGGCCATCCTTGAGGGCGGCGGAATAGTCGTAGCCCGCCACGATGGCGCTCACGCCGTTGGAGGCGTCCGGCGGAACCGTGCATTTTCCGCCTGTTCCGTTGCCCCAGGCGATGACGCGGCCGCCTTTCAGGGCCAGCGAATGCCTCTCGCCCGCGGCGATGGCGCTCACGCCGTTGGAGGCGTCCTCCGGCACGTCGCACTGGCCGTCCGTATGCAGGCCCCACGCGAGGACGGCCCCGTTCTTCAGGGCCAGCGAGTGGTAGAAGCCGGCGGCCACGGCGGACACGCCGCTGGAGGCGGCAAACGGCACGGCGCATTGTCCGTTATCGTTCATCCCCCAGGCGATGACTCGGCCTGAGGCCTCCGCGCGGGATGCCTGCAGGAGAATTGCCAGCGGGAGGACAAGGAACAACCGGATTGCACTCGACTTCATCATTCACCCCCAGTGATATGGTGAGGATGGTAGCGCGTTCCGCGGCATTGTCAATAACCGGAACAGGATCGACGTCAGGCGCTAACGGCGGGGGGCCCTTCGGCAAGCTCAGGGCAGGCCGCCGTGTCCAGGAGGAGGGATTCCGGCGGCGGGGGAGGAGAAGGATGGGGGTCTTCTCGTAATCGTAATCCTAATCGTAATCTTAATCTATCAGGTCAGTGTTTGATTAAGATTAAGATTAAGATTACGATTAGGATTGAGAGTGTTACCGCATCGAGTCGTAGCGGAACATCTTGGGATCTTTCCGCAGGCGGATGGTCTTGGGCGTCACTTCGACCAGTTCGTCGGTGTTGATGAAGGCGACGCAGTCCTCGAGGCTCATGATGGTCGGGGGGGTGAGGATGATGTTCTCGTCCGATCCGGCGGCGCGGATGTTGGTGAGCTGCTTGCCCTTGGCGGGGTTGACGACAAGGTCGTTGTCCCGGCAATGCTCGCCCACTACCTGGCCCCTTTGGACCCGCACGCCCGGCCCCATGAACAGCTTGCCGCGCTTCTGGAGGTTGAAGAGCGCATAGGAGACCGTGCTGCAGGTCTCCATGGAAATCAGCACCCCGTTCCGCCGCTTGCGCAGCTCGCCGGCGTAGGCCCCGTATTCCAGGAAGATGTAGGTCAGCACGCCCATGCCCTTGGTGTCCGACATGAACTCGGACTTGAACCCGAGCAGGCCGCGCGTGGGAATCCGGAACTTGAGCCGGACCATGCCGTTTTCCTTCTCCATCTCGAGCATGACGCCCTTGCGGACCCCGAGCTTCTCGATCACCGTGCCCATGTACTCCTCGGCCACATCCACGGTCAGCTCTTCGTACGGCTCGAGCGTCTGGCCGTTCTCTTCATGGAAAATGACGGTGGGGCAGCTCACCTGGAACTCGTAGCCCTCCCGGCGCATCTTCTCGATCAGGATGGAGAGATGCAGTTCGCCGCGGCCGGACACCTTGTTCCCCGAGCCGTCGGGCAGCGGCTCGACCAGCAGGGCCACGTCGGAGAGCGCTTCCCGCTTCAGCCGGTCAGCCACATGGATCGAGGTGACAAACGTGCCCTCGGTCCCGGCGAAGGGCGAATTGTTCGGAATGAAATTCATGGAGAGCGTGGGCGGGTCGACCGGAATGGAGGCGACCGGTCTGGGGAATTCCGGATCGGTGTAGGTGTCGCCGATCGACACGGTGTCCAGCCCGGCCACGGCCACCACTTCGCCCAGCCCGGCCTCCTCGGTTTCAACCTTCTGGTTGCAGTTGAAGCGGTAGAGCTTGGTGATGCGCGTGGGGACCAGCTTGCCGGCCATGTTGGCCACCACCACGGCCATGCCGGTCTTGATGGAGCCCGAGGTGATCTTGCCGATGCCCAGGCGGCCCAGGAACGGAGAATGGTCGATGGAGCTTACCTGCAGCTGGAGCGGGGCGGTGGGATCGCCGCCCGGCTTGGGAATGTACTTGATGATCGCATCGAGGATGGGCCGCATGTCGGTGCCCGGCTTGTGGGCGTCGTTCGACGCGTAGCCGCCCGTGGCGGAGGCAAAGATGGTGTGGAAATCGAGGGCCGCGCTGGCGGCGTTCAACTTCACGAACAGATCGAACACGTGATTGACCACCCAGTCGATGCGGGCGGCGGGCTTGTCGATCTTGTTCAGGACCACGATCACGGGGATGTTGCGCGCCAGCACCTTTTTCAGGACGAAATAAGTCTGCGGCATGGGCCCTTCCTGGGCGTCCACGAGGAGCAGCGCGCCGTCGGCCATCTGGAGGACGCGCTCGACCTGGCCGCCGAAATCAGCGTGGCCGGGGGTGTCGATGATGTTGATCGTGTAGTCGCCGTACTGGAAGGAGCCGTTCTTGGAGGCGATCGTGATGCCCCGTTCGCGCTCGAGGTCCATGGAGTCCATGAGCCGCTCGGCGACTTCCTGGTTGTCGCGGAACATGCCGCTCTGTTTGAACAGCTTGTCCACGAGCGTGGTTTTGCCGTGGTCAACGTGCGCTACAATCGCAACATTACGAATCAGGTCAGAACGGTGCATGGTGTCTTTCGGGGGGGCGCCGGCGCAGGCTTACAATTAGCTCGCCAGCAGCCAATAGATTAACCGACTGGAGGGGGAAAGTCAACCAGTGCTTCCCGTCCCGCCCCGGCCCCCCTGCTTTTGGCGAGAAGAGTCCGCTCACCAAGACCGAAAGGCGTTTAGCCCCCACTTGTTTCGCCGCCAGCCCTCCCCCGGCAGGAGCGCTCGCTGCATGTCGGGTATGTCTGGCGGAAGAATGCCGAGCAGGAGAATGTGTTCTGTCTCGATGCGCATCACGCCAACGTGAGCGGGGAGTTCCTGGGCGGCTGCGTCTGGTTCGAAACCCTGTTCGCCCGGGATGTCCGCGAAAACACCTTTGTGCCGGCCGGGATGGCGCCGGCGGACGCCGCCTTCCTCAAGGACGCGGCTCACGCGGTTTGCTGAAAGATCTACCGGATCATCAGGATCGTGCCGGTGGGGGGCTTCAGCGTTTCGTAGGCCCCGATGTCCAGCGCGCGGTTTAGCAGGCGGGGGCCGCCCGCGAGGTCGAGGCTGTCCTGCGCCCAGGCGAAGGTGAACCCCGCCTCGAGGCAGGGCGACTTTCCCGAGGGACGGTAATCGCCGAGAACCGCGTTGGTCCCGTAGCCGCTGCCGGCGGCCACGAACAGGGGCGGCAGGCTGATGTTCCCGTTTCCGGAAAGGGCCGGCGAGCAGCTGGTGGCGTAGTCCGTTCCGGCGCCCGCGAGGTCGCCCCCCAGGTTGTCCGTGATGATGGTGTTGGTGACGGCGCCCGAGGTCATTTCCACGCCGTTGGACGAATTGCGCACGATCGTGCAGTTGACGACCGATCCGCCGGCGACCGAAACGCCCTTGCCCTGGTTGGCGGCCACCAGGCAGTTGCGAAGCAGCCCGCTGCCGGAGACGGCGGCGCCGCCGATCGTGCCGTCGGCGAGCGCGGCGACATTGCTGATGATGACGCAGTTGCGCGCCTCGCCGCCGGTGACCCGCAGGCCCCCGACTTCGCTGGGCGACGCGCCGCCGCGGTTTTCCAGGAGGAGGCACCCCGCCAGCAGGCCGCCGCTCATGGCGACGGCGCCGCAACCCAGGGTCTGGCCGTTGTCCATATTTCTTATGAAAAGGCAGTTGGAGACCGTTCCGCCCGTCATTTCCAGGGCGCCCGACATCCGGTTGCCGATGTTGCCCGTGAATACGCAGTTGCGCACGGCGCCGGCGTTCAGGAGCATGCCGCCGGAGGAATTGCCGGTGTAGAAGCCGTTGGTGACCGTGAAGCCGTCCAGAGTGGCATCGGCATGGTTGACCCACACGAGTCGGGTGGCGCTCCCGGTCCGGGTTAGGGCTGTCTCCCCGGCCCCGTTGACGCTGCGCACGGTGACGCCCTTCAGCAAGCCGAGCTGGCTTCCGATCGCGTAGACGCCGTTGCTGACAAGTATGAGCGTGGCGGAATCGGACGAGACACGGCCGCCGTTGATGGCGGACTGGATGTTGGTGGCGGCGGTCACCCACGTCTGGAAGGGCGCCTCGTGCGTGCCGTTGGTGGAAACGTAGCTGACTAGTGGCGCCACGTATATGAAGTTGGTCTTGGACCGGGACGCCGATTGGGCGCCGTCGTTCTGGATGGTCAGGGAGACCGTGTAATAGCCGGGCGCCGCATAGGTGTTGGTCACCACCCGCTTGTCCGCGCCGGAGACCGACCCGCCGTCGCCGAAGGACCAGGCGTAATTGACGATGGTGGTGTTGCCGCCGGTGGCTTCGGCCGTGAAGATGGCGGTCAGGTTGGTCAGGCCGTCGGTGACGGGGGCGTCGAAATTGCAGGCGAGCCCGCTGGCGGTATCGGCCGCTTCGAAGCAGCCCATGTCCACCGCGGCCCCGGTGAGGCGGTTGGAGCCGTCCAGGTCAATGCTGTTGGTAGTCCAGGCCAGGTTGGTTCCGGCGTTGATCAACGGGGAGGCGGGGTCGAGCCGGAAATCGCCTGAGGCCGGGGTCAGGAACAGCGGATCCGCGGATTTGTTTCCGGCTCCCGGATCGGCGGGGTTGACATCGCCGTATTCGAAGGCGCCGCTGACGCGCGTCAGGTTCTTGCTGTTGTCCGTGCCGTTGTTCCAGACGATGCAGTTTCGCGAGGTGGCCGTGGCCATGTAGAGCCCGTTGGCCGTGTCGTCGTAGATCGAGTTGCGGGAGATCGTGCAGTTCTCGAGGAAGCCGCCGGTGATATGGACCCCGCGGCCCGCATTTTGGGTGATGAGGCAGTTGCGCAGGATAGAGTCGCTCTGGACGGAGGCCACGATGCTGTTCTTGTTGGCCGCCATCGTGCAGTTGCTGATGATGCAGTGGCTGGCCAGGCTTTTGCCGGACATGACGAGCGCGCTGATGCCGCTGGCCTCGGAGCCCGGGGAGCTGCGGAGGATGGATGAATACAGAAGCCGGCCGCCGGTGACCAGCTTGACGCCGCCGCATCCGCCGGAGTTGCCGCCGTCCGAGTTGTTGCGCAGGAGGCTGTGGGTCATCAGGGAATTGGTTCCGGCCAGGTAGACGGCCGAGCTGCGGTTGCCGGTGCAGCTGGCGACGACGCAGTTGCTGATGGTTCCGGCGGAGACGTAGACGCCTGCGCCTTCCTGACCCAGGTTGCCGTTGGTGACGGTGAAGCCGGCCAGCAGGGCGTCGGCATGCGAGAGCGTGGCGAGCCGCATGGACGCGCCGCTCCGGTTGAGCACGGTGTCAGAGGGGCCGTTGAGGCTCACCAGGCGCAGGGGTCCGGCGAGAGTCAGCTCGACGGGAAGGGCATACACGCCGTTGCTCACCGTGGTGGTGCGGGTTTCCCCGTTTTCGCTCAGCAGCGCCTCGAGCGCGGGCTGGACGTTGGTGGCGGCTTTGGGCCACGTGTCGTAGGGAAAGGTGTGAGAGCCGTTTTTAGCGACGAACGACGCAACCGGGGCCACCCGGATGTCCTGGGTGAAAACGGCCGTCGCCGACTGGCCCAGGCTGTTGCTGACGAGCAGCGAGACGGTGTAGGCGCCGGGGTCGTAGGTGTGGGCCACGGGCGCGAGGTCGGCCCGGTTCAGCGTGGCGCCGTCGCCGAAGGTCCAGCCGGCGAAGACGATCGCCGTGTCGGTTCCGGCCACAAAGGGGGTGAAGGTGACGGCGAGGGACCCGACCGCTTCATGGGCGGAGGCGGTGAAGCCGCAGCGGAGCGAGCCCGTATTGCCCGCGGGCGCCTCGAAGCAGCCCATGTCGGGTTTGGCGGTTCCGTCGCTGTCTCCGTCGATCGGGCGGGCGGTGTTGAGGAGGTCGAGGGCTACGAGCGGCACGTTGGTGGCGGTCTCGAGGCAGGGCGACCCGGGCAGCAGGGTGAAATCGGCGGCGGCGGGATCGGCGAACAGAGGCGGGGCTGCGGTGTTGTTGCTTCCGGCCAGCAGGGGCGAGCAGGAATTGGAGATGGCGCCGCCGGTGATGACGCAGTCGCGCGCGGACGCGGCGTATTTGGAATTGCCGTTATAGTAGAAGATGGAATTCCGGACCTGGCCGCCCGCGAGCGCGATGCCGTTCGCGCCGGTGCCGTAGCAGAGGTTGCGGCTGACCGTGCAGCAATCCACGGTTCCGCCCGCCATCGAGATGCCGCGGTTGGCGTTGTTGACGATCAGGGTGTTGCGGACGGTGTCGCCAGCCTGGAGCGCCAGTGCGATCGAGGCAATGGAGCCGCTGTTGGCGGCATTGTTGGAGATGACGCAATTCTGGACGGTCGAGTTTCCGATCATGTAGACCGAGCTGATCCCGTTGACCTCCGTGCCGCACCGGTTCCGGGTCAGGGTGCAGTACTGCATCAGGGTGCCGCCGGCCAGCTTGACGCCGCCGCAGCCGGCTGAATTGCCGAGGTCGTAGTTGTCCCGGATGACACTGTGGGTCAGGCGGGAGTTCGCGCCGGTCAGGTAGACGGTCGAGCCGCGGTTGGGCTTGCATTCGGCGATCACGCAGTTGCTGACCGTGCCGGCGCTGACATAAATGCCCGCGCCTTGCGTGGTCTGTCCGGTGGCCCCGTTGGTGACGGTGATGTTACACAACAGCGCGCTGGCGTGGTTGATGTTGAAGAGGCGCATGTAGGTGGCGGTCTTGGTAATGCGGGTGGCATCCGGCCCGTTGAGCGAGGTGACCGTGATGGCCTTGGTCAGGGATATTTCGGCTCCGATGGAAAAGGTGCCGTCGGCGAGAAGGACGGTATCGCCGGAACCCGCAGCGTCAACGGCTTGCTGGATATTGGTGGCGGCCTTGCCCCAGGTGTCGAAGGGGGGCGTATGCGACCCCGCGGAGGAAACATAAACGGTTTGTCCCCAAACGGTTCCGGCCAGCAGAGCATAAGAAAACAGAAATAAAAGCCGCTTCATAATGTCCTCCACATATACCTTTTAAATAGTAGTCGGAAAAGGAGTGAATATCAATCACGAGTAAGCCTTTTTTTTGGGCAAGGCCGACTGCGCGAGTCGGGAGCAAACTTGGCGCGGACGGTTTGGGTGCTTTCCCGCTTGACCTTGGCGCCGTCTCGCTTCATGTTTGACGCAGATTTCACGCAGAAAGGCAGTTCAGATGATGACGAGTCTCCAGCGCTGTCTGGCCGCGATTCGGGGGGAGGCGCCCGATCGCACTCCGGTGTTTCCCCTGCTGATGTTTTTCGCCCAGCAGCGGGCCGGCATCACCTACCGCGAATTCGCCACCAATGGAAAGGCCTTGGCCGGGGCCCAGCTCGCAATCCGCGAGCGGTTTCCCGTGGACGCGCTGACTGTCTGTTCCGACGCGTTCCGGTTGCCGGCTGACCTTGGCGCGGACATGGCGTTCCCCGATGACAAACCGCCGTATGCAAAGAACCATCTGATTCAGGGCGAAGCCGATCTTCTTAAACTGGGCCGCCCGGACCCGACAGCCCGGGGGTCGCGCATGGCGGACCGCCTGCTGGGCGTCCGGACTCTCGCCCACGCGGCGGGGGGCGACTGTCTGGTCGTCGGCTGGGTGGACATGCCCTTTGCGGAGGCCTGTTCGCTGGTCGGGCTGACGGAGTTCATGCTTCTCCTGGTGGATCAGCCCGAGCTGGCCCATCGGATCCTGGACTGGATTACGGTGCGGGTGAT
>JBIIYJ010000435.1:0-3689 GCA_044346855.1 Kiritimatiellia bacterium
GACCCGTGCCACTCGGGAGCAAGGAAGTGGCACGGGTCTCCTGACCCGTGCGCCTGCCGAAGACCTTGCAAAAGGAAGTGGCACGGGTCTCCTGACCCGTGCGCCCGCCGAATCCAATCAAGCCCGAGCCACGGAAGAGGGGTATGTCTATCCGCTCGATTTTACCCGTTCCGAGGGGCGGGTCCTGGTGATGTCCGAGCGGCCGATCCACGATGTCACCTTGAAGGCGCAATGGGTGTCGAGCCCGGACGGCGACGTGCTGCGGGTGGAGCCCCTGGTGCTGGACGACAAGGGCAAGCCGTTTGCCGACGCCCTTCCGTTCGAGGTGACAGTCCTCGACGCCGATGGGCGCGAGTGCAAGCGGGTCTTCCGGACGGCCGGCCCGGGGGCGACCGTTGAACTGGCCATGGGCCGCAACGGCGCCGGCGGCTCCTGGACTGTCAAAGCCCGCGAGTTGGCCTCGGGCCGCGAGGCTTCGGCGGTTCTGTCGCTCAAGGCTCTTCCGCCGATGGCCCCGGTTGTCCAGGGCGACGGCAAGGTTTTGGCCCGGCGGCCCGGCGAGATCGCGCGGTTCCTGGCGGGGAAGAAGGCGGTGACCATCGTTCTGGACGAAGGGCAGCCCGATTCCTGCCGGCAAGCCGCTGAAAAACTGGCCTCGCTCATGAAGCGGCAGGGCAAGGCCTGCGAGATTCTGAACCTCGATCCGCTCCAGGTTTACGATCTCCCGCTGCGGTGGCGCCGGAACGCCTATGATTCCAATGTGTGGGACCGGGTGGCGCGCGGGGATGCTGTGGCGGTCCGGCGCGGGCTGTCAACCTTGTCGGACCAGGACTGGGCCTATTACGACCATCCGGATTCGGGCTACACGCAGCCGGGCGCCCAATTCGCGCTGTTCCGTGACGTGATTCTGATCGGGTCTCCGCGCGACCATCGGATGCTAGCCGATCTGCATGGCGTCTTCAACCGGCCGGCCTCGGAGCATTGTCCCGGTCCGGGGGGCGCGCTGATCCAGGTGTCGTGGGACGCGTTTGCGCCGCGCTTTGATGCCTTGAGCGTGCAGGCGTCGGATTCGGAAGGCCTGGCCGCCGGGCTCGCCTGGCTCGAGGCGTCCCTGAAGCCCGCAGCGCCGGTGGCGTCGGTCGAACGCCCGATCGCCACCGGAGAGTTTTCCGGGCCGTCCGTTCAACGGTCTCTTCCCGATGTGCAGCGCGATGGATTCGGCACGCCGGTCGGCTTCATTCAGCCCGTTGAAGGCGGCTCGAACTGGCTCGTGTCCCTGGCGGGAGCGGACATGTCGGGGCCGGCGCACTTCCTGTTGGACAGGGACGGCGGACATGTGAAACCCATAGGCGATATCCTGGGCGCGTTGACCCCGCTGGCGGGCGGGCAGTTCCTGCAAAGCTGGCGGGACCAGTGCGTGCTGCGGGGGGCGGCCCTGGAGCCGCTCTGGCAATTGCGGGGCTCCGGCAAGGGGAGGGTGATCAATCCGGAAACACTCGACATGTATGTGGGTTCGGCAAACCGGGTGTTGCGGCTGGACAGGGACGGCAAGACGGTTTGGATCCGGGATTTCAGCGGCGACGTGCGGGCGGAAACCGATTTCCTGAAACCCTGGAAGGCCACGGTCCGGGCCGTGTCGGGAGACGGGAAACAGGTGCTGGTCTCGGGTTACCGCGAAAAACTCTACGGCGACATGGTTGAAGGCTATGAGGATGCCGCGCTGCTGCTGCTGGATGCGGCTTCGGGGGCGACCTTATGGCGGCGGCCCGGCGTGCTGGTTGCGGACACGGCCTGCGCGTTTGCGGGCGACAAGATTGCGGCCTGCCAGCCTGGAAACGGAAAAACGGGCGAATCGCCGAAGCTGATCGTGCTGGATGGCGCGGGCAAGCTGCTTCTTGACGTGCCGGTGAAGGAGCCGCTGACCCGCATCCAGCCGTTGGGCAACGGCGGCCTGGCCCTGGTGGAGAAGGCAAGCGGACAGGGCGCCGGTCTGTTCGACATGAACAAGGGGCAATTCCTGGAATTCCCTGTTAAAGGGACAATCAAGGCTGTCTGGGTCCTGGGCGAGCGGATTGCAATCGCGACCTGGGACCGGGCGTTGCATGTGTTCGACGGATCCCTGAAGCGTTTGGAAACGGCGCGGCTTTCCAGTCCCGCTGGCGCCGTGGCGGCCGGGCCGGACGGCAAGGGCCTGATTGTCGGGACTGACAGCGGATATGTCGAGTGGCTGGACGCGGCGGGCCAGGTCGTGCGGACGGTCGACTTGAATCCCCTCAATGTCGCAACGAACGAGGAGGCGTGGGCCCGGCGCTGGCTGGCCTTGTCGCTCGGCAGCGTGCCCATGCGGCGGGTGTCGCCCTGGGTCGGGAAGCCGGTTTCGACAGTAGAACAGGCCGCGCGGTTTGCCAGTGTGTCGGCCAGTCTGGTGAAGAACGGCGATTTCGAGCAGGACGCGCAGGGCTGGACGGTGGACGGGAAAGCCGAGGGCATGGCGGATGGTCTGGAAGGGAAAGCGCTTCGCCTGGGCGGGTCGGTGGGTCAGGTTTTTGCATGCAAGCCCGGCAGGACGTATGTGGTGAGCCTGTTTCAGAAGTCGCCCGACAGCCTGGCCGCGGCTGACGGCGTTAGGCTGAAGATCGTGTTCAAGGGAAAGCGGGATGTTTTTGAAGCGGTGCTGCCGCTTTCGGCTGGCTGGGAGGAGCGGACGGCTTCGTTCAGGCCGCCGGCCGGCGCGGTTGAGGCGGAGCTGACGGTGACGGTCGAAAAGAAGGCGAAGGCCACGGAAGCGGGCTATGCGGAGCTCGACCGGCTGGTTGTGAGCGCGGTTGACTTCCGGTCGCCGAACGGCCTGCTGCAGCATGTGGAAAAGGGGCCGTCGATCGATATCGGCGATTTGAACCTGGGCGACGCCAAGGACGAAGGCGATGCGCTGAACGGGAAGCCAGCCGACATCAAGCAGGTGATCCCGTGGGTCTCGCATCTGGCGAAGGCCACGGGGGCAGGCGAGATGGCGCCGCGGATCGTGACGCCCTGGTTCAATCTGGTTGACGGCAAGCTGTCCGGGCAGGAGAGTTCCTGGACGGGTAAGCCGGTGCCGCAGGGAATCTTCAGCGATCATGCCGAGATGGTCATCACGTTCGACAAGGCCCGGCCGCTGAACCTGATCGCGCTGTACGAGGATCCGGCGGATCCGGCGCGATATACCCGCCGGTTTGCCGTCTTTGCCAAAACCTCGAAAGGCGTCCGCCTTCTGGGTTTCCGGGAGAACAACCAGAGCCCCTACAACCTGTTCAGCTTCGATACGGTGGAGGCGGACAGCCTGATCTACATCTGGGACGGCAGCGGCGACGGCCACATCCGCCTGATGGAGATCGAGGCGTATGGCGGGTTGTAGCAAATTGAGTGGCACGGGTCTCCTGACCCGTGAGGCTGCGAAGGCCTTGCAAAAGTTAGTGGCACGGGTCTCCTGACCCGTGAGGCTGCGAAGGCCTTGCAAAAGTTAGTGGCACGGGTCTCCTGACCCGTGCGTCTGCGAAGGCCTCGCAAAAGTAAGTGGCACGGGTCTCCTGACCCGTGCGTCTGCGAAGGCCTCGCAAAAGTAAGTGGCACGGGTCTCCTGACCCGTGCGCCCGGCGAATCCACTCAACCCGTGCCACGCCTGGGGATGGGAAGTGGGCCGGGCGGTGGAG
>JBIIYJ010000436.1:0-3686 GCA_044346855.1 Kiritimatiellia bacterium
CCCGGAAGATGACTCCGGCGGCGACCGCCCAGCTGATGCTGGTGAAGGGCGACGTGCTCCGCGACCAGCAGAACTTCGCGGCGGCCAAGCTCGAGTACGAGAGCATCGACCGCAACAGCGACCTGCGCAAGACGCCCGCCGGGCAGACTGCCCGGTTCCGCATCGTGGACGTCATGCGGCAGACCCGGGATTTTGACGGGGCGGACGCCATCATCGAGCGGCTCAAGGACATTGCCGATCCGGTCGCCCAGGCCGAGGCGTATTTCATGGCCGCCAAGATCGCGTTCGACCGCGAGGATTATCCCGGCGCCCGCGAGAACCTCATCGAGGTCAAGAAGCGCGTTCCCGATCATGTCGAGACCGTGTTCCTGGAAGCGGATCTCAACCTGCGCGAGGACCGCCTCCAGGATCCCGAGCTGGAAATCGGCGACCGGGTGCTGACGACCTACGTCATTCCCGGGCGGCCCGTGACGATGAAGATGCAGGACCGCAACCTGGCCGTCGTCCGCGGCGGCGGCGGAATTCCGATCGAGATCATGACCCGCAAGGGCAAGGACCGCGAGATCATGAATCTCCTTCCGTCCCCGCGCGATCCCACCCTGTTCCGCGGCACCCTCAACACCCATCTCGGCGACGCCGTCACCAACAACATGCGCCTCGAGGTCATGGGCGACGACGTGGCGGTCTACCAGATCCTGCAGTCGTTCCAGAAGGAGAACAGCCTCCAGTACGAATCCAAGACCATGGCCATCCTGTCCGACGGCGACCTCACCGCCACCGCGGGCGAGTTCCAGTCCTCCGAAGACCGCGACGAGGCGCTGATGAAGCAGCGCATGTCGATCATCCTCGAGCGCGACGGCAAGTCGATGGCGGCCGTCGAGCGCATCCGCGATCCCTGGCTGGTCCGGCCCGGCAACCCCGTGCGCATCCAGGTGATCGACTACGACCGCGACATCAGCGCGCTGGCCGACTCGGTCAGCGTCCGGGTCGAGGCGTCCTCCGGCGACACGGTGGCCTCCGTGGCGCTGAAGGAGACCGAGGTGCACTCGGGCATTTTCCGCGGCGTGCTCCAGACCTCCAAGGCGGCCCCGCGCGCGACGGCCTCCGACTCGGCCGGGAACAGCGATCCGAACGGGGCCATCACGGCGGACGGCGCCGGGTGGAAGAGCAACCCGAAGGTCGAGTCCAACAAGTGGTTCGAGGTCGACCTGATGACCATTCACCCGCTGGCCGGCTGCGAGCTGGACGCCAACGGCGCCGGCGTCGTGAAGGATGTCTCCCTGTACGGGCAGGTCGGGCTCACCCCCGAGCTGATCGCCAGCACGAAGCCGACCCGCGAGCAAATTTACGGATACGTTGACCTGGCCCGCCACTTCGGCCCGCTGAGGGCCACGGCCGCCTACCTGTATGCGGAAGTGACCAGCGAGACGGACCAGGAGGTCGTGCTGAAGATCGGAAGCTGCGACGGCGTCGTGGCCTGGGTGAACGGCAAGGAAGTCCACTCCAAGCTGTCCGGCCGCAACTGGAAGCCCGAGGAGGACGTGGTCAAGGCCCCGCTGAAGGCGGGCGTCAACGGCATCGTGCTGAAGGTTCTCCAGATCAACGGCCCGTGGGGCGCCAGCATGACCGTCCTGCGCGCGGACGGCACGCCGCTGCCCTCGATGGCGCTCGCGGCCCCGGCCGCCCCCGGCGTGGTGACCCAGTGGAACCTCTTCAACCGGCCCACGCCCGAGGAGGGGATCCAGTTCGGCGCGACCGTGTCGATTGCCAAGCCCGTCCGGATCAAGGATAAGGCATACCGCTGGATTTCGAAGGACGTGACGCCGTTCGCCTCCCTGACGGTTTCGAACGGACTCGTGAAGGCGGTCTTCCACCGGCCGGCCGCGTTCCGGCGCCTGCGCTGGTCCTTCGACGCGGTCGAGGGCCGCGACGTGGCCGTGAAGAAGGCCACGGTCCGCAACACCTTCGGCGCCGTGATCGTGCCGTCGCCGCTCAACGCCAGCCAGTCCGCCAACAACGACGTGCTGGAACTCGGCCCCGGCGACAAGGTGGACGTCTCCTACATCGACGAGCACCGGATCCGCCGCGACGACAACCGCCTCCGCGCGTCCCTCAAATCGGGATTTTTCAACGCGCACGTCATGCTGGCCTACGAGACGATCGAGATCGACGAGGAAGGCGAGCGCACCATCGTGTACGATCCCGCCTACCGGTTCCGCGCGGGCGTGACGGAGTCCGTCGTCTGCCACGTCACCGACTACGACGCCGATGTGAGCGACGAGATGGACAAGGTCAAGGTGTTCGCCGAGACGTCGCAGGGCGAAAAGGTCGAGATGGAGGCCCTGGAGACCGAGGCCCATTCCGGCGAGTTCCTGGCGATCCTTCGGCTTGGCGCGGAGGCCGGCAAGGACACGGTCAAGATTGCCAAGGGCGACAGCGTCACGCTTTCCTATTCTGACGAGGAGAACAGCGACGGCCGCATCGCTCGCTCGGTCATGATCGTGGACGCGCCGCCCGACGCCCCCGACCTGCTGCTCTACCAGACGGTCGTGCTGAACGACGATGAGGGGCTCCTCGACAAGAAGGCCCCGAAGGTCATTTCGCGCCCGATGCCGGGCGAGGGCCTGACGATCGAGAAGCCGCTGATCACGAGCATGGATACGGCGGTCGTCTTCCGGGTCATCTATCCCGGGGCGGCGCTGAGCCAGAAGTCGGTTCTCACGGCCCGGCTCATCACGGAGCGCGAGGCCGCCGAGGCCAAGACCTCCGGCGCGGCGCTGACCTACACGGACATTCCCATGGGGCTGGCGGACGCCACCAATGGCGAGTTCACCGCTTCCGTGGATGTGCGGGTGGGGGATGCCTCCGCCTATGCCGACGTGGACCGGAGCCAGGAAGCGCTGGGCAAGCTCGTCAAGGAGCAGTCCGTATTCTATATTAAGAGCGGCGATCTGGTCCGCATCGACATTCCCCTGGTTGACGGGGCCGCGGGCACCAACGGCTGGTACCGGCTCGCGAGCGACGCCTCGCTCAAGTTCACGGACCGGCGCTACCTGGATAAGGAATCCCAGATTTTCGCCGGCGACTTCACCTACCTTAAGCTGGCCGACAAGGATATGGACGCGTCCGACGGCCTCGACGCGGTGACGGTCAACGTGATCACCAAGGCGGGCTCCGTGCCGGTCAGCCTGACCGAAGTGCTGCCCCACGCGGGCGTCTTCTCGGGCCGGATCAAGACCGACTTCGCGGGCGCGGCCCCGGGCGAGGGCGTCCTGCCGGTCCAGTACGGGGAGACCGTTTCCGCGGAATACAGCGATGCGCTGTGCGTGGGCGGCGCGATGCCGCGCAAGGTCGCCTCCAGCGTCCAGGTCTACATGGGCGACGACGCGCAGCTGGCCACCTTCACCAAGCGGTTCTCGGACGAGGACATCGCGGTCAAGACCCGGCTTCTGATGGCCGAATCCCTGTTCGAGCTGGCCAAGGAGCATCGCGACACGGGACAGAAGGAATTGGCTTCCGGCGAGATCGCGGAAGGCAAGCAGGTCCTGGAGGAGGCCATCGCCGATTATCCCGACACGGTGCACGCGCCGCACGCCGAGTTCCTGCTGGGCAACCTGGCCCAGGAGCTTGAGAAGTATGAGGAGGCCCTTGAGCGCTACAACAAGGTGCTGTCCAACTGGCCCGAC
>JBIIYJ010000438.1:0-3650 GCA_044346855.1 Kiritimatiellia bacterium
AGCCGCTCAAGGCCCTCGGCTCGCTGAGCGAAGGGGTCGCCCACCAGGAGGAAGAGGCGGCGGGCGGCAAGCTTGACCTGGTTCCGGAGGCCTGGCGCCTGGAGGAGAAGAACCGCCGCATCAAGCGCGGCCTTGCCCTGGCCTCGGGGGTCGTGCTGGCTCTCTGGGTTCTCGCCATCGGCGCGATCCTGGCCTGGCAGGAGCTTCAAACCCGCGCCCTGGGTAAGCTGGACGCCCAGCTGGCGGCCCTCAAGCCGGCGGCCCAGGAGGTGCGCGACGCGCGCCGCCGGGTGCAGGCCCTGGGCCTGTACGGCGACTTCACCCGCTCCGCCCTGGAATGCGTCCGCGAAATCGCCTCGCTGATGCCGGCGGACTTGGAGCTGAACCAGCTCACGTTCGAGAAGGGCAAGGCCATCGCCCTCTCCGGAGAAGCTCCCACGCCCCAGCCCATCTACGATTTCAAGAAGGCGCTGGACGCCTCCAGCCTCTTTTTCGGCACCGAGCTCCAGGGCCCGATCCGCTCCCGCAACCGCGAAACGTTCCGCATCGCGATCGCGCTGCAGGAGGCCGTGGAATGAAACTCACCCTGCGCGAAATGATCCTGGCGTGGGTCACCGGCGTGGTCGTCCTCATCCTGCCCACCTGGTACTTTTTCGCCGCGCCCCGCCTCGGGGACGCCGCGACGAAGCGGGAGCGGATGGAGGCGCTGCGCGGGGACATCGAGGGCGAAACCCGCATCCTCGACCAGAAAGGCGCCTGGCAGGGCAAGCTGAACGAGGCGCTCAAGTCACTCCCGGGCTACCCCGAGACGCAGGACGTGACCGCCGACATGCTGATCAAGGTCGAACGCCTCGCCACCGGCAACAGCCTGGTCCTGACCCGGCGGGAGCCCCAGAAGGAGCGCCGCCACGGCGGCCTGGGCACGCTGGACATCAAATGCAACTGGGAAGGCACGCTGGACGCCCTGGTCCATTTCCTGTTTGCCCTTCAGCAGGATCATGGTATGCTCGACATCAGCCAGCTCTACATCAAGTCCGAGAGCAAGGGGCTGCTGAAGGGGACATTCACCATCAACTGCTCATATGTGCGCCAACAGGCGCCGGCGCCGGGCGGGACGAACGCCCCGGGAGGGAACGCCACTGCCGCGGCGGCCGCGGCCGAGGATTCCCCTGAGCCGTGAGCGGAAAGCACAAGGATCCGGTATGATGCACGGGAAACGCATGCTCCT
The DNA here is from genome assembly GCA_044346855.1 of Kiritimatiellia bacterium. Lineage (GTDB taxonomy): Bacteria > Verrucomicrobiota > Kiritimatiellia > CAIKKV01 > CAIKKV01 > CAIKKV01. The sequence continues at coordinate 1,229 of JBIIYJ010000438.1, forward strand.
CGCGGCCCTTGCCGCCCTCCTGGCGGCCTGGCTGCCGCCGGCCTCGGCCCAGAATCCCCCGCCGCCCCAGCCGACCACCCCCGGACTGCCGCCCGTGATGCGCCCGATCCGGCCCGTCATGCCCAGGCCGGCCGCCCCGACCCCCCCGGCCGTGCCGGCCGCGGACGCTCCCGCCCCGGCCCCCGACCCGGCCGACGACGATGCGGCGGCCAACCCCTCGCCCGCCTCGGACAGCGGCGAAAAGCTTCTTTCGCTCAAATTCAGCGACACGCCCCTCGAGATGGTGCTGGACCGCTATTCCGAGCTGACCGGCCGCACGATCCTGATGGCCCCCGGCGTCAAGGTGAACATCACCCTGCGCATCGAGAAGCGGGTCACCGTGCCCCAGGCCATCTCCGCCATCGAGGCCGTGCTGGCCATGAACAACATCGCGCTCGTCAACGACGGCGACATGTTCGTCAAGGTGGTCCCGATCAACGCGGTCCGCCCGGAAGCCCCCCCGATCCGCGCCGGCCAGGACGACCCGACCAAGCCCGCCAACTACCTGGTCACCGAGATCATCCCCCTCAAGCACATCGACGCCGCCGACGCCCAGGCCGCCATCTCCACCCTCGTCCACCCCTACGCCAACATCCAGCCCCTCATCCGCATCAACTCCCTGTTCATCACCGACACCCAGTCGAACCTGGACCGGGTCAAGCAGCTCCTGACCTTGATCGACCAGCCCATCGAGATGAAGGAGCAGCTCCACATCATCCGCATCCTCCACGCCAAGGCCACGGACATCAAGGCCCGCCTAACGGAAATCATCGCCGAAACCGAGGCCCAGCAACAGCAGCAGAAGTCCGCGCCCGCCGTCGTGCGCCCCTCGTTCACCGGGCCTCCCGGCGTCATCCGGGCCGGCTCTCCCGCCGCCAGCCGCCCCACCGTGGCCACCACGGAAAGCGAGCCCCGGCGCGACCTGATCCAGGGCCAGGTGAAGGTGGTCGCCGACGACCGCGCCAACATCCTGATCATCATCACCCGCCCCGAGAACATGGAGTTCTTCAACAAGATCGTCACCGCCATCGACATCGGCGTCGAGCCTGACGTCATCATCAAGGTCTTCCGCCTGGAATACGCCGACGCCACCGAGGTGGAGGGCATGCTCAGCAAGCTGATCGGCGCCGCCAAGGATGCCAATCAGGCCGGCCCCGGGGCGGCCGCGCAGCCCCCGCCCGGCACCGAGCCCGGCACCGAGCGCAGCGCCGAGCTGAGCGATTACGTGCGGCAGCTCCAGCAGCAGCGCGCGGCCGCGGCCGCCGCCGCCTCCTCCGCGGCCGCCGGCACCCTGGCCAAGTCCAACGTCGGGGAGCTGAGCGCCCAGAACATCAAGATCCTCTCCGACAAGCGCTCCAACGCCATCATCATCATGGCCAGCAAGGGCGACATGGCCGCCATCGAGGACGTGATCCGGGACATGGACATCATGCTCTCCCAGGTGCTCATCGAGGCCGTCATCCTCTCCGTCACGCTCGACAACTCGTCGGAAACCGGCGTGGACTGGATCCAGCGCTCCATGACCGCGTTCGAGGACGACAACGGGACCCGCGACCCCCTCTTCGCCTTCACGGGCGGCACCGGCCTCGGCGCCGGCACCCCGATCAACGCCCTCAACACCCCCAGCTCCTTCCCCGGCTCGCTGACCTACTACATGACGTTCTTCGACTTCAACCTGGACGCCGTCATCCGGCTGAGCGCCAGCGACAGCCGGGTCCGCATCCTCTCCTCCCCCGTCATCCTGACCACGGACAACAAGAAGGCCGACATCGACATCTCCTCCGACATCTACGTCTACAAGGGACAGAAGCCCGTCAGCGCCGGAGACAACGTGGAGTACGTCGAGGACGTCGAGCGCATCCCCGTCGGCACGACGCTCACCGTGACCCCCCGCATCAACAAGAACAAGTTCGTGGTCATGGAGATCGAGCAGAAGATCGAGGACATCTCCGGCCAGCAGGTCATCCCCAACCAGGGCACCTGGCCGATCGTCTCGCGCCGCAAGATGAGCGCCAACATCGCCGTCACCAGCGGCGACACGATCATGCTCGGCGGCCTGACCAAGAAAACCGAGCGCAACTCCACCACCAAGATCCCGTTCCTCGGCGACATCCCGCTGATCAACTTCTTCTTCCGCAACAACCGCAAGGAGAACCAGCGCGACGAGGTGGTGGTGTTCATCACCCCCTATGTGCTGGACAATCCCGAGGACATCCGCAACGACGCCATCCGCCGGCGCGACGCGGTGGACATGGCAGGGCTCTGGAAGCGCGGGTGGTCCGCCAGCAAGCTGGCCTCCCCCTCCGACGAGGAGACCCGACTCTCCCGGATCCGCGAGAAACTGGAGAGGAAACGCAAGCCCGTTCCGGAGGTGGCCGCCCCC
>JBIIYJ010000437.1:0-3650 GCA_044346855.1 Kiritimatiellia bacterium
CCCTACTGCTACATCCGCGACACCCTGCCCACGGCCGTTCCCGACCAGACCACCCCCGGCCGGCCGCAGGGGCACGAGTTCTGGCGCGAGGGGCCCATCGCCCCCGATTTCCGCCACGAGGAGGTGCTCCCCCGCTTCACGGAGGAAGCTGTCTCCTTCATCCGCACCGCCGCCGCGGGACCCGATCCCTTCTTCCTCTACTTCCCCCTGCCTGCCCCCCACACGCCCATTTTGCCGCTTCCGGAATTCCGCGGCCGGTCCGGCACCAACGCCTACGGCGACTTCTGCGTCCAGGTGGACGACGTGGCCGGCCGCATCATGCGGGCGCTGGAAGAGGCGGGCGCCACGGACAACACCATCGTGATCTTCGCCAGCGACAACGGCTGCTCGCCCATGGCCAACCTGCCCGAGCTGGCCGCTGCCGGCCATTATCCCAGCGCCCGGTTCCGCGGGCACAAGGCCGACATCTACGAGGGCGGCCACCGCGTTCCCCTTCTCGCGCGCTGGCCGGCGCGCATCAAGCCGGGTTCCGTGAGCGACGAAACGGTCTGCCTCGCCGACCTGCTGGCCACGATGGCCGACCTGCTCGACGACCCGCTGCCGGACAACGCCGGCGAGGACAGCGTCAGCAACCTGTCCCTCTGGTACGGCGAGCCGCTCCTGAAGCCCCTCCGGGAAGCCACGGTCCACACGTCGATCGACGGCTCCCTGTCCATCCGGCAGGGCGCCTGGAAGCTGGAGCTCTGCGCGGGCTCCGCCGGCTGGAGCTACCCGCGGCCGGGCCCCGAGTGCGCGGGCCTTCCGCCCGTCCAGCTCTACGATCTGCTCCTGGACCCGGGCGAGCACTGCAACCGGGAGGCCGCCCATCCGGAGGTCACCGCCCGCCTGCGGGCCCTGCTGGCCGCCTATGTCGGCAACGGCCGCAGCACCCCGGGCCAGCCGCAGCCCAACACGGGCGAATTTCCCTGGCCCGCCCTGTGGTGGCTGAAGCCCTGATTTTGGCTGACAAACGTGCCCGCCGGTGTATGCTCTCCCCCATGGCCAAAAAAAGAATTCCTTCCGAAGCAGAGTCGGTCGGCCAGGTCCTGGAGGGCGTCATGACGCGGATCAACCTGATTCGCCTGGACTGGATCGACGACCTGGCCCACGCCTGGCCCGAGGTGGCCGGCAAGGCCGTGGCCGCGCACACCCGCCCGGCCCGGATGGAGGGCCCTCGCCTGATCGTCTATGTGGACCAGCACGTCTGGATGCAGGAGCTCCAGCGGTCTGGCAAGAAACCCCTGCTCGCCACGATCTGGAAACGGTTCGGGGCGAACAAGGTCAAGGACATCCTCTTCCGCCTGGATCCCGGCCATTGAAAGGGTCGACACGAGCCATGAAAGCATGGAGCCGCCTTGTTCTCGCCCTCGCGTTGTCCGCCGCGGCCGCCGGTTTTTCCGGCTGCGCCTCCACCCCCCTGAAGGGCACGCCCTTCTACACCGGCGACTATGAGAAACGAACCGGCCCGGCGGAGGACCGCGTCAACCTCTGGCCTCTCCTCTATTACCGGGATCCGGCCCTGTCCGTGCTCTGGCCCGTTTTCGAGCACACCGACGACCATGTCGCGATCCGCCCGCTCGCCTCGGTCTACCACCGCCAGGACGAAAAGAAGGAGTACAACGTCCTCTGGCCCCTGGCCCAGTTCGACCGCAAAAACAAAAGCAACCGGATCTTCCCGTTTTACTGGGGCGACGACTACGCGGTCCTCTTCCCCCTGTACTGGCACATGGACGATCCGTTCGCGTCCGAAGACGACGGCGTGAACGCCCTCTTCCCGCTATGGCTCTATTTCAACGACGGGCGCGAGGACTACAGCCTCCACCTGCTCTGGCCGTTCTTCAACCGCAAGCACGAGGGCGCCACGGACGGCTGGCGGCTCTGGCCCCTCTACGCCGACTGGAAGCGCGGCTCGGGCCGCTACGAAGGTTGGTACGCCTGGCCGCTGGGGTGGCGGTGGGGCGACGAGGACCGCCACAGCCGGCTGCTGATCCCGCTGTTCTACCAGGAAAGCGCCCCGGACTCCTCCACCTTTGTCACCCTGCCTGCCGGCTGGCATTCGGAAGCCGACCGCGAATGGTCCTACCTCATCCCGCTCGGCGTCCATTTCCGCGACGCGGAGGCGGACCGCTGGTACAGCCTCCTCGGCGGCAGCCGCACCGAGCCCGACGGCGACCGCTCCTGGTATGCCGTGCCAGCCCTCGCCTGGGGAAGCCGGGCCGGAGACCGCCGCGACACCTGGATCGGCGGGCCCCTCTACCATTCCCGGCAGGACGCCGACTCCTCCACCAGCCACCTGCTGCCGCTCTACTACCGCTCCGCCTCGGCGGACGAATCGCTCTTCATCTCGCTTCCCTTCTCGCGTCACCGCAAGGGAGCCGAAGCCTGGAGCCTGATCCCGCCGCTGTGGTTTGACTATCGGGACGAAGCGGGCGCGTTCACGCTGACCCCGCTTTACATGTGGGGCCGGGACAGCCGGACCGGCGAGCCGTGGTCCGCCGTGCCTCCTTTTTATTACCATCGCGACGACGAGGCGGGCGACACCTTCGTCTCGCCGCTGTACAGCGCCTGGCCGGGAGCCGACGGATCGCACCACACCCTGCTGCCGCCGGCGCTGACCTATTACCGCGGGGGGGAGACGCGGAGCGACCTATGGGCCCTCGGCGGGCTGGGCCACTGGAGCTGGGGCGAAGAGGCGGGCGGCTCGCACCTGTTCCCTTTTTATTTCAAGGGCGGCGGGCGGAACCTGACGCTCTCGCCGGTGTGGGCCTCGTGGTCGTCGCCGGATCACGCCCGGCAGGTCACGGTCGTCCCGCCGCTTCTCTCCTGGCTGAACCGGGAGCCGGACAACACGTCCCTCTGCCTGCTCCTGGGCTGGGCCAAGTTCAGCGGCGGCGAAAAGCCAGAGGATTCCTGGGTCCTTCCCCTCTATTACCGGGATCCCGCCAGGCACACGTTCCTGTCCCTGCCCTACGCGAGCTGGAGGAGCGGCGAGGCGGACGGGTATGCGATTCCGCTCCTGCTGTCCGGCTACTCGCAATCCGCCACCGAGCGGGACCTGCGACTGCTGCTGGGGCTTTACGGCCGGAGCTGGTCGACCGTGCCTGACGTTCCCGCCGAAAGCTGGCTCATCCCCCTTTACGCCTCGGGCAAGGACCACTTCCTGACTCTCCTGGCCGGCCGCTGGACCGCTGGCGCCACCACCTTCACCTATTTCCCCACGCCCCTGTTCGGCTGGCGGTCCGGTGCCACCCGCGGAAGCTGGCTCTTCCCGTTTTACTTCTATTCGTCCGACCCTGCCGACGGCTCCCGGAATCTCTTCTTCCTGCCCTGGGGTCATTACGCGTCGGACGCCCGCAGCACCGACTCGGGCTTGTTCCCTTTTTACTATTATGAAAACGCTTACGCCGCCCGGGAGGAGCCCTACCCGCGGCCGCTCGGGCGCAGCTGGCACGTGCTGTATCTCGCCGCCTATGAAAACCAGAGTCGGCCGCTGACGGAGTGGGACCCGGCGTCAAAAACAACGAAGGTGGTCGGCGTCTCGAAAACGGCGGGCAACCGCTTTTTCCCGATCTGGCGGTATTCGCGCAGCGTGGATTCCCGGACGAACCTGC
>JBIIYJ010000012.1:0-37151 GCA_044346855.1 Kiritimatiellia bacterium
TGGACGAGAAGGGGCGCGAGTACATCCGCTTCGCGACCGATGCGGCGCGGCGCATGCAGCGGCTGATTGACGACCTGCTCGAGTATTGCCGCATCGGGGGGGGCGACAGCCCGGAGCCCGTGCCGCTGGGCGAGGCGCTGGACGGGGCCGTCGCCAATCTGGGGGTCGCGTTCAAGGAGTCCGGCGCCGTCCTGACCCGCGATCCGCTGCCCACCCTGCGCGTCAACCGGGTCGAGATGATCCAGCTGTTCCAGAACCTGATCAGCAACGCCCTCAAGTTCCGGTCGGACCGCCCGCCGGCGGTCCATGTCGGCGCGCGGCGGCTGGACGGCGCCTGGGAGTTCTCGGTTCGGGACAACGGGATCGGCATCGATCCGGCCTACCGGGACCGGCTGTTCAAGCTCTTCCAGCGGCTGCAGCCGGCGGAGGATTATCCCGGGTCCGGCGTGGGGCTGGCGATCTGCAAGAAAATCGTCGAACAGCACGGCGGGGAGATCCGGGTGGAATCCGCGCCGGGGGGCGGCTCCGTCTTTTCCTTCACGCTGCCGACTCCGGCGGAAGGAGGCGTATGACAGGGCGACCGATCCAGCCCGCGCGTTTTTCGGCTGTACTCGGGAGCGCGTTTGATGTAATGGAGCCTTGTCTGGTTTTTTATGACGGCGTGCGCACGCCCCGCCCGTTTCCGGGTACAGGTGGAAACAGGGACAAACGCCCTTCTCTGTTGAGTTTGAAGTCCGGCCGGAGCCGGCCCCGGCAAATGGCAAGCCCGCAAAGGAAGGAGAGTTCCGATGGACGTTCTGATGGTCGAGGATAACAGGGGCGACGTGGTCCTGGTCCGTGAAGCGATGGCCAAGCTCGAGGTGCCGCACCGGATGAACGTGGTGCGGGACGGCGTGGAGGCCATGAAGTACCTGAGGCGCCAGCCGCCCTACGAGAATGCCCCGCGGCCGGACCTGATCGTGCTGGACCTGAAGCTGCCCCTGAAGAACGGGCGCGAGGTGCTGGAGGAGATGGAGCCGAATCCCGAATGGCGGGATATTCCCATCGTCCTGCTGAGCAGTTCCCGGACCGAGCTGGAGCTGGCCCGCTCGATCCAGCTTCCCGCCCAGAGTTTCATGGTCAAGCCGAGCACCTTCGCGGGTTACGTGGAGCTGGTCCGGTCGATCACCGCCTTCTTCCGCAAGAGCGGGGGGGAGGCGCTGGCGGGGGAGACCGGGCGGACGCGGGACGGGGAGGCGTTATGAGCGAATCCGGGTTGATGCGGCTGCTCCTGGTCGAGGACAACCGGGGCGACGCGGTGCTCCTGCAGGACATGCTGGTCCGGGTCCGGCCGGACCGGTTCGAGATCGCCTGGGAGGACCGGCTGGGAAAGGCGCAGGCGTGCCTGAATAAGCAGTCGTTCGACGCGATCCTGCTGGACCTGAACCTGCCCGACTCGCAGGGGCTTGCGACGCTGGAATCGCTGCGGCCGGTGGCGCAGTCGATTCCCATCGTGATCGTGACGGGGGCCGAGGACGAGAACCTCGCCCTGCAGGCCATCCGGCAGGGCGCGCAGGACTACCTGGTCAAGGGAACGCTGTCCTCCCGCGGCATCACCCGGGTGCTCCAGTACGCCGTGGACCGGCGCCGTTTCGAGGAGAACGTCCGCGAGGCCCAGCGCCGCGAGATGGAGGCCGAGGCCGCGGCCACGGCCGCGCGGACCGCGCGCGACACGATCCGCGCCATGTCCGAGGGCGTCCTGATCCTGGACCTGCAGGGGCGGATCCTGTCCGTCAATCCCGCGATGGAGCAGCTGACGGGCATCAGCGGGCCGGCGGTCCTGGGGCGCCGGCTGGACGAATTCCTGCCCGAGTTTTTGGACGGCGAGCGGCTGGCGCAGATGAAGGCCGCGCTGCAGACGGCCCTGGGCGGCCGGCTTCCCGAGCTGGCGCCGTTTTCGCTCCGGTCCGTCACGGGGGGCGAGGTGTCGGTGATCCCGGCCGCGGCCTTCATCCGGGGGTCGGACGGCGAGGCCGTCTCCGTCGTCGTCACGCTGCGCGACATCACGCTGCTGAAGCGGGCGCAGGACGCCGTGGAGACGAGCGAGAAGAAGTACCGGGAGCTGGTCGAGAGCGCCAACAGCATCATCATGCGGCGGCGGGCCGACGGCACGGTCACTTTCCTGAACGAGTTCGCCCAGCGCTTTTTCGGCTACACCGAGGCGGAGATCGTCGGCCGCAACGTCGTGGGGACGATCGTGCCGCCCCGGGATTCGGAGGGGCGCGACCTGGGCGCGATGATCCGGGACATCGGCTCGAATCCCGAGTCCTACATCAGCAACGAGAACGAGAACATGTGCCGCGACGGCCGGCGCGTGTGGGTGCAGTGGACCAACCGGGCGCTGCGCAACGCGGCCGGCGGGGTGGAGGAGGTGCTGTGCGTGGGGTCCGACGCCACGGCCCGCCGGACGGCCGAGGAGGCGAACCGGCGCTACCAGCAGCGGCTGCGGTCGCTTGCGAACCGCCTGGCCTCCACCGAGGAGGAGGAGCGGCGGCGCATCTCGCGCTACATCCACGACACGGTGATCCAGAGCCTGGCGCTGGCCAACATCAAGATGGGCTCGCTGCGGCAGGGGCTCGGGGAGGGCCTCCCGGCCGAGGAGCTGAAGAAGCTGGAGACGGCCCGGGACATGATCCGCGAGGGCATCTCCGAGTGCCGCCGGCTCATGTCGGATCTGGCCCCGGCCATGCTCTACGAGCTCGGGCTCGAGCAGGCCCTGGACGACCTGATCGAGAAGCTCAACCGCCAGCACGAGGTGGACATCCGGCTGGACAGCCGGGGCCCCGTCCCGCCGATGGACGTGCCCCTGCGCGGGCTCCTGTTCCAGTCCACGCGCGAGCTGATCGTGAACGCGCTGAAGCATTCCGGCGCTTCCCGAATTGAGGTACAGATGGGCGTGGAGGGGGAGTCTATCGGCATCACGGTCAAGGACAACGGGACGGGCTTTTACCAGACGGGCTCGCGGGTGTCCCGGCGGAACGGGGAGGGCGGCTTCGGCCTCTTCAACCTGCGCGAGCGGGTGGAGGGCCTGGGCGGCTCCTTCGCCATCACGTCCGAGCCGGGGCAGGGCACGACCGCCCGGATCCGGGCGCCGATGGGCGCCCTGGCCGAGGCCGGCGCGGCGTCCTCCTAGCCCGGAGGCGGGCTAAGGTTTTTCGAAGGCGGGGGCAAGGCTCGCCCCGATGGCCCGGCGGCCGTTCATGCTATAGGCTCACTCCTGTCGATGACGGAACCCGCACGGCGGGTCGATTTGAAAAAGGAGACGAGATGGCGGCTTTCCTGAATCCCTTCACCGGCCTGGCGCCGGAGCGCAAGCTGACCCCGCGGGAACTGGCCCGGGCGATCCGGCAGGCTCTCGCGGCGGAGGAGGAGGCGATCCACCTGTACGAGGCCCTGGCCGACGCCGCCGCCGATCCGCTGGCCCGCAAGGTGCTGGAGGATGTGGCCGGGGAGGAGCGCGTCCATGCGGGCGAGTTCCTGAGGCTGCTCAGCCGCCTGCTGCCCGATGAGGACGCGAAAACGGCCGAAGGCGCCGCCGAGGTGGACGCCGAGGCCGAGGGGAAGGAGACCCAGGCGGAGCCCGCGCCGGAACCGTTCCGGTCGCGCCTGACCGTGGGAAACCTGAGGGAAGGAAGCGGCTCATGAACGACCCTTATCTGCATCGCGACGAGGCCCCGTTCGGGGCGCCGGTCTGGGAGGCGATCGACGCCGCTGTGCTCGGCATGGCCCGGGCGCGTCTCAGCGCGCGCCGCCTGCTGGAGACCGAGGGACCCTACGGGGCGACCCTGAAAAGCCTGTTCCTGTCCGGGTCCTGCGCCTGCGACGGGAAGGACGAGGCGGTCCGCGTCCACATCCCCGTTTCCGTTCCCGTTCCCCTCATCGAAAGCCTGTTCTGCCTGGAGGCGCGCGACGTGGCCGCCTTCGAGCGCGAGGGGGCGCCCATGGATCTCGCGTCCGCCGTCCGCGCCTCCTCCGCCGTGGCGGCCCGGGAGGACGAGCTTCTGTTCAACGGCAGCGAGGAGGCCGGCTTCACCGGCCTGCTGAACACCCGGGGCGTGCAGACCACGCCGCTGCGGGGCTGGGACGAACTGGGCGCCGCCGTGGAAAACGTGCTGCAGGCGGTCGACAAGCTGGACGAGGCCGGCTTCCACGGGCCCTACGCGCTGGCCCTCCCCCCCGACCGGTTCAACCGCCTGTTCCGGCTGTATCCCCAGGCCGGCCGCACGGAGCTGGAGCAGCTCCGACTGGCCGTCTCGGGCGGCATCGTCAAGACGGCCGCGCTCAAGGGCACGGGCGTCCTCGTCACCGCCGTCCGCGAGCTGGCCGCCATCGTGATCGGGCAGGACATCGAAACCTCTTTCGTGGGACCGGTGGGCCGGGCCTACCAGCTGGCCGTTTCCGAATCCGCCGCGCTTCGCTTGCGTGAACCCTCGTCGGTCTGTATAATGGCATGATCACCGAGCGTTCAACCAAACGATCCGTGAAGAAAGAGGCCAAGCCGATGGAATCTTCAACGCGCGACAAGAAACGACGAGTGCAGTTCCGGCTGGCAGCCCCCGCGGGCAGCCAGGTGTTCGTGGCCGGCACCTTCAACAAGTGGGATCCCAAGGCGACCCCGCTGAAGGAGGCCGCCGGCGGATTCGCCGCCATGGTGATGCTGCTGCCGGGCCGGTACGAGTACAAGTTCGTGGTCAACGGCGACTGGATGACGGACCCGAAAGGAAACGAGACCGTGCCCAACGGCCTGGGCTCGCGGAACAGCGTGATCGTCATCTAGAGGATCTTTTTTGACAATTTACCCCCCGCCCTCTGGTTTCTTTCCCCCCCTGCGTACTCCGCCAGGGGGCGGGGGACTTCCTTCACGCAAGGACACGCATGATGAACCTGACCGCCACCACCATTCTCACGCCGGACGAGGCCATTGAACGGGCGCTCGCCTATTTCGGCGGGGAGGTCGGGTTGCGGTTGATCGAGATGGCCGGCCACATGCACGGCCACGAAGGATCCCTGCAGATCACGCTCACGGGCGACACGGTGGTGGGGCGGGAGACGTACGCCCCCCTGGACCTGCTTCGGTCGGTCCTGCGGGATATCCGGGACCGGTATGGCCTGTCGGTGGTCCAGATGGTGCTGCATTATCACACCATGCCCGACGAGACGGCGGGTCACCTGATGATCCAGGTGGATGCCGGCCACCCCGTGGAAGTGGGGTGCGAGAGCCAGGAACTGGATCGCGTGACGCGCGACTTCCTCAGCGGCCTCCCCAAGCCGGAGCTGAGATGACGACGGGCGGCTTCTTCCGGCCGTTCCGCAACCGGGCTGATGCCGGCGAACAGCTGGGAGCGGCCCTGGAGCGGCACCGGCGGGACGGCTCGATCGTCCTGGGCATCCCCCGCGGCGGCGTGGAGGTGGGACTTCTGGTCGCTGAGGCGCTGGAGGCCGTTTTCTCCGTGCTCGTTGCGCGAAAACTGCCGTTCCCGGATAACCCGGAAGCCGGATTCGGCGCCGTGGCGGAAGACGGTACCCTCTATTTCATCCCCCGCTACAAGGACTCCCTGCCGCCAACGCAGGTGAACCGGATCATCCGCGAGCAGGAGGCCGAGGTGCTCCGGCGGGTGAAGCTGTTCCGCCCCGAGCGGCCCCTTCCCGATCTGACCGGCCGGCACGTGATCCTGGTGGACGATGGCATCGCCATGGGATCCACCACGCTGGTCGCGGTGGCCTGCTGCCGCAACAAGGGCGCGGCCCGGGTGACCGTGGCGGCCCCGGTCGCCTCCCCGGACGCGCTCGAGGCAGTCCGCCAGGCCGCCGACGGCGTGGAGGTGCTTCACGCGCCCGACCGCTTCGAGGCGGTGGCGCAGTTTTATGACCATTGGGCTGACCTGACCGACCAGGATGTGGTCAAGCTGGTCGGCGGCTTCCGCCGGGGAGCCGCCATCGCCCGCTGGCCGGCGGGCTGAGGGCGCCTTATTCGCAATCCGCCTTGAAATACGCCTCCACTCCGTCCGGCAGGGGCGGAATGTCCATGGGCATGCCCCCGTTCCGCAGGGAGTGGGCGGCCTGGCAGCCGGCCGCCACGCTGAACCGGGCGGCCAGGGGCGACGTCTTGATCTTCCCCTCTCCCCGCAGGAAGCGGAGAAATTCGTTCACGATGCGGGGATCGGCGCCGCCGTGGCTGCCGTCGTCGCGCGGCATGAAGAACTGCTGGTCCCCGTAGGGGTTGTAGCCGGCGCGGCGGTTCCAGAGCTTGACCGCCATCGAGCCCGGGTTGTCGCCGAAGTTCTCGATGCGGCCTTCTGTCCCGATAATCGTGTAATTGCGCCAGGCGTCGGGCGTGTAGTGGCACTGCTGGTAGGAGGCGAGGACGCCGTTGTCCAGCTGCATGAGCATCATGCTGAGGTCCTCGACGTCGATGACGGGGTTGAGCCCCTTCTGCGAGAGCGGGGGCCAGTTGTTGAGCGACCAGCTGGCGTCGCCCCGCTCCGCGGGGCTGTGGCGGTCCTCGATCCGGTTGTAGACGCCGAGGCTGCCCATGCCGGTGACGCGGGTGGAGTAGCCGCCGCAGAGCCAGTGCAGGACGTCGATGTCGTGCGCGCCCTTCTGGAGCAGCAGGCTGGTGCTCTTGGCTCGCTCCGCGTGCCAGTCCTTGAAGTAGGCGTCGCAGCCGTAGGCCACGAAATGGCGGCACCAGCCGGCCTTGACTTCGCCGATGGCGCCCTCGTCGATCAGGTCCTTCATCTTCTGGACAAAGGCCATGTGGCGCATGTTGTGGCCGAGGTAGAGCTTGCGGCGGAGGCGCGCCGCGGTCGCAAGGATGCGGTCGCAGCCCGCGATGGTGATGGCCATGGGCTTTTCGAGGTAGACGTCCTTGCCGGCCTCCAGGGCGGCCACGGCATGCTCCTCGTGCAGGAAGTCGGGGGTCGTGACGAAGACGGCGTCCAGGTCGGAGCGGTCGAGAAGGGCCCGGTAGTCGGCGGTGGTGAAGGCTTCGCTCCCGTAGCGCTCGCGGAACTTCGCCAGGGCGGCTTCCGAGGTGTCGCAGCCGGCCACGATCCGCGAGCCTTTTTCCGGCTGGTGCGCCTGCCAGGCCAGCCCGCCCCGTCCGCCCGCCCCGATCACCCCGATTTTCAAGTCCTTGCTCATCCGCTCCCCTTTCTTTGACAATAGACGAAGACTAAACTCTATTTCATCCTCTGCGTCAAGCGGGGAAGGGGCAAAGGAAAAGGGATGAACGTTTCAGACAGTGTCCAAGAACGTTCATCCCTAGGGGGGGAATGAGGGGAATGGGTTATTGCATGCGGTCGCCGGTGCGTTCGATGGCGTTGCCGGCGTCCTTCACCGCTTCCTTGGTGGAGTCGCCCGCCTTGCGGAACGCGTCGCCGGTCACATCGACGGCCCTGCTGCCGGCTTCCTTCGCTTCGGCGGCGGAGCGCCTCAGGGCATTCGTGGTCACGGCGTTGGTGGTCCAGGCATTCGTGGCGCCCATGGCCGTCACCGGTTCGTTGGCACTCCGCATGTCGCTGGCCGCCATCGCGGACACGGCTCCCGAGATCATCGCCGCCATCATCAGTTTGCTCATCATTTTCATCGGCACATCCTTTCGTTGACTGGGTTTCTGAGTGCACTATAGGACGCGCGGCCTTGCAATGCTATGGTGTGAAACCCTACGTTGGCGAAGTGACCGGCAAACAGGTGTCGAGCCCCTGGGACGCCAGCGCCTGTTGAAGAGAAGGCTCTGCAGCATTGGTTGAACATGGATAGGCTCGACTTCATGACAGCATAACCGTAGTGTTTCGTATCGACCCAGCAAGAAGAGGTTCCAGTGCGCCCGCTGTTCAAGTCGGCCGATCAATCCCTGTTTGAGACTGTGCCGCACCTGTCGTTGGGTCGGTTCCCAACGCCCGTGATTCGGCTTAGTCTTCCGGGGTATCCGGCGTTCTGGGTTAAGGACGACGGCCGGACCGGAACGCCGTACGGCGGAAACAAGGTCCGCAAGTTCGAGTACCTGCTGGCGGAAGCCCGCCAACGGGGAAAGGGCACGCTGATCGTCGGCGGGGATACCGAGTCGCATACGGTCCGGGCTTGCGCAAAACTCGGGCGGGGCTCAGGCTTTCGCGTGGAGGCCGTGGTCTATCCGCACGGCCGGCCGACCGGATCAGCCCGTGCACTGGCTGAATTGTCAGCCACGGGCGCCCGGGTGATCCTGGCGAGAAGCTTCCTGGAAACCCTGATCGTAGCCCGGTTGCGCGCACTCCTGACTGGCGGTATGCTCGTTCCCCTGGGAGGCAGTTCGCCCCTCTCGACCGTCGGGTACATCCGGGCCGCGTTCGAATTACACCGGCAGGTGCTAGCGCATGAACTGCCGGCTCCCGATCGCATTTACGTTGCTTTCGCAAGCGGCGGGACAACCGCCGGCCTGCTTATCGGTCTGGCCCTGGCCGGGTCGACGGCGCAGGTCGTGGCCGTCCAGACCGTTGAAAGCGCGATCGCCAACGGGCGAAACCTCCGCCGCCTGGTGAGACTGACTTTGAGGCGGATCGCGCGCCCCGATATCGGCCTTGATACGGTTATGAGCCGGCTGGCGAGGATTGATGGCTCTTGCCTGGGAAGCGGGTACCGGGATGTGCCGGGGAGCGCGCTAGAGGCGATGCGCGCGTTGTCCGGCACGCCGCTGTCCGTCGAAACGGTGTTCACGGCGAAGGCGCTCGCCGTCATGCTGAACGACTTGTCCCGCGATCCCTCCGGCGCGGCATTGTTTTGGAACACCCACGACCAGGGCGGATCCGCGGGTGCGGATTCTGCAGGCGCGCCTAAACCAGGTTGACGCAAGAGAGGATGCCATCGGATGCATATCGCTTTTTCAATACTTTCTGTTTACGTGCTTCCCTTGCCCCTGTTTCTCCTGATGGCCTTCCTGTGGTGGCGCCTCGCGCCCGATCTGTCGTTTCTTTCCTTCGTGCTGGGCGTGCCGGTCCTGTATGGCTACATTGTACCTGGAATAGCTACAAACTGGCTGCGTAAATGGCGGTTTAAAGGACGGTTCCTGCTTGGGCGGTATTATGTCCATCACGGTTTCCTGTATGGATCGAAAATGGCATTTCTGCTTTACGGGCTGTTTGTCCTTCTTCCCCAGGGAGAGTCCTTGACTGGCGCGAAGAGCGCGGCGGTCGTTGTCATGAACGGACTCATGTGCGCGGTCGTGTTCTGGTTTGGCGACATCCAACTCGTCAAAGCCGGACTGGTGGAGATCGACAACCGGCCGGCGCGGCAAGGGCGAAGTCCCGAGGAGATCGTCACCGTCTATGCACCGGTTTGCTTCTTCCTCATCGGCGCCGCTTACGCGGCCGGCGTGGTCCTGGCGTATGACACATTCGTGGTGGCCCGGAACACGGATGCAGCCGCCTGCGTGCGCGTCTGGGCTCTGGGAGGCCTGCCCCTTTTCACCGTGCCGTCGCTTGCCTATCATTGGACGAGCCGGGCGGACTAAGACAGGCAGTCGAACAGGCTTCCCAGCGATCGCTGATGCAGGCGGGAATGAGATGACCGTCCCGCGTCACGGCGTCCGGGCAGGTTCGGCAATGGAGAATTTGCCCGTTGTCCGTCAGCGTGGCCGGGTTCTGGAACAGGATGCGCACCGCGTGCGCGTTCGCCCCCGGGCGAAGGGATGTCCCGAGAAAGGGCAATGCTCCAGCCCGGTCGCCGCCTGAGAGCGCGTTGACGAGGGTCTGAAAAAGGAACAAGGTCGGCCTGTGCGGCAGGTAAAACGGGTAGCGGCCGAACAGGCGCCTGTGAAGTCGCAGAAACAACGGTTCCGAACGGCTGGCCTTGAAGGCGTGAAACGAAGCGGTTCCGTCGGGCAAGGTCGACCTGCCGATCATGTAGGAGAGCCATCTCAAATCGTCTGGATCGAGATTCGACCCCAGCGCGGCGAACGGGCGGAATCCGAAGTGATCCTGCATCAGGGCCTGCATGTCCGCGATGGAAAGAGCCGCTTCTCCCGAAGGCGGCGGGCCATCGCTCCATTCGCCCGTCATCCCCGAGTCGAGATCCCCGTGGAACCGCCGGATCGTCCGCACATCCCGGTTTAGCGTCACGAGGACATAGCGGACGGAGGGTGAGTGGATGGCAAATCGGATCATTTCCTGCATGGCGGGCAGCGACTCCCGTTGCACGGTCATGGTCAAACCGGCATCGAGTCCGCGCTCGGCGATCAGTTCCGTTTTCTCTGCCCATAGTTTTCGCAGCGCGTCCGGGGAAGCCCCGGCGGGCAGGTCGCTACGCCGCTGGGACCCTTCTATGTGCGCGAATACGACATTGGCGCCGGACGTTTTGAGCCTGGTCAGGAGGCTGCGGTCCAGAAGGAGGCAGTTGGTGAACACCTCGACGAACAGGCCCCGGCGCCGGACGGCGCGTACGATGTCGCACAGCTCGGGGTGCAGGGTGACCTCACCGCCGACGATTGAAAGGGAATGTAGCCTCCGTTTGGAAAGAAGGAAATCCAGTTCTGCCTCGATTTGAAGGAGGGGCTTGATTTGCGACCCGCGCGTGTTGTAGCACGCCTTGCAGGTGATGTTGCAGCCGCGGATAATGTCCAGTAAGGCATGGGGAACGTCGTCGGGCGACCAGGGAAGCGGCCAGGCGTCACTTTTCATGATGTCAGGGGATCCCGTTTGGAGGGTGGAATGCGCAGGATTGTGCTGGCGCGGTTGAAGACGTCCGGATGAAGCCCCGCGCCCTGCAGGGACAGGAGGGGCTTGTCGAAGGGGTTGTCGACGGCGCACGCCGGTTTGCACCCCTTCCAGCCTGCCAGGAGCAGGAAACTCAAGGGAAAAGGGATGGCGGGGAAGTCCGAGCCATAGATCAGCCGTGCCTGCAGGGCGGGCTCGCTCAGGAGGCGGCGGAGAGGCCCTGCACGCGTGGGTACGCAGAAGGCGGACGTGTCCCCGTAAAGGTTCGGGTACTGCCGGGTCAAGGCAACCCACTCCGGGAAGCGGTCGCGCTCATGGAGATAAAGGCGGGCCCCGCAATGGGCGCCGATGACAGTGACGCCTAGCTCAAGCGCCGGGCGGAGGCGAGCGGGATCGTTGGCGGAAGCGTTCGCACCCGGCAGGGTATGCTCAGGCCCCATATGGGTGAGAAGAGGCAGGCCGAGTTCGGCAAGCAGCCTGTAGAAAGGGAGGCAGGCTGGGTCGTCGGGTTCAAACCGCTGGGCTGAAGGGATCCACTTGATCAGGCAGGCCCCGCGCTCGAAGCACCGTCTCACTTCGTCCAGCGCATCCCGGCGAAAGGGATGAATGCTCGCCCCAAACAGGATAGGATCATGCCGGGCGGCCAGACTGGCAATATAGTCGTTGGATACCATAACGCGCGTTGAAGCCAGGTCGAGCCGGCCTTCAGGCGAATGGACGCCGTCCAGCGCGAGCAGGACGAAGCGATTGATCGAACTGGATTTCATCCATCCGAGCGTTCGGGCAAGAACGCGTTGATCCATGGTTGCGGCGTCCGGGCTTCCGTTTGCCAGTCCCAGTCGGCGCCGGTAAAGGCGCATCCAGAGGCTTCGCCGCAACCGGCCGTCCATGTAGTTTCCCGTGACGGCCGTGTCCGTGCCCGCCAGATGCACGTGGGCGTCAATGAGCATGGGAGGGGCTCTCGGAGTCGGACGGTTTCTCCCGAAGGCCTCCGCGCCACCGGCTGAACGGCGGCGAAATGAGATAGGCCCGCGTCGTTTCGCCGTCGGCGATCTCAGTGCCGCAGGTCAGCAATGAATAGCCTCCGATGCTCGCGCCGTGGCCGATCGAGACCGGAGCGAGCAGCAATTCCAGGTGGCCGGATGAATGGCGAGTCAGGACATGCGGATTGAGGTGGACTCCGGCGCCCAGCACGACATCGTTTCCAAGTCGCAGGAAGGGGCGGTCCAGAATGACGACCCCGGGGGCCCAGTAGGTCAGGCGGCCGATGTGCGCGCCCCAGAGGCGCAGCCAGGCGCTGTAGGCTCCGGGAATAATGCGCAACAATTCCTCGAGGAAGGCGAGCCGCGTGAAAAGAACCTGGAGATTGAATACGCACCACCAGGTCAGAAACGAGGCGTCCCCGGCAGCCAGGCGGGTTTGCCGGATGGGCAGGATCCGCAGGACGATCCTGGCAAGCAGGGGCGGAAGCAGATACAACAATCCCAAGGCCAGCGCCAGCCTGGCCGCCAATCCGTAAGGCAACAGCCAGACGCCGAAGCCGATGGCCGTCAGGTGAAGCAACGGCAAAAGGTTCAACACCAGCATGGCCAGCCGTCGGGCAGGGGGGAAGTCCGGAAAATCACGGGTGGGCAAGGTGCCTGCCAGGGGAGTGCCGGACGGGATTTTCGGGGCCGTTTCCATCCGGCTTACTGAAAGAGCAGTTTGAACTTCTGCCAGAATCCCCGCGGCCGAAGGGGGTTGTCGAGGAAGTTGACCCCGGCGTGCGCGGCTGCGATTTTCCACTGGTCGTTTTCCTTGACCAGAGTGGCTGTCCAGCGGGATTCCATCGTGACCTTCCTCCCGTTCTTGAACAGGTAGGTGTCTTTGGACGTCCCGTGGCAGAGGCCCGTCCCGGCGTCCAGGAATGTCGTCAGGGCGTCCGCCCTGGGCTCGGCTTCCATGCTTTTAAGCGGAAATTTATCCGACCGGAACATGGAGTCGTAGTAGGCCACGAGGGACTCCCGGTTGGTGATCAGGGTCTGGTCGATCGAGATGAACGTGAAGTCCCGGGTGAAGCAGGAACCCAGGGCGTTCATGTCCTGCTCGTTGAGCGACTGGACCACTTTCTTCATAAGGCCTCGCAGGGCTTCGTGGTCATTCTCGCGGCTGGTGTCAGGTTGCTGGGCCAGGGCCATTGAGGTCATGAGCAGGATCGAGGCCCACACCGCGCGGTAAGTCGTTCTCATCATGGAGTCGCTCCCTTCATCGTTGCCGTTTACTCATTCTCCATTACGCCTGCCATGGGGAAAGTCAAGCGCATTTGGCCAGCCGGGACGCCTGTCGAGGGCGACGGGTTTGATCTCGCCTGCCTTTTGGCCCCGCCCCACGCACCCGAGCAGGTACCGCCGGCTCGCTTCCGCCTCGCCGCAGGGAAGCCATCGGATGCTGGCCGGGGCCAGTTGGCCGAGGCGGCGGCAGTAGGCATAATGAAAATTTTCGCTTAACGCGGCATCGAGCTCCGATTCAAGAGGCTGAAGCGGCGTTGTGGCCGGGCCGGGGCTCCCGGCCAGAAGGAGCGCATAATGATCGGGGCGCGGAATTCCGTCGGGCACGAGCATCCGGAAGGAAGCGCCGATGCGATGCCGGTCTAGCAGTCGCGACACGACGTCCGCGACGTGCGCCTCGCTCAGTTTCTCCCCGTAAAAATCGGATACGTTGTCGCACCGGCCCGAGAATTGGAGCAAGGGGCATTGGCCGAGAAAGCCGGTCACGCGGACGAGGTCGCCCAGCCGGTAGCGATAAAAGCCGCCTCCGGTGGTCAGGATAACGGCGTAGGAACGGCCTTTTTCAAGCTGCCAGGCGGATCGAAGGCGTGCGGGATCGTTGTCCTCCAGGAACTCGTAATAATGGGAACGGATGGCGAGGGCCGCGCCTTCGGCTCGGCCGACAGGCGTCGACACGATCCCTTCCGTGGCCAGCAGCCCCTTGGGGGACAGGGGTACGCCGGGGAAGGCGATTTCAAGATCGCGGGCGGGCCCAGCCGCCGCCGCGTCCGTCCAGCAACTGATCAGCGCCAGGTTGGGCCAGAGCGGGGCGAAACGGGCCGGGTCAGCCCGCCGTCTTGTTGCGAGAAGACGGCGAATCTCGGCGGCCCGTTTCGGATGCCGGCCGAGCGTCCCGGCGATCCCCGCGCGGATCGGTTCCAGGATCTCCGCGCCACCCTTTAGCCGCCCGGCCTGGAGATCGTCCGCAAGCCGCTCCCCCCAGGCGTCAAGGGGCGCCAGCAGCAAGCCCAGGAAGGTGGGGTTCCAGACCGAAATGAATGACAGGTCGCGGGCTTTCAGCAGGTAGAGCAGCGTGACGTAGCGGAATGTGTCCAGGTCCCGAATCCCGGCAACAAAGGGCGGCACCGCCATGATTCGGGGCAGAAGTCGCCCGATGAGGGGATGGAGATAATCCGTGTCGGCGTCAAAGCCGACGGGTATGGCGCCGCCGCCCGGGGCCGGCGGGAGGGCGGGGGAAATGGACCAGTAGGCGGATCCGGCGAACAGCCCGGGGTGGCGGAGGAACTGGCAGGCGATCCACGGGGCTATCCCCTTCTGGAATTCCCGGCGGAGCGCGGGCGTGAAGGGAATCAGCTTTCCGGTCCCGCAGGAGCCGCTTGTCGGCACGAGTCGGACCGGAGCTTCGGCGGTCAGGCAGCCGGTCTCGCCCCGCAGGAGGGCGTCGATCGACGAGCGATACGCCGTGTAGTCTGAAAAAGGGACAGCCGATGCGTAGTCCTCCGCTGACCGGATGCCGCCGAAGCCGTACCTGAGGCCGAAAGCCGTCTGCCTGTTGGCGTGAAGGAGGCGCGACAGCACGCCACGCTGAACCGCCTCGACGTTCCTGGCAGCGCGGTGGAATAGGAAGGTTTCGGGAAGGCAGAGCGTGGCCCAGAGTCCGTTCACGAGAGGGGGCGTCACTCTCATGGCGCCGCCTCTCGCTCCGTGACGCGAAGCGCTGGGCGCTGAAGATTGGCCAGGGACAGTTCCGTCAGGCAGGCCAGTTCCGCGCCCAGTTTCCAATCGGGGTTGCGCTCGCAGAAGAAGGCGACCCTGGGATCGCGTTCGGCCTTTCGTTCCGCGTCATCGATCTGGGGCCGCAGCCGGTAGTCGGCGGGGCATCGTATGACGCCGGTCGCCGGGTCGTAATCGCGCCCGAACCGGAGCTCCGCGAGCGTGTCGAGAACGGCCTTCTCGAACGGCGGGAAAGGAACGCCGGGAGCTGGATGGTGACGCTGAAAGTAGAGGGGCAGGTAACGGTAGGTGCGGTAGCCTTTGCAGATCAGGAACCAGTACCACCGGGCGCGCGGCTCGGCTTTCGCGTGGGCGAACACGAAACGCAGCCACGCTTTTTCAAGCGCGAGGGCGCCCCAGTGATGGGGTTGGATGACGGTGTCGCCCGAGAAGAAAGCCCGCACGGGGATGCCATCGACCGCGACTTTCATGAGCGCCAGGGTGGAAAAGCCGCACAGTGTTCCGGTCGTTCGATCGCGCAGCAGGATGGTCCAGTCCTTTTCCGACAGTTCCCGGTTGAAGGTGGTTTTGTCCAGCCCCTCGAAACAGGATTCCATCAGCCCGAGCATCTCGGCGCGCAGTTCGGGCGTCAGCTCCTGAACGCGAATAATTTCTGCGCCGCTGTCCATGGGTGGACCTTCTACTAGAGGCTTCCGAGTTCCAGGTAAAGAGGCCGGCCGTCAAGCTGCTTGGTCGCCTCCTGGGCCAGGTTCCAGCCGACCATGTAGATGCCGCTATGCAGGCGCAGGTGCGCCAGGCGGGCGGCCCGGGCGGCAAACGGGTCTCCCTCGGACAGGCCGACCAGCAGGTAATCGCGGCCCTGTTCGCGCGCCTTGGCGAGAGCATGCCTGAAGAGGCAATCGAAACTCCTCGGGTCGTCGTTGAGAATGGCAATGCAGGCGACGTGGAGGCAGGAGACGGTTGTTCCCGCTTCGGGCAGGAGCGCGCGGCCCAGCAGCCGGCCGGCCGCTCCCAGGAGAGGGGAAAGAAAGCGGAGCGAGCCCTGGTAACGCTTCACGGTGTAACGGCGGAACGGCATCTGGTCCCAGCAGGCGAGCACGCCGATGGGACGGCCGTGCTCGTCGCAGGCTGCGAGGAAATCGTCCGCACGCAGCCCCCGCAGCAATCCGCCGGGAGCGGCCAGGTCTGCCACCGTGTAAACGGGATAGAACTGCCGTTTGGAACCCCATTCGTTCAGGCACTTCACGAGAATGTCGGGACCTAATTCGGCGCCGTTTCGGATGCGGATTCCATCCCGATTTCGATAGGCGCGGCGGCGGTTGACGGTGATGACATGCGTGACGTAACGGCCGCATTCGATGTAGCGCGGAAGATCCCCCCGGCCGCTGCAGAGGGCGCTGACGGCCCGGACGTTGTCCGCCATGATGGTTGAGAGATAAAAGGGCACTCGACCCTGCCCGTCTTCGGAGGCGCGCAGGAAACGGTAGCCCCGCGCGAGGGCGGTTGTGCTTCGAATGGCGGGATCCAGCCGAAGCGAACTCAGGTAACCCAGGCGGACGGGTTTGCCGTTCAGGTAAACGGTTCGTTCCGCCGAAAGGCCGCAGCCGGCAAGGCGGCCGTCCTGTTCACCCACGATGACGCGAGGCCGCTCCCCTTCGACCTCGATGGCCTCGAAAAAACGCGGGGAATAGGAGGCGGAAAGGACCATGTCACCCGGCATGGTGATGGTCTGGATTAGCGAGCACAGGGCGGCGTCATCCGCGGGACCGGCAAACCTGACTTGCAGGGGGCTGCTCATGACGCCCCGCATATCCCGGGCTCATCGCCGAGGGGAATGCCCCGCTTGCGGGAAATCTCTTTCCGCAGGAGAGCGTTTGCCCCCAGATATTGGAGCGCTTTCATCGGCGTGCCGCAGTTGGCCTGGAAATCCATCGCCCTGCGCAGGATGGACGGCCAACTGTAAAAGGAACGCCTTGCCTCATGGCATTGCGAATCGAGTTCGGCGGCCGTCATGGCCTGCGGCTCAAAAGGCGCTTCGCCGAAGCGGAACGCGCTGCTGAGCCACCACGCGTCATAGCGGAACCGGTTTTCGGCCTTCAGGTCGGCATACAGCGGCGTGCCCGGGAACGGCACGAGATGGGCGAATGCAGCTGCGAATAGTTTCTCGTCCCGAGCGAAGCGGACGGTATTGGCGAAAAGGGCCGGGGTATCGTGCGGATAGCCGAAAACAAAGGAGCCGTAGATAAGAATGCCGGCCTTGCGAAACCGCGCCATGGCTTCCTTGTAGTCGGCCAGGCGGTTGACGCTCTTGCCCATGAGCGCGAGGTTGCCTCCATCGAGGGATTCAAAGCCGATCAGCAGCCCCATGCACCCGCTTCGGACCATGGCGCTCAGCAGCTGGGGGTCCCGAGCGACATCGATGCTGGCTTGCCCGATCCAGCGTAAGCCCAGCGGCGTGATGGCCTCGAACAGTTCGCGTGCATTCGCCCGGTTTCCCGCCAGGTTGTCGTCCACGAAAAACACCAGCCGCTTGCGCACCTTCCGCAGGTCGTCCAGGACAGCCTCGACGGGGCGGCGACGGTACGTTGCATGGTGGAAGGCGCTGACGGAGCAGAACCCGCACTGGAACGGGCAGCCCCGGCCGGCTTCGACCAGGGCTAGCGGGTAATAGGACTTTCCGCGGAAAGCGGAGCGGTCGAACCGTACGGCCGCAAGGTCTTCCTGCCTGCCGTCGTAACGCCGTGCCAGCCGGCCTTCGATCGCATCCGAAAGCATCCGGCGCCAGACCGGTTCCGCCTCGCCCACGCAGATCGCGTCAGCCTGTTCCACGGCCTCGTCCGGGCAGAGAGTCGGGTGATAGCCACCCAGGACGACCTTGATGCCGCGATCCCGGTATTTCCGGGCGATCTGATAGCCGCGCCGGGCCGTATAGGTGTCGATGGAAATGCCCACTAAATCGGTCGGAGCCGAGTAGTCAATGTCCTCTAGCCGGTCATCGAAAAAGGTGACTTTCCATTCTGGCGGGGTATGGGCGATCAAGGCCGCGATCGACAGCGGTTCCATCTGCCAGGAGCGGACGTAGCGGCGTCCCGGAAGGCCGCCGATGCGCGGATAGATCAGGGTCAGGCGCGGCACGGGGCGGGCTCCTGTTCGGGAAAGGACCAGTGCTCGTCCGGCGGCGGGGTTCCGGGCGCCAGGACCGAATAGGGCGAGGCGAAGCGCGGATCGTGGTAGAGGCGCCTGACAAAAATCCGGTAGGCCAGATTGCCGACGAAGTTGATGCCCGAATTGATCGTTGGCTTCGACAGGCGGCGCACGATATGACGCAGCCGGAAGGTCTCCTTGTAGGCCCATTTGAAGCCGTCGTAGAGCTCGGCAGGCGACATCAGGGCAGGCCGGATGACGACGTGCATGGTGTCGTAGTCATTCCAATTGAAACTGAGGATGCGGCCTTCCTTCATCAGCCTCTTGAACAGGATCGTTCCGGGATACGGCGTGTAGAGGGAGTAGCGGGGGATGTCGATCTTCAGGTCTAGCACCTCGTCCACGGTTTTGCGGAAAATGGAGCGGTCGTCCTGGTCGAAGCCGAATACGAAGCAGCCCTGCACGGAAATCGAGCGGGCGTGCAGTTCCCGGACGATCTCGCGATAATTGACCGGCTTGTTGAAGCCCTTGTGGATCTGCGTGAGGGATGATTTATCCGTGGACTCGAATCCCAGCAGGAGATAGACGCACCCGGAGCGAGCCATGAGGTCGACCAGTCCGGGATAGCGCATGAAATCGGCGGTCACCAGGCCGCCCCATTTCTTCTTGAGAGGGATCATGGCGGTGAAGAGTTCCGTGGCGTAGTCGACATCCTCCACGAGGCTGACGTCGTTGAAGGCGATGATGCGGCCCGGAGCCTGGCGGATATCGCGGATAACGTCCCCCACGGGGCGTTTCAGGTATTTGGGCCAGACCACGGGCACGGTGCAGAAGTCGCAGGTTCGACGGCATCCGCGGGTTGCCTGGATGGTGTCGGCCACCATGTACCCGGAACGGCGCTGCAGGTCCGTGCGGGGCGCTGGAACGGCGGGCAGTGCTTCGCCCTCCGGGGGCGGTTCGCGATAGACGCGCCGCAGGCGGCCCCGCTTGAAGTCCGCGATGACGAGGGGCCATGTTTGTTCGGCCCGGCCGAGGACCAGGCAGTCGGCGTGCGGGGCGGCTTCCCCCGGAAGGATGGTGACGTGGACGCCCCCCAGAACAACGGGAACGCCGCGGGAGCGGTAGTGGTCCGCAAGCTTGTAGGCGGCGGGGGCGCAGCCGGTGATCACGCTGATGCCGACCAGGTCGGCGGGATAATCGAGAGGGATCGGGTCGATGCTTCCGTCCACCAGCTTGATGTGGATCTCCGGATCTGGGGGGATCAGGGCGGCCAGGGTGGTGAGCGTGAGCGGCGCTTCGCGCATGGATCTGACGAAACGGCCGATGCGCAGTTTGTGCATGTGCGCATCGGGCATGACGAGGAGGATTTTCATGAAGCAGAGAAAATAGAACATATGCAGGGGGATGTCCAGTTGAACAGGCAGAATCAGTTTAAGCGCATCCTTGCTTTTACTCGGACCATTTACATACACTGATCTCCAAGAAGCGCTCGGTTGCGGCAGGCCCGGTGCCGGCTGGGCTAACGAAAAGGCGGCAGGCATGGCTCGATTTGTGACCCTTGCGACGGTCCGGTTCCAGTCAGAATGGGCGCGGGGGACGGACGGGGCCCGCCGGCTGGTGCTGGAGGAAACCGCGGAGGCCCTGGCGGCGCTGCGCGGGCATGGCGTAAACCTGGCGGTGTTTTCGGAGGGCGTGGAGGCGGTGGCCCAGACCCTGGCCGAGGCCGAAACGCTGGCCGAGCCCGGGGCGGTCCTGACCCTGTACCGGGATTTCGCCCGGCAGGAGCATTGCCATGTGGCCGGCTCCGCGAAACTCAAGGTTGGTAAGGCCGTCTACAACGCCGTCGTCTACTACGGGCCGGACGGCGAGCCGCTGGGGTATTACGGCAAGACCTATCCCACGATCAGCGAACTGGAACAGGGGCTTGCGCCGGGCCCCGGCGCGGTGGTGCTCGACACCGCGATCGGCCGCCTGGGCTCCATCATCTGCTTTGACCTCAATTTCGAGCCCCTGCGGGATGCCTATCGCGCCCTCAAGCCGGATATCCTGGTGTTTCCAAGTATGTACCATGGCGGCCTGGTCCAGTCCCTCTGGGCTTTCGAATGCCGGGCCTTCCTGGCCTGCGCCTGGCAATACACGGGCGGAGGCATCCTCGACCCCTACGGCAGGAGCCTGGCGGTGAACGACTGCTATCACCCCATCGCCCGGGCGACCGTCAACCTGGACCGGGCCTTTGTGCATCTCGACGGCAATCGCGACAAATTCGCTGAAATCGAACGGACCTACCGGGACGAGGTGATCATTGACATCCCCCCCGACATCGGGTCGGCCATGATTGTCAGCCAGACCGCCAGGCGCACGGCCCTGGACGTGGTCCGGGACTTCGGCCTGGAATTGCTGGACGATTATTTTGCGCGGTCGGCGCGGGAACGCGAGGCGAAGTTGCAGCGATAGCGCCTTCAGGATGGATCCCGGAGCTGGAACCAGACGGAGCCTGTTCAAGGAAAGGGAAGAGGATGTCTGACGCTCGCGACAGTGTTGAAAGAGTGCCTGACCTGCCAGGCGGATACACGCTGCACAGGCTGGTCAGGTTGGCGCTCTATCAGGCGCGCTACGACGGGCAGAAGAAGGAGCGCATTGACGCGCTGGAGCACGAGTTTCTGGCCCTGTCAGAACAGGATGAAGCGTCCTTGAGGCGCCTTTGGAAGCGCGTACGGAGCCTGCCCCTGTCGAAGCGCCTGCTCCGGAACGAACCGGATGACCTGGCGGCCATCCGGTGCCTCCGGCCACAGGCGCCAGCCCGGCAATATGCCGTTCCGGACGACGACGACTGGCTGTATGATCGCCTCTACGGCGCCTGGCTGGGGCGTTGCGCCGGGTGCACGCTGGCGGTGCCGGCCGAGAACTTCCGGCCGCACACGCGGCGCCTCCTCAAAGAGTACCTTACGGCTATTTCCGCCGACGAATGGCCTGTCCGGGACTACCTGCCTGACCAGTCGCCCGCCCCGAAGCGGTTCCATCCCAATAGCTTCAACTGTTGCCGCGGACGAGTGCGCTTTGCGCCTCAGGACGACGATCTCACCTGGCCCGTGATCAGCCTTATCGCCCTTCAACAGGTCGAGCACCCCCTGGCCATGCAAAGCCGTGACGCGGCGGCGGCGTGGTTTAACTACCTGCCGTATGCGGTCACGGTGGGCGGGGCGGGAATGGCGGCCTATCGCAACCTGGCCATGCGCTACCCGATGGAGACGATCTCTCGCAGCCTTCTGGCTGACGACCAAATCGACTGGCAGTGGGTTGCCCGGCATAGCAATCCCTACGCCTTTGATCTGGATGCCGCCATCCGCGCCGATCCTTACGGTTACGTCTCGCCGGGTCTTCCGGAAGCGGCGGCAGGGTTGGCCTGGCGCGATGCGAGGATCTCGAACACCCGCGGCGGCATCTACTATTCCATGCTGGTGGCGGCGATGATCGCGGCCGCGTTTGCTGAATCGGAACCGGAGGCCGTCATTCGCGCCGGTATGGCGGAGATTCCGCAGACCTCGCGCCTCTATCAGGCGGCCGTCAAGGTCCTCGCACTCTGCCGAGGCCAGCAAGGCCGTGACGATCGCGTAGACGCCGTGCACGCCGCGATCTACGAGACGTTCGGGGATGACCACTTGGGAACCGAGAACAACATGGCGTTGGTCCTCGCAGCCCTGCTTCTGGGAGGCCACGATTTCGAGCGAGTCATCACCTACGCCCTCATGGGCGGCTGGGATTGTGACTGCGTCGCCGCGACCGCCGGGTCAGTGGCGGGCGCCATGCTGGGCGCCCGGGCCCTTCCCGCAAAGTGGGTCGGGCCGCTCAACGACACGGTCTACACCCTTGTTCCGGGCTACCATCCCGTCGCAATCAGCGAGCTGGCTCGTCAGACTACCGTACTGGCACGACGGTCGCGCCAAGCCGGAGGTCTGCAGGGGTAGGCGAAATCCGGAATATATTCGGGGTATAGTCTCTTCAGGTTGGATCCCGGAACTGGAACGCGAACACGCTGGCGGATTTGGCGATGATCGGCATCGGTTGTTCTTCGGCCAAATGTCCTCCATTGCCGGTTCATGACCTATCGAGGCATGAATCGTGCCTTACTTTTTCCGGCAAATCGAGCCTGGTCCCGACACAGGGTGTTTTATTTCTTCATGGGATGGGAAAGGCATGCTATTGTTTAAGATTGATTCACTAGCAAATGCAAGGAAAGCCATGACCGGACATTTAATTCGGGCAGTTTTGCGGCAGCTCCGGAGGGGCGGTCGGATCGCCGCCCGGCTGGGCGCCGTCATTTTGCCTCTCGCCTTGGCCGGGACGGCCTGGCCGGGAGCCGGGGCGGAGGCCGACGAGCGGAAGCCGGCCGACATCATCGACGTCAAGGATGTCATGGACTGGATTCTCCAGTATTCCGGCTCCTCGCTGTATCCCAGCCAGTTCGGGCAGCCGGGCTGGCCGGGGCTCGATCCGTCCCTGGAGAAAGAGCCGGGCTACGTGGGGAACAACTGGGGTTGGCCCGAAATGACGCCGTATCCCGGAAGCGTCGAGCACATCCGCCTTCACCGCCAGCGCTACCTCCCGGTGTATCCCCTCTACAACGCGCGCACGCTGGTGACGAATGTCCGCGCCGCCGAGATTCCCGGAGTCGACCCGAAAAGCGTGGTCCCGTACGCCGAGCCGGTCTACCATGTGCCGAAATACCTGTATCCGGATCCGGACGCCGGGCGTTACGTGGACGCCCTCCGGCTGGACAAGTACAACAAGCCGGTGCAGACCCTGCGGTTCGACAAGTCCAGCCCGGCGATCACGCTGGACCTGGGCGCCCTCAAGCCGAGCGCCTACGCCGTGCGGATCATCGCGGCGATCGACACCGAGAAAGTCCAGCAGTCCACCAAGCGGCTGGTGATCCAGTTCGAGGTGAACGACGGCGTGAACGGCGAAACGACCCTTTACCGCAAGCGCTGCGCCGCCAACGACCAGTTCTATTCGATGGCCGAGTTCTTTTTCATCGCCCCCGCCGAGCGGCCGTACCGGGTGAAGATCCGCGTGGAGGAGTCGAGCGAACTGTCGCTCTACGTCCACAACATCGATTTGCACGACCGCTTGGCCGAACTTCCGAAAAAGGCGGCCAAGCGAACCGCCTCGCTCTACAACGAGAAGGAGCGGGCCAAAAAATGGGAGGCGGCGGGCGGGGCGAAAAAGGACCCGCGAACGCGGGACGAGCGGTTCAGCGCCGACAAGCAGGTCATGGACGCGATGCTGCCGGCGAACAGCCAGCCCCGGGGCGAACTGGCGCCCTGGTGGACCCTGACGGAGGCGATTTTCCGCCTGCCGGCCGACCGGACGGACGACGGGATGGGCATTGACCTGTACGGCTCGGACATGATCTGGAACATTCCCGCCAGCGAGTATCCCCAGGCCCTTTCCAAGAACCAGTGGTTCCTGCAGAGCGCGGTCCTGGTGGGGGAGAGATGGAAGCTCCAGCGCCAGACCTACTACGAGAAGGCCAAGGAAATCGGCCTGAAACTCAAGCAGATCACCGCGCCGAAAGAATTGCCCGCGCTGCTGGCCGCCTATGGCGAGGCGGGCGACGAGAAGGCGGCCCGCGCCGCCTCCGTGCTGCTGGCGCGCGTGGCGCTGGCGGAGCTGCTGAATCTGAACGAGAACCGCCAGACCATGGCCTCGGTGGACGCCATCCCGGAGCTCGGTCCGGCCAACCAGGGGGACACCTCGTTGCGCCGGCGGTCGCAGACCCAATACGGGTACGAGCCCGAGATGGCGAAAGCCTATGACGCGCTCTTCCCCTACATCCGGGGCAACTCCGAGCTGGCGGAGTCGCTCGGGCGCTTCATCCCCTGGATCAAGTCGGCCGACGACATGACCCGGTTCTTCGAGCTGGCGCTGATCCAGATCCCGGCCCGGGAGACGATGCTGTACAACCGGCAGGACGGGTTCCACCAGGGCGCCTGGATGACCACGTATATCGTGATCCAGCAGGACGAGCAGGTGGTCACGCCCTGGATGCACTGGCTGTTCCGGTTTGTGTATGCCTATCCGTGCATGCCCACGGGGATTGACGAAACCCTGTTCACGAGCTGGAACCACGACGGCACCACGCTGATCGCCTCGACGTTCTACACCATCGGCACCACCGACATCATCCAGACGATTCTCGCCAGCCTCGAGCCCTTCGCGAAGGGGCTGCACGCCCGCCTTGTGAGCCGGCTCAACCTGCCGGAAATCCTGTCCCGCCACTACTGGGAGTCGCGGTTCAGCCGGGACGCCATGGTGGCGGGGGGCTACCGCTTCTGGGTGGGCGACGTCAGCGGGCCGAGCCGCGGCCGCTGGGTGGTGTCGGGGAACGAAACCGAGGCGGACAAGGTGGACGCCCACAACTCGAGCCGCGTGCTCGCGAACTGGTTCGCGGTCCTGGAGTCCAATGTCTCCGAGCCGGACTTCCGCAAGCGCCGGGCCACGGGGATCCGGGTCGGGAACGGGCTGGGGCATGCCCATGCCGACCCGCTCGACCTGCAGATCTGGGGCCTGGGGGTCCCGCTGGCCGGCGACTGGGGCGCGCGCCCCGGGTACTGCGATCCCGACTCCACGTCGATCGAGGCCCACAACACCGTGCTGGCCGACTCCCTGCTTCCGGCCAGCAGCACGCAGGTCCGCTGGATCTCCGCCTTCGCGGCGACCCCGGGCGCGCAGTACCTGAGGGGCCAGGTGCTGGTGCCGGGCCTGTACAGCCGCCAGCTGGCGCTGGTGGACATCCCCGACCGGGACGTCAGCTACGTGGTGGACGTGTTCCGGGTGCAGGGCGGGACCAACCGGCCGAGCTATGCGTTCCACGGCCCGCCGCCGGACGAGTTCTTCACCAACATCGAAAAGCTCAACAAGGGGTGGCCGCCCGGGATGCAGGCGCCCATGCTCGATCCCGAAAACAACTGGTACGGCGCCATCGACGACGCCTTTACGGCGAGCTGGATGATGGGCCGCGACGACAAGGGCGTGGAGTTCAAGCCGTCCGCCGACACCGACCTGCGCAAGGCCGCGGTCGGCACGTCGCTCCAGATCAAGGACGGGAAGCTGTCGTTCAACGTGCCCGGGGCGGAGAGGAAGGCGATGGGGCGGGATTTCAATCCCTCGGATCCCCGCAAGTACATCCAGATGCACCTGCTCGGCCACGGGGGGGCGACGGCGTACGGCCGGCGCGGAATCGGGTTCAAGGCCGAGCCCTTCATCAACGATATGGTCTACGTAACGCCGGCCGAATGGAAAGGGCAGACCGTTTTCCCGGTCGTGTTCGAGCCCTATGCCGGCGAGCGGACGATGCGGCGGGTCAGGCTGCTGACACCCAAAGAAACCCTTGGCGACGCGGCCGCTCCCGTGGCGGTCGAGGTGACGCTGGCGAACGGCCGCCGCGACGTCATCTACAGTGCCCTTCCCGGGGGCAAGCCGTTCGAGATCCCGGGGGTCGGCCAGGTCGAGGGCGAGTACGCCTTCCTGTCCTGGGACGACAAGGGCCTGCGGCAGGCCACCCTGGTGGGCGGCACGCTCCTGTCGGCCGATCCCCTGACGATCGGCTGCGCGAAGGCCGCCTACGCGGGGACCATCCTGGAGTGCGATCCGACCACGCGGACGCTCACCCTCTCGGACCCGCTGCCGAAGGAGGCTGTCGGCGACGTGATGGCCACGGGCTATGACCGGCGGCCGACCAGCTCCACGATCGCCGGGGTGAACGGGAGCCGGGTGACGCTGCTCAAGGACTTCACGCTGACCATGTCGCGGATCAGCGGGTTCCTGGACGAGGACGGCATGCCCTACACCTACTGCAAGTTCTACATTCCCGAGGGCATCGCGGTTTCAAATGAAAAAAGGGACAAGTGGTGGCTGACGGGCAAGCCCTATGACCTGGCGCCTGACGAGAAGCCCTGGCCCGAAGGCGGCAACGCGCACCCGGTCGAGGTCCCGCCGAAGGGCCGGGCCATCCGCCTGGAGAGCGGTCCGGAGCCGAAGAGCACGCTGAAGGCGGGCGAGCGCCTGTGGGCCTACGAGTTCGGCAAGAGCAACGCTTACCGGCTCCCGGTGAAGGTGAATGTGGTCCGGGGCGCGGACGGGACCTACACGGCCGACGCGAACATCGACGCCGCCGTCACGGTGGCGGGCAAGAACGTCAAACTCAAGCGGAAATAGCATTCCCATGAAAAACGAGACTACGCCGGCGGACGCCGGATCGGTCGAGCGGTTCGCCGACATCATCAAGCGGGTCAAGCTGGAGATTGGCAAGGTCATTGTGGGGCAGGGCGAGCTGATCGACCAGACCCTGATGAGCCTGTTCTGCCACAATCATTCCCTGCTGGAGGGTGTGCCCGGCCTGGCCAAGACGCTGCTGGTGACCACGATCGCCAAAACCCTCCACCTCAAGGCGTCGCGCATCCAGTTCACGCCGGACCTGATGCCCTCCGACATCACGGGAAGCGAGATCATCCAGGAGAACCTGGAGACGGGGCGGAAGAGCTTCGAGTTCCTGCCCGGCCCGATCTTCGCGAACCTGGTGCTGGCCGACGAGATCAACCGCACCC
The DNA here is from genome assembly GCA_044346855.1 of Kiritimatiellia bacterium. Taxonomy (GTDB): domain Bacteria; phylum Verrucomicrobiota; class Kiritimatiellia; order CAIKKV01; family CAIKKV01; genus CAIKKV01. Next base: position 26,479 of record JBIIYJ010000012.1, read on the forward strand.
CGCCGCGGACGCAGTCGGCGCTGCTGGAGGCCATGCAGGAGAAGCAGGTTTCCGTGGGCAACACCCGGCACACCCTGGAGAAGCCGTTCTTCGTGCTGGCCACGCAGAACCCGATCGAGCAGGAGGGGACCTACCGCCTGCCCGAGGCGCAGCTGGACCGGTTCATGTTCCTGATCGTGGTGGATTATCCGGAAGGGGACGAGGAAATCGAGATCATGCGGCGGACGACGGGCGGCCACGCCGTCGAGCCCGAGCCGGTCATGACGCGCGAGCAGGTGCTGCACTACCAGCAGCAGGTCCGCAACATCCTGGTGCGCGAGGATCTCTACGCCTACATCCTGAAGATCGTCCAGAGCTCGCGCGTCACCAAGGACTATGCGTCGGCCTACGCCAGGCAGTGGGTGGCCTGGGGCGCCGGTCCGCGGGCCTGCCAGAACCTGATCCTGGGAGCCAAGGCGAGGGCCCTTTTCCAGGGGCGGACGCATGTGACCACGGCGGACATCCGGTATGTCGCCAAGCCCGTGCTGCGCCACCGGATCCTCGTCAACTACGCCGCCGTATCGGACGGGGTCACGTCCGACAAGGTCATCGATAAAATACTTGAAGAGGTACCGACGCCTTCCGAGTCGCACGCGTCCGCCTGAGGGGAGCGCACGGCCGGTCGGGGGAACAGGCTGATCCGATGAAACATGACGCCCATGCTATTTTGTCCCCGCATCTCCGGGAGGCTCTCAAGGAGCTTGAGCTGCGCGCCCGGAAGATGGCCCAGGGCATCCTCCACGGGACGCATGTCAGCCGCCGGCTCGGCGTCAGCACCGATTTCGACCATCACAAGCTGTACCAGGCCGGGGATGCGATCCGCCACATCGACTGGCGCGCGACGGCGAAGCATGACAAGGTTTTTGTCAAGCGGTTCCGCGAGGACAGCTCGCTGGACGTTCACCTCCTGCTCGACATCAGCGCGTCCATGGCCGGGCGGACCGGGGAAACCAGCAAGTCCCGCCATGCCATGGTGCTGGCTGCCGGGCTGGCGCAGCTGATCGTCAACCAGGGCGATCGCGCCGGCCTGTTCGCGATGTCGGGCGACCGGCTGCTGCACCGGCCCCTCGGCTCGTCCGGCGGGCACATGGCGGCGCTGCTGACGCTGCTGGCCGGGGCGGACCCGCGGGGGCCTGACCAGGTGGTCCGGCACCTGGCCACGCTGGTGGAGCGGAACCTTCCGCGGGGGCTTATGGTGTTCCTGTCGGACCTCATGTTCGAGCCCGGGCCCGTCCGCCGGGAGCTGGCCAAGCTGCACCACCAGGGGCATGAAGTGATTGTGGTCAACGTGCGCGACGTCACCGAGGAGGAGTTTCCTTTCAGCCAGTGGGTCCGGTTCACGGACCTGGAGGAGGGCGGCAAGCCGGTCAAGGTGGATACCGTGATTCTCCGGCGGCTCTACACCGAGGAGTACCGGGAGCTGATGCGCGAGTGGGATGCCTGGAGCAAGCACCAGGACATCCACCTGGTCGTGTCCCGGTCCGATGAGGCGCCCGAGGCCGTCATCCTGAAATACGTCCAGTACCGCAACCGGGTGACGGGCCAATCGAGATGATTTGGAACGCCGCCCAACTGCTCTGGTGGCTGCCGCTGGCCTTCCTGCCGGTGGCAATCTATTACTGGATGCGCCGGCATCCCGTCGCCCAGTCGTGGGGCGCCCAGTACGTGCTCAACCGGGCGCTGCAGAAACTCAAGCGCCGGCTCATCAACGAGCACATGCTGCTCCTGGCGCTGCGCGTGCTGCTGGCGCTGTTGCTGATCCTTGCGTTTGCCCGCCCCGCCCTGAAGGGGCGCGCGGATGACCGGCTGCGCCATTCCGGCGTGCATCATGTGGTGGTCCTCGACGCCTCCTACAGCATGCTGGCCGGCGACGCCGGCGACACCCGCTGGGACTCCGCGCAAAAAGCCCTGGATCTGCTGTGGGCCCACTGGGGGCGGGGCGAAAGCTGGTCCCTGTACGGCATGGATGACACGCCGGGCTGGAAGGTGGAATTTGCCGTCGTGGGGCAGGACCAGGAGGCCCGGGCGGCGGTGTCGCGGCTCCGGCCGGGCGAACGGCCGGCCTCGCTCGGGCAGGCGCTCCAGGAAATTCGCGGCCGCTTTCCGCTGGGCGACGTGGAGCTGATCCTCCTGTGCGACGACCAGGGGCTGACCTGGAACGACCTGGACCAGACCGGCCTCCCGGATCCGCCGCGGAAAACCTACTGGCTTCACGCCCACCTGCCTTCGCACGCCAACACCGCCATCACCCGGCTGACCCTTTCCTCCGAGCGCCCGCTGGCGGGGCATCCCGTGCGGGCCTTTGCCGACATCCGCCATGACGCGGATGCGGGACGCGATGTGCGCGTCGAATTCCTGCAGGACGGGCAGGTGGTCGGCGAACGCCGCGTCTCCCTGCTGCCGGGCCTTTCGGAGCAGGTTAGCGTCGATCTCCAGTTCGACGCGCCCGGCCCCCACGCGGCGTCCGCGCGGCTCGATCCCGACGCCCTGGCCTATGACGACACCCTGGCCGCCGGACTGGAGGCGGTCGACAGCGTGTCCATTTTGGTTCTCGGGGATGCCGTGGCGAAGACCTATACCAATACGGTCATGCTCTTCGAGGCGTTCCAGGACATGCAGACGGAACAGGCCGGGATGGGCCGGCTTCTGTTCACCTTCCACACCGGCGACGTGACGGCGGAGACGCTCCGGAATCACGAGGTGGTTTTCCTGGACGCGGCCCGCCGGGTGGACAAGGCGCTTGCGGCGCGGCTGACCGACTTTATCGCCGCCGGGGGCGGCCTGGTCCTGGCGCCCGGGTATGGCACGGATGAGGTCGCGTGGAACCGGACCTTCGGCCCCGCCAAATGGATGCCCGCCCGGCTGGGAGCCGGGCCGGACTGGACATTCGATCCCGCCACGCCGCATTACCGGCGGCTGGGCGTCCACGATTTTGGCGGCAGCGCCCTGCGGGCTTTCGCCACGCCGGAGTCCGGCAAGCCGGGCGAGGCGATCGTATTCCACTGGTTCGACCTGTTTTTTGACGCGGAGAAAACGGATCCGGCCGATGTGCTCATGCATTTCGACGATCATCGCGCCTTCATCCTCCGCCAGCGCTTCGGGAAGGGGCAGTGCCTGCTGCTGGCTTCGGGGTTGAACGGTCTGGACAATACGTTGCCCGTCCGCGAGATTTTTCCGGCTCTCCTGTACCGGCTTTTCGGTGAGGCGGCGTCGGGTCAACTGGAGCCGCTCCAGTTCAAAACCGGGGAGCCGATCCGCTTCCGGGTCCGGAAGCCGGGCCAGACCCAGGCCGTGACGCTGACGTTTGAAGGGGACGAACCCCGGGCGCTCGCCATCCAGCCGGGCGGGGGGGTGGCGACGGCCACGCTGGCCGCCGGACTGCCGCGCAGCGGAATGGCCCTGATCCAATGCGTTCAGGATGGCAAGGTGACGGAGTATCCGGTCGGCATCCAGGGCCCGCGGACGGAGTCCGACCTGAGGCCCCGCGATCCGGTCGCCGCCGCCGCCCTGAAGCGGCAATGGCCGGTGGTGGAGGCGGCCGATCCCGCCGCCCTGGTCGCCGCCATGATGGAAGGCCGCCAGGGGCGGGAGGCCTATCCCTGGGTTCTCGCGGCCGCTCTCGTGTTCCTGATTTTGGAACTGGTGTACCAGAAGCGATTCACACGGGTGATCCTGTGAGCCCGGAACAGACCTTCCAATTCGGGCTCACCTTCGCGTCCGGGGCGAATCCCCTCTGGCTGGGCCTGCTGCTGCCGGTCGTCCTTCTTCTGGCTTACTGGCTCTATCGCCGCGAAATCGGAGCGATGGGAACGCGGAAGCGGCGGACGCTTTACGCGCTTCGACTGGTCCTGGTGGCCGCGGCCTGCATCGGGCTGTTCATGCCCGAGCTGGGGATCGTGCGGAACCTGCTGTACCGCGGGCGGATCGTGTTCCTGCTGGACAACAGCGAGAGCATGCTGGCGCATGATTCCTCGCTGCCCGTGCCGGACGCGCTGGACATGGCGAGAGCGCTCCGCGACGAGCGGCAGGGCGGGGAGCCGCCGGCGCCCGCGGAAAGCTTTTTCCGGTTCTCCAGGCGCATCCAGGAGGCCGTGGATGGCCTGAGGGAATACCAGCGCGACCTGGCCCGCATCGGGCGCGACCATCCGGACATGGCCCGGAACACCCAGCAGCTTCAGGACCGGGCCACGCTCATTTTCGCGGCGATCGGCGAGGAGGCGAAGCGCCTTCCTCTGGACCGGCTGCCGCCGGAATTGAGGGAAGGGAACGACGGGGCCTGGCTGGACGGCGCGGCCCTGCGGCGGGAATGGGACACCCTTTTCGCCGGGGGAACGCCCGCGTCCCAGGAGGCGGGCCGGTTGTGCGGGACATTTGAGGACGCCATCGCCGCCTGCCGGGCCTTCCAGCGGGAGATCGACCGGCAGGAGCTGGAAGCCGGCGGAGAGCCGCTGCGCAAGGCCGCTGCCGCCATCATGGCCCGCCAGCGGCTCGACCTGGTGCGCGACCAGCTCAATCGGGCCCTTCCCGCGATCCGCCAGTGGACCCCCGGCCAGTATGTGCAGGTTGCCGACCTGATGGGCGGCGAAACCCGGCTGTTAGAGAAGAATGAGTCCATCGCCGGCCTGACCCCCCGGCGGGGGAGGACCGATATCCTGTCGCGCCTGGAGGCCATCGTCGAGGAGTCGCCTGATTTTCCGCTGAGCGCCGTTGTGCTGGCCAGCGACGGCGTGGATTGGAGCACGCGCGATCCGGACCCGCTGTTGAAGGCCTGCGTCCGGAAACGGATACCCCTGCTGTGCCTGGGAGCCGGCCACGTCGAAGAGCCGTTCGACATGGCCATCGAGCAACTGAGCGTGGCGCCGATCGGGGTGCAGGGCAAGCCGGTGTCGGTTGAAGTGCATATCAAGGCCGCCGTCCCCCTCCCGGCCTCCTGCACCCTGGCGATCCTGTCGGAGGGCCGGGAGCTCCAGTCCGGGGCCGTGGAGCTGCGCCATCCGCACCAGATCGCCTACCTGTCGCTGACGCCCGCCGCGACGGGGCTCCAGCGCTTCGAGGTGGAACTGCGCGCCGCCGGGCCGGACCAGTTCAAGGATCGGAACAACCGCTCCGAATTCGTCGTCGACGTGAGGGACCGGCCGGTGAGGGTGCTGTTGCTAGATGACCGTCCCCGCTGGCAGACCCGGTTCGCCCTCAACATCCTGAGCCGGCTCCCGTACGTGGACCTGAATGGGATCGTGCGCGTGTCCCTGCCCGACGGCGCGCTGAAGCGCGGGCCGGACCAGGGGATGTGGCCGGATTCCGCGGCGGCTCTTGATATCTATGACCTGATCGTGCTCGGGCGGTTCGATCAGGCGGTGCTCACGGCGGAGGAGTGGGATCAGGTGGCGTCCTTTGTCGTGGATCGCGGCAAGGCCGTTGCGTTTCTGGCGCCGGGGGATCTCCGGGGCATTCCGGAAAAGCTCAGGCGGCTGCTGCCGGTGGCCGATACCGGGGCGCCGTCGGCCGTCTCGACGGGCGACGCCCTGTCCGCCCTGCGGGTCACGCCCGAAGGCGCCCTGCATCCCCTGACCCGCGGCCTTGGCGGAGCCCTGGCGGCGCAGCCGTTTCCCGGCGGCCGGCTGGCGCCCGAGTCGTTTGCCCTCCTTCAAAAGTCCGACGACGGCCGGCCGGTGGTGTCCGGCCGGTATGCCGGAAAGGGGCGGGTGTTCCTGCTCGAGGACGAACGGCTCTGGAAGAGCCTGAACCAGGATCATCTGGCCGCGCACGGGGCTGTTTTCATTCACCTGGTGGACTGGTCCCTGAGATCGTTCAGTGAGGGCATCGCCGTGGAGCAGAACGTGATGCGGGAGGGCGACTCCTTCCAGGTGGGCTTCAGCAAGCCGGCCGCGCAGGCCGTGCTCCTGGATGGCCGCGGCGGGGAGGCCGCCCGGGCGGCGGCCGCTCCGTCGCCCTCTTCCCGGGGGCTGTTCCGCGCCGTGCTGGCGCCGCCGGCTCCCGGCGTGTATCGGCTCCGGGCCGACCCGGCCGGGAAGCTGTTCCCGATTTTTGTATTGCCGGACAACGCCGAGCTGACCCGGCTCGCGATGGATCCGGGCACCCTGCGCCGGCTGGCCGCGGTATCGGGGGGCGAGTGCCGGACCCTGGCCGACGCGGAGCGCTGTTTCCCCGGCCTTCCGCTCAAGGAGCGGCGCGAGGTCCACCGGACGGTCTTCCCGCTCTGGTCTTCGCGGGTTGTTCTGCTGAGCCTGCTGCTCCTGCTCAGCCTCGAATGGATTCTCCGGAAAGTCTGGAGGCTCGTCTGATGAAACGGTGGCGCCTTGATGCCTTGCCGCCCGCGCTGGCCGACGCCTTCCGGCGTTACCACCGGCGCGTCCGGCTGTTTCAGACGCTCCAGGCCGTCATGGTCCTGGCCCTGTTTTACCTCCTGCTGGCATGGGCGGCCCTGCACGTGGACCGGTTCGGGTCGCTGACTCAGGAGCAGCGGGTGTTCATGAGCGCGGGGATCCATGGCCTGATCGCCGTGCCGGCCCTGATCTGGCTCGCCTTCATCCACCTCCGGCCGCTTCCCGTGAAACGCATCGCCTATTCCCTGGAAGCCCGGCTCGGCCCTTCGGCGGAGGAGCGCTACACGACCCTGGCGGATATGCTGAACCAGGGCCTGGACGCCCGGCGCCCCGATGAGCGGCGCCTGATCGCCGAACTTCAGGAAGAGGCCCTGCGGACTTCCGCGCCCCACGGCGCCGCCGGCCTGATCCGGGACCGGAGCCTCCCGGTCTGGGCCGCCATTTGCGGGTTCGCCCTGGCGCTCTTTTTCCTGCCCCTGGCCAGCCCGCGATATGAATACGCGCGGATGCTGGCCCGGTTTTACAATCCCCGCGGCCCGACGCCCAGGCCGTCCTTTGTGAAACTGGACGTGCAGCCCTCCGCCGGGGCCATCGGGCAGGGGCGGCAGTTTGTGTTGCAGGTCAAAACGAGCGGGGCCGTGCCGCGGGCCTGGGTGTGGATCCTGAAGCAGCTCGGACGCCCGCTCGCGGAGCGCCCCGTCGTCGACCTGGAGGAGGCGGCGGGCTCCGGGAGAAGGGTGCGGCGGGACATGACCCGCCTCCGGGAAGGCCAGTACCTGATCACCGAAAGCAAGCGGGACACGACCTTCCGCTTCCAGGTGGCCTGCCAGGATGCGGTCACCGTGTGGCGCGAGATCGAGGTCATTCCGGTTCCGGTCGTCTCCCGGGTCATGGTCTCGGTGACGCCCCCCGCCTATTCGAAACTGGAGCCGGTCGAATTCGAGCATACCGGCCAGGGCGTTCCCCTTCTCAAGGAATCCAGGGTCCGCGTTTCCTTCCAGGTGAACCAGCCCGTCCGCGACGTGGAGATCCTGTCCGACCTGTCGGAAACCCCGCTCCGCCCGGAGTGGGACGAAAAAACCGGGACGGGAACCTATAGCCTGCTGTTCCGCGATCCGATGACGCTCACGATCCGGGTCCGCAATGAGCGGGGTTTCGAGAACAGCCGCCCGCCGGTGCTCCCGTTCCGGCTGCTGGAGGATCAGCCGCCCGCCGTGCGGATCCAGGCCCGGGACGTGGCGGCGGACTGCGCCGCCACCGATGCGGTTTCCATTCCGTTCCAGGCCGAGGACGATTACGGGATTGCCAGGGTCGCCCTGAATGTGATCGTCAATCCGCTGCCCGATCAGCGGGACGGCGGTAAGGAGCTGCCGGTTCCCGATCGGGGCGGAGGGAAGACGCTGGACGACGTGGCGCAACTGGACGTCAGCCTCCTGGACGTGGATCCGGGCGACCGCCTTCTCGTGCGGGTGATGGTGCGGGACAGCGTCGGCCAGAACACCCTGTCGCCGGGCGTGCTGATCGCTATTTCCGCCTTCGGGCGCGGGACGCGGGAGGAGGCCCGCCTCCGGGCGCTCCGTTTCCTGGAGACCGCCATCGAGCGCGCGGGGGAATCCACGTCGCGGGGCGCGGGCCCGGCGGACCTCGCCATGGCGATCAACGAGGGGACATATAAACGCCTTCTGGCCGATGCGGCCAAACAGGGCGTGACGCTTTCGAAGGCCAGCCGCTTTTCCTCCCTGCTGGAGGTGATCGAGCGCGAACATTTCCTGACGGAGGACCCCTGGGACAAGGAGGACCTCCGGCGGATGCATGGCATTGCGGCCATGGCCGCGGGGTCGCTGGCCGGCGGCGCCGACCCGGTGGCCCGGCGGAACGACATTCTCTTCGAGCTGCATGACAGGACGCTGGTGCCGCTGACGGATTACCGCGAGCTGAGGAACCTGATGTGGCGGCTCTTCGGTTTGCGGGACGCCGTCATCGAGGCCGCCGCCCTGCCGGACGGAACGATGCGGCCCGCCCGGATCCGGCTGATTATGGACACGCTCGACACGTGCCTGGCGCGGCTGCTGATCCTCTCGCGCCGCGACAGCGGGTTGGACGCGGGAGCGCTCGCCGCCGTCATCCAGGAGGTCAATACCGCGCGCACCCTGCTGGTGGGCCGGCAGGACTACGACTATAACGCCGACATTCCGTTCGGCCTGAACAAGCCGGAGGCGAAAGACGAAGGCGCCGCGCCCGAGACCATTCGCAAGGTCCTGATGCAAGTGCGGGGCTCCCTGGCGAAGCTGCTGGCGGTCGCGCAGGCCGCCGTTCCCGGCGCCGTCGAGCGGCGGGCGAAGGTCTCGGAGCAGTTGAGGGGGCGCCATCGGGACATGCTGCGGCAGATGGTCGAAGCGGCGTCCGGGGCGGACGAGACCGGGTGGGCCCGGCGGGGCGCGCTGGACTGGCTGGAAACCGATATGCGCCTGGTCCGGGGCAATCCGCTGTTTCAGGCGGGGCCCTTTGCCGTCAATGACGCCGCCACGGAGCTCCTGCTGCAGGCCGGGGGAAAGACGGACGCGGGGGCCGCCGCCGGCGCGCTGGCGGCCGCGGACTCGCCCGTTTTCGCGCGGCACGCCCGGGCGCTTGACGCGTTCAACGCCTGTTCCGAAATTCGATTGCTGGCGGGGCTGCGCAACGTGACGGAGGCCGAGCGGAATGTTGCGGCGCGCCTGGTTCAACTGGAACTGGTGACCCGCGATCCCGCCCAGGCCGGGGCCCTGGCGCGGCTGGGCGACGAGTTGAAGCGGATGGCGCTGGGGGAGAGCCCGGCGGCGCCCGCTGCCGCGCTCGCGGATCCGGAATCGGTCTGCGCCGCGGCGGGGGCGCACCTGGAAACGGAGGCGGCGCTGGCGGCGGAATTTGAAAAGCGGGAGGGTGCAAAGCCGCTCAAGGAGCAGGCCGAACGGGTGCGGGCCGTCTTCCGGGAAACCCAGGCCCGGTGGGGGGAGCCGGAAAAGGCGAAAGACGGGCTGGACCGCGAGCGGCATGTGCTGCGCCATTTTACCGACCGGCTGCAGGCGGTCCTGGGCCGGCTGCCCGCCTCCGGCGGGAATCCGGACGTCCTGGCTTCCTTCTGCCTGAAATTGCGCGATTTCAGGGACAGGCCCGCCGCCTCGATCCGGCTCTTGACGGATGCCCCCGGCGAGGGGCGGCTGACCCGCGGGCAGGTGGATGACGGGGACCTGGACAAGGCGCTCGTGAAGCGGCATCGCGATGCCGTGGTGCTGCGCCTGGAACTCATGCTGGACACCTGGGGCCGGGGGGATGTCCAGGAGCTGACCGACTACCAGAAAGTCCTGCTCGAGCAGATCCGGGAAACGGCGTTTTTCGCGGAGATCGGCGCGCGGCTGGCCGGGGGCGTTGAGCCGGCGGACGGGGCGCGCCAGTTCATCGGGGGGTCCGAGGAGGCGGCCATGGCTTACTTGGACGCCTCGCTTCCGCGGCTGGCGGATATCGTCGGGCAGGCGGACGGGGCGCGGCGGCTGCTGATCCGGAACAATGCCATGGATGCCGCGGCCCGGGTGGCGTTCGCCAAGGCTGGCAGCGACCTGGAGCGGTATGCCCGGGACATGGAGGCGGTCCGCGAATCCGAATTCCGGAAATACCTGGTCGGGGAGCTGGGCCGGATCGGGGCGGATATCGTCAAATTTTCCGAGGGAACTCCCGAGGTCAACGCCGTCATCTACCAGGCGGGGCTGCTGATCGACAAGCTCCGGGATCTGTCGCGCGAAACGGCGGCCTATTCCGCCCGGCTCGGAAGCCTGCGGTTCACGGGGGGGGCGCTGGAGCTCGACGGGGTTGGCGTGGTCCGGGCCGACGAGGCGGGCCGGCACCTGGCCGAGCGGGTCCAGGAGGAGCGCAGGGCGTTATGCCAGGCCGTGTTTTCAGCGCTGGGTCCGGAGCCGTCCCCCGGGCTTGGCCGGATGGCCCTGCCGCACGCCGCCTTCCTGCACCGGCTGGTGCGGGGCGACCTGGTCCGCTACCGGCCGGTTGTGCCGATCGTTCCCGCGGGGGAGGAGAAAGGCGATTATGCCGCGTTCCTGAGGCAGGAACTGGAGAAGGCGTCGAAGATCAAGATCCAGCAGTATTCCAGGACCGTCCAGCTCTATCTCGGCCGAATGGGCGGCTATACATGGGAGATCCCCGGGCCATGAAATTGCGTCGGAATCATTTTGTTTGGAAGGGGGCCGGCTGCCTGCTGGCGCTGCTCCTGCTGGCGGGCTCGCCGGTGGCGGCGGAGGAGGC
>JBIIYJ010000439.1:0-3634 GCA_044346855.1 Kiritimatiellia bacterium
CGCTCGAACTGGGTATGAAGACCCTGCGCGAGGACGGCTGGGCGAAGGTGCTGAACGGCGTCACCACGGTCGAGGAAGTCCTGCGCGTGACCGAGGAGACCGAGTAAGGCATGCCGAAGTTCATCTATACGGCCCGCACCCGAACCGGCGAGAAGCTGGACGGCGTCATGGAGGCGCCCGACCGCCGGGCCGTGCTGCTCAAGCTCCAGTCGACCGGCTCGGTTCCGGTCACCGTCGCGGAGGAGGGCGCCGCCCCGCCCCCGAAAGCCGCCGCGGCCAAGCCGAACGGCAAGCCCGCCCCGGCCCCGAAGGCCGCCCCGGCCGGGTCCGGGGGGGAAAGCTCCCTGCGCCGGCTCCTGCGGTTCACCCCGCCCGCCCGCAAGGCGAAGTTCAAGACGGCCGAAATGCTCACCTTCTCGCGCGAGCTGGCCGACCTGCTCTCCTCCGGCATGAAGCTCAGCCAGGCGCTCAACACCCTGGCCCGGCGCGGGACCGAGGGCGAGGAGCAGCCGCTGATCGCCGACATCCGGGATTCCATCAACCGCGGCCTGGCGCTCTCCGACGCGCTGGCCCAGTATCCCGACTCCTTCCCTTCCTTCTACATTTCCATGATCCAGGCCGGCGAGGCGAGCGGCACGCTCACGGACGTGCTCCAGCGGCTGGTGTCGCATTTCGAGCGGATCTCGGAGGTGAAGGAGAAGGTCACCATGGCCCTCGTCTACCCGGCCATCGTGCTGCTCATGGGGCTGGGCACCCTGGTCTTCTCCATGGTCTTCGTCGTCCCCCGCTTCGCCATCATCTTCTCGGAGCTTGGCAACCAGCTGCCACTCCCCACGCGCATCCTGATCAACTTCAGCCTGGTCTGCAAGCGGTACGGGCTGATCCTCATCGCCCTGCTCGGGATCGTGGTGGTGCTGCTGCGCCAGTACCTGGCCTCCCCGAAAGGCCGCCTGTGGTGGCACCGGACCCAGCTCAAGCTTCCGCTCATCAAGGGCATCGTGCAGGCCAGCGCCTTTTCCCAGTTCGCCCGCACGCTCAGCACCCTGCTCACCAACGGCGTGCCGGTGCTCCAGTCCCTCGCCATCGTCGAGCGCATCATGGGCAACGCCGTGCTGGCGCAGGAGATCCACAACGCCCGCGAGCGGGTGACGGACGGCACCAGCATCTCGCGCCCCCTGGCCTCGGGCGGCGTCTTCCCCCCCATGATCACCGACATGCTGGCGGTCGGCGAGCAGACGGGCGACGTCTCCGGCTCGCTGGTCCACATCGCCAACCGGTACGAGCGCGAGCTCGACCGCAGCATCAAGCTCTTCACCACCCTCCTCGAGCCCATCATGATCGTGGTCATCGCCGGCCTGGTCGGCTTCGTTGCCATCTCCATGCTCATGGCCGTGTTCGAGATGACCTCCGGCCTGGGCAACTGACGCCGCCGAAGAAGCTTGCCAGGTAGCGCCAAAAAGGGCATAATTGACACTGATTGAACACAGGAAGGAATTCGCCATGTCTATCCGCTCATCCCGTCGCGCCGGCTTCACCCTGATCGAGATCATGCTCGTGGTGGTCATCATCGGCATGCTGGCCGCCATCGCCGTGCCGAACATCGCCAAGCGGCTCGACGTGGCCCAGGTGAACACGACCCGCGGCACGATCAAGGCGCTGGACAGCGCCGTCGACGGCTTCATGCTCGACCACAGCGCCAAGCTGCCGAACTCCCTGCAGGAACTGCTCCCCTACCTCAAGAACGCGCAGTCCGTTCCCAAGGACGCCTATGGCAACGATCTCTCCTACACCCCCAATCATTCGGACGGCTCCTACAAAATTGTTTCGCCGGGCAAGGACAATTCGTTGGGCACGGCCGATGATATTACCAACTAAGCGCGGCTTCACGCTGATCGAGGTCCTGCTGGTGACGCTGATCATCGGTTTTATCGCCGCGATCGCCACCCCCTCCTTTGTCAACTCCCTCAAGGGCCAGCGCCTCCGGCAGGCCACCCGCTCCGTCATGGGCTGCGGCCGGTATGCGCGCACCATGGCCGTCTCGCGCCAGCGGGCCATGACGCTGACGCTCAGCGTCGGCGGCAGCCGCATCTCCGTGGACGAGGGGCCCGCCCCGGCGAACCGGAACGCCCCCGTCTACACCCGCGAGCAGGTCGAGAGCCTGAACGGCGAACCGCCCCCGGAGGCGCTTCCCGACGACCTGCCGCCCGGTTTCGCCCCGCCGCCGCCCCCGCCCCCCAAGGCCTCCCCCGCCCGCGGCTTCACGCGAGAATTCGAGGGCGTCACCATCAAGCGCCTCTCCATCCGCGACGGCCTCCAGTCGGAGGAAGGGGCAGCGACCATCCTCTACAAGAGCAACGGCACCTGCCCGCCCTACGAGGTGGTGCTGGCGGACGAGGACGGAAAGGAATCCATCATCACGGTCGATTTCCTGGGGGATGCCACGCATGAGCAAAACTGACGCGCGAGGCCTCACCCTCCTGGAAGTCATCCTGGCCCTGGTCATCATCGGCATGGGCGTCGCCTTCCTTTCCACCGCCACCTCCCGCTGCCTGGCCTTGGTGACCCAGTCCAAGATCTACCACCAGGCCCGCTACGCCCTTGAGATGGCCAGCCTCAAGTACCCGATCGTCGAGATCGACGGCGAACTCGTCAACAAGGAGGTTTCGGACACGGAGATCCTCCCGGGCTTCCTCTTCACCCGCACGGCGGAGGCCCCCGAGGATTACGAGGACGCCGGCCTCTTCATCCTCCGCAACCGCGTCACCTGGGAAAGCACCAGCAGCAACAACTTCGAGGAGACGTTCCGCTACTTCTATTACACCAACGACCTGACGGAGGAGGCCCTGAACCTATGACGCCCTCCCCCCGCCGCCGCCGCTCCGGCTTCACCCTCCTCGAGATCCTGATCGCCGTGGTCATCCTGGTCATGGCCATGACCGTGATCGTGATGACCTTCTCCAACATCTCGAGCGCCTGGCGCAACGGCACCGTCGCCGCCGCGAACCTGAACCACGCCGACGCCATCCTCGACCAGCTCGTCGCCGGCCTGCGCTCCGCCTACTTCAAGAAGGCCGCGGGCGGCGACCAGGGGGCCTACGGCTTCTGGCTGGAAAACGACGGCAGCGGCTCCGACGCCCGCGACTCGATCAGCTGGGTGAAGACGGGCGCCGCCCTCGTCGACCCCGATTCCCAGGAGGCCTCCACGCTGCACCGGATCGTCTTCACGGTGGACGACGACGACCGCGGCCGCGCCTGCGCGGCGGTCAAGGCCTGGCGGCCGTTCGGGCAGCCCGAGGACTTCGACCCCGAGAAGGACACGGAGTTCTTCTACGTGTCCTCCGCGGTCGAGGGCTTCGACTGCGAAGTCAGCACCAACGTCGACTTTTCCGGCGACATCGAGTGGGAGGAGGACTGGGAGGAGACCAACCGCATCCCGCTCCGCCTCCACCTCAGCCTGTACCTGAAACCCGGAGAATCCGGAAACGAGCCGCTCAAGGTCGAGCGCCTCGTGGAGATTCCCATAGCCCCCCTTTCCTGGTAACCGCATGACCCACCCCCCCCAACCGGCCCCGACGAGAGCCCCGCCCCGGCGCGGGCGCCGCTCCGGCTCCGCCCTCATCGTGGCGATCTGGGT
>JBIIYJ010000440.1:0-3633 GCA_044346855.1 Kiritimatiellia bacterium
CGCGTCCGCGAAGCCGCCCTACACGTTCATGATCTGCCTGCAGGGGCACACCTCCGGCATGCACCACTCGATCGCCGTGAAGCAGGAGGACGAGACCCTTCCCATGGAGGTGGCGGGGGACCGCGACTTCGCCCTCGGCTGCCTGAAGCGCGGGATCGCCGCGATCTGCCTCGAGCAGCGGTCGTTCGGGGAACGCAAGGAGAAACGGCAGGAGAAGGTGGGCGCCTCGGGGTGCCACGACGCGGCCATGCAGGCCCTGATGCTGGGCAAGACGCTGATGGGCGAGCGGGTCTACGACGTGGACCGCGCCATCGATTATCTGCTGAGCCGCGGCGACGCCAACCCGAAGCGCATCGGGGTCATGGGCAACTCGGGCGGCGGCACGATCAGCCTGTTCTCCGCCGCGCTGCTCCCGCGCCTCGCCTTCGCCATGCCGTCGTGCTATTTCTGCACGTTCCGCGACTCGATCATGTCCATCCACCACTGCGCCGACAACTATGTGCCCGGCCTCCTGAAGGTGGCGGAGATGGCCGACGTCATGGGCCTGTTTGCGCCCAAGCCGGTGGTGCTGGTGGCGGGCCGGACGGACCCCATATTCCCGCTGCCGGGCGTTCGGAAGGCGTATCGCCATCTTCAGGGAATCTACAAGGCCGCCGGGGCCGCGGACCGCTGCCACCTGGTCGTCGGGCCGGAAGGCCACCGGTTCTATGCCGACCTGGCCTGGCCCGTGATGTTGAAGGAGTTGGAAAGACTTTGAAAAGTGCATGCCCCCAAGGGTTCAGGGTTCGGGATTCAGGGCGCCTGTTTGTGGCAGCCCTGCACCGCCCGGCGATATGCGCCTGACGGGTTCGGCACCCAATGCAAGGCGATGAGCGGGAGGGAGGAGAGGGAGGGATGAGTGGCCGTGGAAGAATAGCTAATAGCTAATAGCTGATAGCGGAGAGTTGGGAAACTACGAAACGCGCGGAACACGCGAAAGCCGGATAAGACTGATTACAGACCTCTTTCCGGCGTCTGATGTAGCAACAGTCTTGCGCCGCCCGCCCCTCGCCAGCCCGGCCGGTGCCATGAGCCCGATATGAAATGCGTTACATGGAGTCTGTGCAAGACGATGAGTGGGAGGGATGAGTGGCCAACTACTGACCACTGATCACCGACCATGTCACGTCCTGATTGCGATTTGACACTTTTTGTAGTCGTGATCGTGATCGTAATCGTGATCGTAATCGTCGCGGCAACTCAAATGCGAGGTCGATTACGATTACGATCACGATCACGATCACGGAGGGGACACCGATCACCGGGCCAGCATCGCCACGATCACCAGGGCCAGCAGCCCGAATGCCACGCTCACGATCAGGATCGACACCATGACCAGCAGGGTGGTCTTGAACAGGGTCCAAAACGGGATGTTCAGTCCCACGATCTCCACTTGCCGGACCATTGGTTCCGGCGGAAGAAGGGGCGGTTCGCGGTCCAGCAGCGGGGAGACCGGCGCCGGGCGGTCCAGCAGCGGGGAGACCGGGACTTCGCGGGGCACAGTCGGTTTCCTGATGCTTTTCAGCTTGAGGGTCATCCGGGCGACGTGCTCATCCCGCTCCGTCTGGATCTTGGCCGTGTCGCTCTTGGCCTTTTCGGTTTTCTCGGGGGAAGGCTCGGCGGGCGTCCCGTCGGGTTTCGGCCGGGGCACGCCGGGGATGATAGGATCGAGCAGCAACTCCGTCGAATGGGCGTGAAGGAGGTAGACCTTGCGGCAGTTGGGACAACGAACGGAACGCCCCAGCAGATAATCGTCCGCCTCCGATTCGACGAAGCAATACGGACATTTGGTGTCGATCATAGACATCCTTTGCGGCGGGCGGCTTTCTGGAGCATCTCCCGGGCATGCTGCAGCACCACGCTGGTCAGCGACTTGCCGCCCAGCATGCGGGCGATTTCCTCGGCCCGGGCATTATCGTCCAGCGGATCGATGGAAGAGCGGGTGCGGTCCCCCGAAACCGTCTTGCGCACCGCAAAGTGGTGTTTGCCATGGACCGCGGCCTGGGGCATGTGGGTGATGGCGATGACCTGGTGGGTGGCGGCGAGCTCCGCCAGCTTGCGCCCCACGGCCGTGGCCGTCTCGCCGCCGATGTTGGCGTCGATTTCGTCGAACACCAGGATCGGGATCCGGTCGTGCTCGGCCAGCACGGTCTTGACGGCCAGCATGACGCGCGATATTTCGCCGCTTGAGGCGATGGCGCGCAGGGGGCGGGTCGGCTCGCCCGGATTGGGCGCGAAGCCGAAGTCGGCGGCGTCCAGCCCGGCGGGGCCCGGCTCGAGCTCGGCCAGGTTCACCTCGAAGCCCGCCCGGGCGAAGCCCAGGTCGCGCAGCTGCCCGGTGATGGCCTCGGCCAGCTTGCCGGCCGAGTCCTTCCGCTTGGCGCGCAGCTTCAGGCCCGCCTGGCGCAGCTTGGCGGACAGGCCGGCTTCCAGCTTGGCGATCTCGGCGATCCGCTCGTGGCGGGTTTTCAGGTCTGCCAGCCGCGTCTTCGCCGTCGCCAGTTGGGCGAGCAGTTCCGGGACCGTGGCGTTGTATTTGCGCTTGAGGCGGTGGTAGAGCGCCATGCGTTCCTCCACCCACTGCAGGCGGGCGGGGTCCGCATCGATGGACTGGGCGTAGGCCGAGATAGTGGAGGCCAGCTCCTTGACCTGGATGGCGGCCTGTTTCGCCTCTTCTTTCCAGTCGGCGGACTGGGGGACGATGGAAGCGAGCCGTTCCAGCTGCTGCTGCACGGCCACCAGGCTCTGGAACGCGGAGGTTTCGCCGTCGGTCAGGGCCTCGATCAGGCCGCCGGCCGATTCCAGCACCTGCTGGGCGTTGGCCACAACGGCGTGTTCGGCGGCGATGGTCTCGTCCTCGCCCTCCTCGAGCTTGGCGTCGCCGAGCTCCTGGACCTGGAAGGCCAGGAAATCCATCTCGCGGGCGAAGGCCCCCTCGTCGCCTTCCAGCGCGTGGCGTTTGGACTCCAGTTCGCGCCGTTCGCGGTAAAGGGCCTGGTAGGCGGCCAGGAGGGTGTCGTGCCGGCCGAAGGCGTCGAGCAGGTGAAGCTGGTAGTCGGGGCTGAGGAGGGACTGGTGGTCGTGCGGCCCGTGCATGTCCACGAGGAGGTCGCCGAGCCGTTTGAGGGACTGGAGGCTGACGGGGGAGTCGTTGACCAGGTTGCGGCCGCCGCCGGCCGCGGAGACGGTGCGGCGCAGGATGAGCTGGCCGTGGTCGGTGGGTTCCAGTTCCAGCTCGCGGAGGAGGGCGTCGACGGGGCCGGGGTCGGGGAGGAGGATGGAGGCTTCGACGGCGCACTGGTCGGCGCCGGCGCGGATGAGGGTCTTGTCGGCGCGGTCGCCCACGAGGAGCCCGAGGGCGCCCATGATGATGGACTTGCCGGCGCCTGTTTCGCCGGTCAATACACAGAAGCCCGGCTGGAATTCGACGGCCAGCTCTTCAACAAGGGCGAGGTTGCGGATTCGCAGGTTCTGAAGCATCCCGCAATCCTAGCATGCCGGGGCGCTTCATCAAAAGGAAAATGCTTGGTGTGGGCGCATTGCAGTTTCGTCGGATTTTGCCCGTTTGAAGCGAAGCTGATTTGGAGTGCGGGG
>JBIIYJ010000442.1:0-3620 GCA_044346855.1 Kiritimatiellia bacterium
CGGCCCTGGAAGCGGTCTTGTCGAACGAGCTCTCCGAGCGGGAACTGGTAGAAACCGCCGTTGAAATCGAGTCATCCCTTTTAGAGTCAAAATTCTATTCCGTGGTCACCAGCGAGTCCCCGTCCTTCTCTCATATCGCCACGGCCCTGACCAAGGCCACGGACCGCCACCTCGAGAAATTGAAGGTTATGATCCAGGGGCATGCGGGCGACATGGACTGGAAGGTCTGACGGAGGCTTGCCCCGGCGGCTTCTTCGTGGTACAAGGGTCGCACCATGAAGGTTGAATCGTCCTGGACCGAATCCTTTCTCGAGCTGATCCGCCGCGCCTCCACCGATCTGCCGGCCGATGTGGAGCGGCGGCTTCGCGTCCTGCTGCAGGCCGAAGAGCCCGGCGGCCGGGCAGTCCGGGTTTTTGACACGCTGCTCGACAACACGGCGCTGGCCCGGTCCCGCAACCAGCCGCTCTGCCAGGATACAGGAACTCCGCTATTCTTCATCCGCACGCCCCGTGGCTTCGACCAGCTGATCCTCGAAAAGGCTGTCCGGTCCGCCGTCAAGGCCGCCACCCGGCGCGGCTGGCTGCGGCAGAACGCGGTTGATTCCATCACGGGCGCGGCCTACTCCGACAACCTGGCACCCGGCCTTCCGTCGTTTCATTTCGAACAGGCGTCCGTGCGCTCCGTGGAAGCGCGGCTTATCCTGAAGGGCGGCGGCAGCGAGAACATGGGCGTCCAGTACAGCCTGCCGGACGCCTCCCTGGGCGCGGGGCGCGACCTGGAAGGCGTCCGCCGCTGCGTCCTCGACGCGCTGGTTCGGGCGCAGGGCAAGGGGTGCGCGCCGGGGCTGCTCGGGGTCTGCATCGGGGGCGACCGCTCGGACGGCCTGCTCGAGGCTAAAAAGCAGTTCCTTCGTCCCTTGGACGACCACTCTCCGGATCCGGCCCTGGCCGCCCTGGAGGCGCGTCTCACGCGCGAGGCAGGCGAGCTGGGGATCGGCCCCATGGGCTTCGGCGGCAAGGGCACGGTCCTGGGCGTTAAAATCGCCGCCCTGGCCCGGCTTCCGGCCTCCTTCTTTGTCTCCGTTTCCTACATGTGCTGGGCCTGCCGGCGGCAGGGGTTCGTGGCCAGGGGCGACGGCTCCATCATCCGGTGGCTGCCATGACAACCTCCCTCCAGGTTCCGTTCGATCCGGCCCGGCTCGCCGAGCTGCGCGCGGGCGATGCGGTGACCCTGTCCGGTCGGATCTACACGGGGCGGGACCGCCTTCACAAGCATCTGTTTGAAGGCGGAAAATCTCCCGTTCCGCTGGCAGGCTCCGCGATCTATCATTGCGGTCCGGTCATGGTGCCGGCGAACGGCGGGTGGAAAGCCGTGGCCGCGGGTCCGACCACCTCGATCCGCGAGGAGCCCTACATGGGCCGGATCATCCGGACGCTGGGCGTGCGGGTGGTGATCGGCAAAGGCGGCATGGGCGCGGAGACGGCCCGGGCCTGCGCCGACTGCGGGGCCGTCTACCTTGAGGCCGTGGGCGGCGCCGCCCAGGTGCTCGCGGCCTGCATCCGGCAGGTCCCGGCCGTTCATTTCCTCGACGAGTTCGGCCAGGCCGAGGCGCTGTGGGAGCTTGAGGTGCTCGATTTTCCGGCCCTGGTCAGCATCGACTCCGCGGGCGTCAACCTGCACGACGCGATCGAGCGCTCCTCGCGCGAGGCCTGGAAGCGGCTGACGGGGGCGCCATGAGAGCGATCTTCATGGGATCCCCCGACTGCGCCTGTCCTGCCCTCGGGGCGCTGACCCGGATGCCGGGCGTGGAGGTGGTCGCGGTGGTTGCGCAGCCGGACCGTCCCCGCGGCCGGGGGCTGCATCTCCAGCCCTGCGCGGTGAAGGCCTGGGCGCTGGCCCAGGGGCTCCGGGTCCTGACGCCTGTGAAGGTCAACCTGCCCGAGGTGGTGGCGGAACTGGCGGCGCTGAAGCCGGACGTGGTGGTCGTGATGGCCTTCGGCCAGATCATGCGGAAGGGGATTCTGGATCTGGCGCCGCTGGGGTGCATCAACATCCATGCGTCGCTGCTGCCCCGCTACCGCGGGGCGGCTCCGGCGCAGTGGGCGATCGTGCGCGGCGAGACCGTCACGGGGGTCACCACCATGCGCATGAACGAGGGGCTCGACACGGGCGACATGCTTTTGAAGCGGGAGGTGCCGATCGATCCCGCGGACACGGGCGCCTCGCTTCTGGAGAAGCTGGCCGAGGCGGGCGGCCGCATTTTGCCGCCGACGCTGGAAGGCCTGGCGGCCGGAACGCTCAAGGGCGAACCGCAGGACGACCGGCTGGCGACCCTGGCGCCCAAGCTGAGCAAGGCGGACGGGGCCCTGGATTGGACCCGGCCTGCCGACGAGCTGGCCCGGCGCGTGCGCGCCTTCAATCCCTGGCCCTGCTGCGCCTGCGAGGCGCCGGCCGGGTCGGGCCAGGCGGTCCGCGTGCTGGCGGCCCGGCCCGAGGCGGGAGCAGGCAAGCCCGGCGAGGTGCTGAGCCTGGAGGGGGAGGGGCCGCTGGTGGCGGCCGGCGGGGGGGCGCTCCGGCTCCTGGAGGTGCAGCCCGCGGGGAAGAAAAGCATGCGCGGATCGGATTTCGCCCGGGGCTGCCGCCTGGCGCCCGGGGATCGGCTTGGATGAGAGCGCCTTGAAAGGGTAAGACATGGCCGCCGTCAATGAGTGGATCGTCCGGGAATATTTCGAATTCCACGGCTTTTTCGTGATGCAGCCCCGCAAGTACCAGGTGCCCGGGCGCGCCAAGACGGCCGAGGAGGAGATCGACCTCATCATCTGCCGGCCCAACCAGTCCGAGCAGCGGCTGCCGGAGCGGCTGGTCTGGACGGGGGCTGACCTGGGCGGGGTGGCGCGCGCCGTGGTGGGCGTGCGGGGCTGGCACACGGAGCGGTTTTCGGCCAACACGTTCGAGCAGGCGCCCGACATCCTGCGGTTCGCCGAGGCCGACGTCGTGCGGCGGGCCGAGAAGCGGTTCGGCGCCGACCGCGTGGCCAAGGTGCTGTGCCTGCCGCAGCTTCCGGCGACTCCCGAATTAAGGGACAAGGCGCTGGCCTTCCTCAAGGAGCGGGGGGTGGACGGCGTCCTGCCCTTCCGGACCCTGCTGCAGGAGCTGATCCGGATGATCGACGTGAACCGGAATTACGAGAAGTCGGACGTGCTGCAGGTGGTGCGGGTCTTCAAGGCCTACGGCCTGCTGACCCCCGACGCGCAGATGGACCTGTTCGAGCGCAAGAAGCGGGGGGGCCGCGCGAAGCCCCGAAGGAAAACGATTCCCGAGCCCGGAGTCGAACCGGGCCAGGGTGACTGATCAGCACCAACGTCAACGACGAGGCCACGGTCGGCAGCATCGTGTTTCTCGAACAGCTTCCGACGAGCGGAACGCTGCTTCAAATCCGGTAAGGCAAGCAATCCGGGCCTTGCGGCCGGACGTCAAAACCGCCCGCGAGGGGCTCAGGTTTCCTTGAGCGCCTTCTTGACCTTCGCGAGAACGTCCTCGGGATCGAAGGGTTTCGCGATGAAATCGACGGCGCCCGACGCCAGGCAGGCCTTTTCGATGTCCTCGTTGGGGTGGGCGG
>JBIIYJ010000441.1:0-3620 GCA_044346855.1 Kiritimatiellia bacterium
TTCGCCGGCGAAACGGTGGTGGACTTCAAGGCGCTCATCGACGGAGGACTCGTGGCGCAGACGTCGTTCGTCTCGCGCGTGCGTTCCGCGGCGGACTTCCTTCCGGCCGCCGCCACGTGGAAGGGCCGTGATTACAAGGTCAACCGCGCCCCGACGAAACAGGAATGCGACGATCTGCTTTTCGGCTGGCTCATCGAATGCGGCGTCAGCAGCAATTCCGTCATTTTCGTAAAGGACGGCGCCACGGTCGGCATCGGCACCGGCGAGCAGGACCGCGTGGGGGTCGCCGAGATCGCCCGCGACAAGGCCTACCGCAAGCTGGCGGACCGCCTTTGCTGGGAGCGGTTCAAGACCCCTTACAACAACCTGCCTGCGGGCGGCCCGAAGACGGATATCGATGCCGAGGTGGCGCGGCTCAAAGGCGGCCTGCCGGGCTGCGCCATGGTGTCGGACGCCTTTTTCCCGTTCCGCGACGGCATCGAGGTTGGGTTGAAGGAGGGGGTTACCTCGGTGGTCCAGCCGGGCGGCTCGGATCGCGATTTCGAAAGCATCGAAGCCTGCAACGAAGCGGGTGCGGCCATGGTGTTCACGGGGCAGCGTTGTTTCAAGCACTAGGAGCGGAATGAAAAAGGCGACGGTCGGCTTTGTCGTGTACGGCGTCCACAAGGACGGGCTTCTCGATCCGATGGGGGTTCCCTTCATCGATGGCGCGCTGGTGGCGGCGTCCAAAAAGGCGCTTCGCGACGCGGGCCTCCGCCTGGTCGAATATCCCGTGGTGGTGGCTTCCAAGGAGGAGGCCCGCGCCTGTTTCGCGTCGTTCAAGAAGCGGGACGACGTTGACGCCCTGGTGCTGTTTTCCGGCACCTGGGTCTGGGCGGCCCACCTGGCGGCCGCTCTTCGCGACTACGCCATGACCGGCCGCGGCGTCACCCTCTGGACCCATCCCGGGTCGCAGGGCTGGCGGCCCGTCGGCGGCCTCGTCATGCACGGGGCGCTCAAGGAAATCGGGCTCGGCCACCGGTTCGTCTACGGCTCGCACGAGGACCCGAAGGAAATCGCCCGCATCGCCTCCTACTGCCGAGCCAGTGCCGAGAAGAACAGCCTGAACCAGAGCACCATCGGCACGTTCGGCGGACGCGGCATGGGGCAGACCTGCGGCGTGGCGGATCCCTCGCAGTGGATGAAGACGTTCGGCATCGACATCGATTCGCGCGACACGACCGACTTGATCCGCACGGCAGACGCCGTGACGGCGGCCGAGCTGGTTGCGGCGCGCAAGGCGATCCAGCCGCTGTTCGCGGCGCCCATCCCCAAGGGGCGTGTGGCGGACCGGTCCATCCGGATCTACCTGGCCATCAAGAAAATCCTGAAGAAGGAGAAGTGGGACTTCTACACCATCCAGTCCTTCCCCGGGCTGGGCGACGATTATAGCGCCACCTGTTTCGCGCAGAGTCTGATCCTCAACGAGGGGATCGGCACCTCGACCCTGTGCGACTTCAACACCGCCATGACCGTGAAGCTGCTGACCGACCTGGGCGACGAACGGGTGTATTACGGGGACCTGCAGCACGTGGACAAGAAGACGCGGGAGATCAAGATCATCGGCGACGGCGCCTGCCCGCCCTCCCTGGCCTGCGCGCTCGGCCCGGCCACCTTCGCCGAGCACGGCATCCCGACCGAAGGTCAGGCGGGGGGCATCTCGGTCAATCTGCTGTGCAAGCCCGGCGACGGAATACTGGCCCGGTTCGGCCGCACGGACGGCCGTTTCGAGATGGCGTTCTGCCGCTGCTCGGTCGCCACGCCCCCCGCGGAGGAGCTGAAAAAGCGCCGCCTGGAGTGCGGGATCCCGTTCTGGCCCCACGCGTTCGTCACGGCCCACGCGGACATGGACGCCCTGGTGGAAGCCTGGAACAACGAATACGCCTGCCTCGGGTACGGCGCCCATCTTTACGACGAAATGCTGGCGTTCTGCGAACAGACTGGAATCCGCGCCATCGCCCTATAGGCGCGGGGAGAGGCCTTCATGCGAACGAGCGTCATGGTCGTGGACGACGCGCCTTCCAATCTCCAGCTGTTGGTGACGCTGATGCAGATGGAGGGCTATAAGGTCCGCCCCGTCCGCAGCGGTGCCGCGGCGCTCGCGCTGCTTCAGGAGGTCCGCCCCGATGTGATCCTGCTGGACGTCAACATGCCCGGCATGGACGGGTTCGAGGTGTGCCGGCGGCTGAAATCGGATCCCTTGAACTGCGATATACCGGTCCTGTTCGTCAGCGCCCTGTCGGATACGAATGACAAGGTGAAGGCGTTCGAGGCGGGGGGAACGGACTACATCACCAAGCCGTTCCAGATGAAGGAGGTGCGGATGCGCATCGAGACGCACCTCCACATGGCCCGGATGAAGGCGGAACTGGAAGCCGCCAACCGGAAACTGCGGGACAGCGAGCGGCTCCGCGAAATGCTGGCCCACCTGGTGGCCCACGACATGCGCACGCCCCTGTTCGGCATCCTGGGCATGGCGGAGCTCGTGGCCGAGAAGGAAGCCGTCCTTCACGACGCCGAAAGCACGGAATACGTCACCACCATCCGGGACTCGGCCCGGCTCCTGGTGGACCTGATTTCGGACATGCTGGACGTCTACAAGCACGACTGCGGAACGTCGCTGGCGCAGCTTGAAAACGTTCTGTTCGACGCTATCATCCGCGATTCGCTGGGCCTGCTGGGCGGTTTGGCGCGCCGGCACCCGTTCAAACGGACGCTGCCGGCCGAGCCAATCCTGCTGCGCTGCGACCGGAGCCTCACCACGCGCGCGCTGGTCAACCTGATGAGCAACGCCATCCGTTTCACGAAGCCCGGCACCCCGGTCACGTTGACGGCCGAAGTCGAGCCGGGGTTCCTGAAGATCGGCGTGACGGACGAGGGCGAGGGGATCGCCGAGGAGCATCAGTCCAGGCTATTCCAGAAATTCGGCCAACTCGAGGCGCGGGACAAGGGCGTCCGGTATTCGTCGGGGCTGGGGCTCGTTTTCTGCCGCATGGTGGCGGAGGCGCAGGGCGGCAAGATCGGCGTCGTCAGCTCCCCCGGCAACGGCGCCACCTTCTGGCTCACGATTCCGCTGGCCTGAACCGGCGCGCCCCCTTCGGGTGTTCCGCCGTCACCTCGATGCCGATCCCGCCCCGCCTGTTGAACGTGCCCGTCACGCGGGCCTTGCGCGGGCGGATCGCCCGCACCAGGTCGTCCAGGATCCGGTTCGTCACTGCCTCGTGGAAGGCGCCGTGGTTGCGGAATGAAAAAAGGTACAGTTTGAGCGCCTTGCTCTCCACGCAGCGCGCGTTCGGGATGTAGTCGATCACCAGGCGGCCGAAATCCGGCTGTCCCGTTATTGGGCACAACGACGTGAATTCCGGGCAGTCGAGGCGGATCCAGTAGTCGCGCTCCGGGGCGGGGTTGGGGAACGATTCGAGCACGGCGTCATCGGGATTGTCCGGATAAACCGTTTTCGTCCCCTGGCCGAGCAGGTGAAGGCCGCTTTGTTTCTTGTTTTTCTTCATGTCAACTCCTGTCGTGGCGTGATCGATGCGTCAGCGCATGCACGTGGTCGATCACGAACCCCCGCCGCCCGA
>JBIIYJ010000150.1:0-12276 GCA_044346855.1 Kiritimatiellia bacterium
TCCTCGATGCTCCAGTGAACCGCCAGGAATTGGCCGTCCGGCAGGGCCACCAGGGAGGGCTGCCCGAAGCGCAGGGCCGACGCCATGCCGCTTAAACCCTGGTACTCCCCCGCCCCGCGCCCGTTCCAGATGCAGTCCTCCTGCAGCACGTTCCATTGATCACCTGTAAAATCGATCACTCGCACATACAGTCCCTCCGGCGGGCTGCGATGGGCGTGTATGGTGAGCAGGCGCTGGCCGCCCAGCCAGATGAGGCTCGACGACTGGGCTGAAATGCCTATGTCAAGGGGCTCCGACCATGTGTAGCCGTTGTCGTGCGAGACGACGATCCGGTTGCCCAGGCTTCCGCCGGCCTTCTGGTCGAACGCCCACACCAGCCCCACGATCCGGCCGTCCTGCATCTCGCAGAACCGCGACTCGAACGGGGTGGAACCGTGGCCCGGCGTATCGTAAAACTCCACGTCATGGGTCCAGGTCCGCCCCTGGTCCACACTCCGGAGAATCACGCCCTTCTGGCCGTCGTCGAACTGGCCGTCCCAGGGCATGAACAAGCCGCCGCCGGCCAGCAGATCCCCGTTGCGAAGCGCCACAACCGGCCCCGAGGCCTCCACCACCTCCCGGAAGGGAACGGACACCGGCTCGGGCCGGGTCCAGGTCAGGCCGTTATCCCCCGAGAAACTCAGGATCACCTCGCCCGGACGGATGCCGTTGGTGACGGGATTGACAAGCGGCTGGTCGGGGTCCTCCCGGCGGAACCGGTAGCCCATGGCCATCACGCGGCCATCCCGCAGGGTGGTCGGCTTCATGTAGTCCGAATCCGCCCCCGTCGCCCGGGGCCAGAGCAATCCCTGGAACGACCAGCTCCGGCCCAGGTCGGTCGAACGGGAAACGGCCGTGGTCGCATCCGCCGACTCAAAAGCCTCGCCAAGGGTGAAGAGGGCCAGCAGGGACCCGTCGGGCAGAACCGTCACCCCTGGAAAATAGCCATGCCGGCTGCGCAGATGGGGGATGGGATTCGCATACAGAATGACACGTTCGGTGACCGTCATGACGCCTCCTTTGCAGGGCCTGGGTCCCCTGCCGTGTGAACGTTTTTCCATGCACAGGCTAGGGTCTCTTTCCCTGACTGTCAATCATCCCGTTATCATCCCGTTATTGACGCAATCTAAGGGATCGCCTATAATAGAGGTCTACCGAAGGACTTTAACCCATGCTCGACATTATATTCCGCCTGCTTGCCTGTCTGGGCCTTCTTGCGGCCGGCGGTTTTGTCGCCCTCAACATCCTGGCCTGGACCCATGCCCGCGCCCTGCTCAACTACACGATAGACGGCTCCCAGACGGGTCATCCGGACGGCTTGAGCCGGCTCCAGAAGGCCACGGTCCTCTTTGAGGGCATCAACGTACCGCGGCCCGTCGGGCTCCAGACTCCGCTCGATTTCGGGATCCCGTATGTCCGGGTCCGGATCCCCACCCCGTCGGGCATCGACCTGGGCGCCTGGCACTGTCCCGGCGACCGGGCGGATTCCCCCATCGTGCTGCTGTTCCACGGCTACGCCATGGATAAGTCGTCCCTGCTCCCGGAGGCGGCGGCCTTCCACTCGATGGGCCTGGCCTGCCTGCTGGTGGACTTCCGCGGGTCCGGGGAGTCGTCCGGCTCCCACACGACGCTGGGCGTCCACGAGGGCGAGGATGTGGCGGCCGCCTTCCGCCATGCCAGGGGCTGTTTCCCGGGCGCGCGCCTGGTCCTCTTCGGCCAGTCCATGGGGTCCGCCGCCATCCTGCGGGCCATCCGCAAGGATCCGGGCGTGAAGCCGGCCGCGATCGTCCTGGAGTCGGTTTTCGACTCGATGCTCCGAACCGCCATGAACCGGTTTTCCATCATGCGGATGCCGGCGTTCCCCCAGGCCCACCTGCTGGTCTTCTGGGGCGGCCGCCAGTTCGGTTTCAACGCCTTCCGGCACAATCCGGCGGACTACGCCCGCGCGGTCACCTGTCCCAGCCTGTTCCTCCAGGGCGGCGGGGACGTCAAGGCCCGGCCGGAGGACGCCCGGCGCGTCTACGACGCCGTGTCATCCGTGCACAAGGAGTTCTGCCAGTTCGCCGGCATCGGCCACGAATCCTACGTCGCCCGCATGCCGGAAGACTGGCGGCAGACCGCGAGCGCCTTTTTCCGGCGCCACGGACTTCTTGACAGCAATACGCCCGCGGACTTCACCGGCCCCGGCTCGCGGGCATGATGTCGCCGGCGTGTTTTTCCGCAATTGACTGCCCTTCCATTCTCCTATTACTGTAGCGGGATGAAATGGATTCGCCTACGCCTGTTCCGGCTCCTCATCCTGCTCGGGCTCCTGGGCGTGGCGGGGCTGAACGGACTGGCCTGGCTACAGGCGCGGACGATGCTGCATTATGCCGACGGGGGCGACCGGACCCGCAAACCGGAGGAGCTTTCCGTCCTCCGCAAGGCGGTTGTCATGCTGACCGGAACCCGCGTACCCCGCCCCCACAGTTCCAAAACGCCGGCCGATTTCCTGCTGCCGTTCGAAACGCTCGACCTGCCAACTGGCGCCGCCGGGCCGCATCTCGGGGCGTGGTATTGTCCCGTCCCCACCAACAGCCCTTTCCTGGTGCTCCTGTTCCACGGATACGCCATGGACAAGGCGTCCATGCTCCCGGAAGCGGCCGCCTTCCATGCGCTGGGCATCCCGTCGCTGCTGGCCGATTTCCGGGGATCGGGCGACTCGTCCGCCTCGCACGTCACCATCGGCTTCGAGGAAAGCGAGGACGTGGCGGCAGTTGTCCGGTTCGCCCGCGCCCGTTTCCCCGGAGCCAAACTGGTGCTCTACGGCCAGTCCATGGGCGCCGCCGCCATCCTGCGGGCCGTGGCGCGGCACGAGGTCAAACCCGAGGCGATCGTGCTGGAGGCGGTTTTCGACACGCTTCTCCACACGGTCCAAAACCGCTTCGATGCCATGAAGCTCCCGTCCTTCCCCGCGGCGCCGCTCCTGGTCTTCTGGGGCGGGTTCCAGTTCGGGTTCGACGGCTTCGATCTGAGCCCCCTGGCCGACGCCCGCTCGGTCCGGTGTCCCGCCCTCTTCCTGCACGGGTCGGGCGATCCCCGCGCGCGGCCGTCCGAGGCGGACAGGGTGCGGGCGGCCGTGCCCGGAGGCGCCTCCATGGTCATTTTTCCGTCCACCGTGCACGACGACACCGCCATCCGCCATCCCGTGGAGTGGCGGAAAACGCTGCAGGCCTTTTTCGGGAGCGCCTTTCCACCATGACCACAGAGCTCTGCCGCTTCGCCCCTTCCGCCTCCGGGCGGGCCCATCCGGGAACGCTCCTGGCCGGGCTGCTGGCCTGGCTGGACGCCCGGTCGCGCGGCGCCCGCTTCCTGCTGCGCATCGAGGACATCGATCCCCAGCGGGCCACGGCGGAATGGCGGGACGGCCTGATCGAGGACCTGACCTGGTTCGGACTTGACTGGGACGTGCTTGAATTCCAGGCCGGGCAGGCGGCGCGCCACACGGCGGCTCTGGACCGGCTCCAGGCGCTGGGGCGGCTCTACCCCTGCTCCTGCGGCAAGGCGCATCTGCGGAAGACCTGCAGGACCTTGGCGGACGGCTCCCTGGTCTATCCCGGAACCTGCCGGGGCCGGGCGCTGCAGGACTGGCGGACCTGCGCTGACAATATCCGCTGCAACCTGGAGGGGATCGAGATCGGCCTTCTCGACGAATCCGGGCTGGATCTTTCCCAGGTTCCCGGCCGGGATGCGGGCGACCCCGTGGTGAGAAGGCGGGACGGCTCGGTCACCTATCCCCTCGCCGTCGTTGCCGACGACGCCTCGGCCGGCGTGACCCGCATTGTGCGGGGGCGGGACATTGCGCCCTTCACGGGCATCCAGGCTGCTCTCTACGGATTGCTCGGGTTCGCCCGTCCCGTTTACCGCCATCACCTTCTGCTGCTGGAGCCGCATGGGGAGAAATTCGCCAAATTCCACGGCGCCGTGGGGGCCGATACGCTCCGCCTGCACATGAGGCCGGACGCGCTGTGCGGGCTTCTGGCCCAGGTGGCGGGGTTGCAGAAAGGGGCCGATCCGGTGACCCCCCGGAACCTGGCGCCGCTGTTCAGCTGGCCCGGGGTTCGCACGTCCGATCAGGTTCTGCTGTGGACGGGAAATCAGCTTGTCTGGAATCCATCTCTCCAGCCATGACAGGGCCCAGGTAGGACGCCATGTTCTCGACCAGCGAAAGGGTTTCCTCGGGCAGGGCCGAGTGGGTCCGGGACGCCACCTTCAGGAGCGCCACCATCCGGCCGTCATGCGAAACGGGAACAACCGCCAGGGATCGGATGCCTTCCAGCAGGAGCGCCTGGTTATCGGCCTCCTTCATCAAGGCGATGAAATCCACGACATGCCTACCCTTGTCCCGCACCGCCCGCAACACCGGCGAATCGGACTCGAATGACGCCATTTCCTTGACACAGGCCGGCGAAACGCCCTGGTGCGAGGCCAACCGCCAGGCGCCCCGCTCCTGTTCCCGGAAAATGGCGGAAAAGGAGATGCCGTCGACATGCAGCAGACGCTTTAAAAACCAGTCGAGATTCTTCTCCCCCGCGGCAGCCTCGTCCTTCCAGGAACCAGCGCCCGCAGGGTGCGCCGGGTCGCGAATCATCTCGGAGTCGGCCCCCGCCCGGCGCCCGCGCGGCTGCAGGAATTGGACGCCAAGCTCCACGATTCCGGTGGCAACGCCCAACACGACCAAGGCTATCGCCAGCTCCCTGGCCCCGAAGGGTTTACGGTGCGGTTGATCCGATTGGGCCAGACCATCCAGAGGCAGGAGACAGCAAACCAAAATGATCAATAGACCGATAGTATCCCGACGGTTCGGAAAGAGACGAAAAAACAATATTTTGGCCCTGCAAATCACCCGAAATACCTCCCCCCGACGCCTGAGGTCGATGCGGACAAGCGGACTTGCGCCGCCCCTGGAATCAACGTATTTCTATGTGTACAACGCCACGTGCCAACTCGCAAGTTTGCTTATACCTGAATAAAGGGTAAGGATATTCCTGAAGAGCAAAACAGGGTTAGTCCTATGACACTGAACGATGTCTGAGGACGACAGAGTGGCTTAGATGCGTTTGCCGCCGGCAACCCACAGCGTGGCGTTGCGGACCAGTTCCAGGGCGGTCTTGAATTTCAGCTTGATCTTGATGCCGGCGCGATGGGTCTCCACTGTCTTGTTGCCGAGATGCAGCCGGCGCGCGATGTCCTTCGTTGACAAGCCCAATCCGATCAGTTCGTAGATCTCCAACTCGCGGTCGCTGAGGCTGGCCAGTCCCGTCTTGACCGGACCGGCCTGATTCTGGCGGTTTTCGAACATCTCGCGGAGCAGCGTGTTGTTGATCCGCTCGGCAACCCAGATGTTCCCGTCCGCCACTTTGCGGATCGCCTGAAGGAGCGTTTCGACGGACTCCTGCTTCATCACGAAGCCCCGGGCGCCTGCCCGCATGACCCGCTCGGCAAAAAGGGACTCGTCGTGCATCGAGAGCGCCAGCATCCGGAGGTTGCCGTCCAGGACGTGAATGGTCTTGATCAACTCCACCCCGTTTGTCTCGTTGAGCACGATGTCGACCACGATGAGGTCGGGCCTGTTCGCCTCCAGGATCGCGAGCGCCTCCGCCGCCGTGGACGCCTCCCACTCCACGAACAAATCCGGCTGGCGGTTGATCACCGCCGCCAATCCCTGCCGCACCAGCGGATGGTCGTCCACAATCATAATCCGCCTCCGGCCGCCTGCCGGGCTCCCGTTCACGCCGCTGTCGGATCCATTCATCGGCCAGTCCTCCCTTGCGTCACACGCCTACCCCATCTCGAATTTACAGCAGACCGTCACCCCACCCGCCTCGTTGCCGGCCACGGCCAGGCTGCCGCCCACCATGGCCGCCCGGTATTGCATGATCTTCATCCCCGAGCCGTCCTGCGACAGCATTTCCGCGCGCAGACCCAGGCCGTCATCCTCGACCGCCAGTTCCCCTTTCCGATCGTCCCACGCCAGCCGGATCGTGACGGTTTTGGCCCGGCCGTGCTTCACGGCATTGTTCAGGGATTCCTGGGCGATGTGGTACAGATTCGCCGCCATCGACTGCCGTTCGGGAAATGGCGTCGGTGGGCTGAGGAACCGGCACGTGATACCCATGGCGGACTCGGCATCGGCGGCTAGCCGGCTCAACCCGCCTTCCAGCCCGCCTTTTTCAAGATCCACCGGGGCCAGCCCGCGAACCGTCCGGCGCAACTGGTCAATGGACCGGCGCAGGTGCGCCCCGAACTGCTTGGCCACGTCAGACTGGGCAGGGGCCACGCCGGCCAGATCCTCCTCCAGCCCCTTGCAAAGATAGGCGATCCCGGTCAGTTGCTGCCCGAGCGAATCGTGCAACTCATGCCCGATGCGGCTTTTTTCCCACTGGCTGATCTTCAGCACCGCTTCTTCAAGACGCTTGCGGCTTGACAGGTCGGCGCAATACGCCATCACGGCCTCCCCCCCCTTCCACTCGACCAGGCTGGCCGAAAAACCGATCGGCACAGAGCTCCCGTCCTTCCGGACAAACCAGGATTCATACTGGAGAGGAACCGGATTCCCTTTCATCCGCAGCGCGAACCGGGTGTTGATTTTCGCCAGTTCGTCCGGGCGAACGATCCGGCTGAACGGCATGCCAATGAGCTCCTCCGGAGTATACCCGGTCAAATCAAAGCACTGCCGGTTGGCATACACAAAATGCCCGCTTTTGTCCGAGACCAGGATGGCGTCAAACGCGCTCTCCGCCAGGTTGCGATAGGTCCGCTCGCTCTCCCCGAGCGACTCCAGAGCCCTCAAACGGTCGATGATCGGGCCTAACTGGATGGCCATCGTTTCGATGGCCATGGACCGGTCCTCCGGAAAATGGTCCAACGTCCGGGAGCCTACGTTCAGGGCTCCCAGGATCGCGGACCCCAGTTTGATCGGCAC
Organism: Kiritimatiellia bacterium; assembly: GCA_044346855.1. Taxonomy (GTDB): domain Bacteria; phylum Verrucomicrobiota; class Kiritimatiellia; order CAIKKV01; family CAIKKV01; genus CAIKKV01. Next base: position 7,004 of record JBIIYJ010000150.1, read on the forward strand.
GACCAGCACCGAGCGCAGGCCCTCCGCTGTCACAAATCGATCCTGCCGGCAGTCCGCGGCGGTCAGGGAGATGGGCTTGCCCGCCATCACGATCTGATGTCGGGGCGATCCCGCCTCCACCTGCCGGCAGGCCTCGACAAACACTTCGGATAGCCCCGCGTGCACGGCCAGGCGAAGGTTCCCCGTCTTCTCCTCGATCACATAGATGCCGCCGCCCTGCACCCCGGGGACGCGCATCACCGTTTCCAGCAGGTGACCCAGCACCTCCTCGGTCCTATTCCGGGTGGCCATCGCCATGGCGAGGTCGCGCTCCAACTGAAGGAGGAACTGCGCCTTCCTGCGGATGTCATTTTCCTCGGTCAACAGCCGGTTGGCGACCGTCAACTCCTCCGTCCGCCTGCGGACCACCTTCTTCAGGGACAACGTCGCCAGAAAGAGAAACAGGGTGATGATGGCGAACGCGCCGCCCCCCGCGAGCAGGATCCGGATCTTCCTCCGGGCGCCCGTCGCATCGTTCGGATCGAACAGGAATTCCCTCGCGAGCGTCTCCTGATCGACCGTTTTATCGACCAGTCCGATGGCATGCAGGTCCTTCACCACGGCCGCCCACCGATTCGGATTCATGTGCCCGATCTCAATTTCATGGGGCAGGATCAACTGCTGGACGATTCCGGCCTCATAGGCCAGTTTTCCCGGATCACCGCCGGGGTCATACTTGCGGAGTATCAGTCCGATCATCTCGTTCGTATGAGACAGCGCGTAGGCCCACCCCTTTGAACTGGCCTCCCGCATGTCCTTCACCCGCCCGGGCCGGGCTTTCACCTCGGCTCGCGTCGTGCACAGGCAGCTTCCGTAAACGTTGATCCCGTAATCATCAGGCCGGATGATGCGGAAGGGAATGCCCCGTTTTCCCAAATCGTAGGGATGGTCATAGATATACCCGCTGTAGGCATCGACCCGGCCGTCCACCAGGCTTTCGAGGTCGCGCGTCAGCGGAATCCGCTCGAATGAATCCAGTTTGACGCCCTCGTTCATCAGGAGGAAAAGCAGGGAGGCGGAAGGCGCCGATTCTCGCAACATGATCCGCTTACCCGCGAGTTGCAGGGGAGTCCTGATCCCGGACTTCTCCAGAACCAGGAAAACCGAAGAGGAATGCTGGAAATAAGGTGCTACCATCACCACGGGCTGGCCCTTGAGATACCGCATGACCGAGTTGATGCCGCTCAAGGAATAATGGGCGCGGCCCGTCAGCATCTCGTCCAAAGTATCCTTGTTGGGAAACCCCTCCTGCATGACCACATCCAGCCCCGCCTCCCGGTAGTACCCTTGCTCCAGGGCGGCGTAATACCCGGCAAAACGGAAGCTGTGGTGGTCGGGCAGCGACAGTGCCACCCGCTCGAGGCGATTGGTGTTGGGAGCCCCCCGGGCCTGCCCCGGGCGGAAAACAAGGCACAAGGCAACCATCAGCAGGCCGGAAAGCCCCCGTAAACACGCTCCCCGCGCTGGCAGTGAACCGCTCAATACGCCTCCGTCTTTCCCCAGGCGTGACGCCCATCACCCGTTTTCCAAGGCTGCCCGCTTCTGCAGCGTGACATCCTGCAGCGCGACCAGCACGTGCTTGCGTCCGTCCTTCGTGAATGCTTCGGCATTCACCCGCAGCCAGACCGTCCGTGGCGCGCCCTCCCGGATCACCTGCGCCTCGAAATCCATATTCCGCATGGAACCCTCCACGGCCAGAACCGCTTCCACGTTCCGCCGCAGCTCGCAGACAGGGCAATTCAGGCCCGTGCCGCACCCGTCGGGGCTCACGCGGGCATGAACGCACTTCAGGACGTCCCCGGGCCGCTGGCCCAGGATTTCGTGGGGTTCTCCACCCGTCATGGCAAGCCCCGCGACATTGATCCGCACAATGCGGGTCTTGTCATCCAGGACCATCAGGCCGACCGGGAGAACATCAATCAGGGCGTCCAGGCTCTTCCGCTCCTCGCGCACATCGCCTTCGTTCCGCCTGTATCCCGCCAGCGCCTCGTTCTTCTCCCGCATCGTGTCGCGGTTCCGGCGGCCGGCGACAATACCGCCGATGTGCTCCGCGGCCGCCTCGATGGCCGTCGTCATGGGGGACAGGAATGCGGGGACCGTCCTGGAGCCGAGGTTCAACACCGCGACGACCTTGGACTGGAACAGGACCGGCACCACCAGGACCGACCGCAACCCTTCCAGGAGCGCGTCGGAGGACAACGTCGAGTAATTCTGCGAGCAGACGCGGCCTTCCAGGACCAGCCGGGTCCTTTCCGATCCCGCCGCGATGAGCGAATTGAGCGAAACAAACTTTGCCGACAGGCCGCGATGAGCTGCCAGTTCGAGGCTGCCGTCGTCCTGAAGCAGGTAGATCCCCCCGCAGTCCACGCCCGGGATGCTGTCCAGCATCTCCAGGAGGCAGTCGAAGGATTCCCTGAGCGTGTCTTTCGAGCCCAGCGTCACGGCCAGGTCGCGCTGAAGCTTCAGCAGGCTCACCGCCTCGCGCCGGTCCGCGTTCTCCTGCCGCAACCGGCCCTGCATTGCCTCGCAATCGCGAGCCAGCCGGCGCCACGCCAGGAAAAGAAAGAGGGAAAGCGCGGCCAGCAGGACCGCGGACAGTGAAAGCATCCCTGTCATATCCCTCCTTTCATGGACGTGATGTTACCTTACGCAACCCCGAAAAAACAATCAAGCTTTTTTGTATTTAAAAAGGGGACAGCCGCCGTCCTCATCCGCACTTGATTCACTACAACCATAGCGCTATTCTGGCAAACATCAAGTTAAAGGGCTTTCCCCATGTCCGATTTTGCCAGAGGAACCGACTGCCGCATCCTGCAATCCGCTAAAATCCCCATGCGGGACGGAACGCTGCTCTCCGCCACGGTCCACCTGCCGCCGCAGGAGGGGGCCTTCCCTGCCGTCCTGGTCCGGACCGCCTACAACAGGGCGCCCTCCTTCGACCGCTATTTCCCCGCCCATGGCCTGGCCCATGTGGTGCAGGACACCCGCGGCCGGTACGATTCCGACGGCGTCCACTACCCCTTCACACGGGAAGCCGAGGACGGGGAGGACACGATCCGCTGGATCGCCGCCCAGCCCTGGTGCAACGGGAAGGTCGGCATGTACGGCCCTTCCTATCTCGCCGCCGTGCAGTTCCTGGCCGCCCCCCTCTGCCCGGATGTCTTCAGGGCCGCCGCGCCCATGTTCATGTCCACCGACTGCTGGAAACGCGCCTACTACTGCGACGGCGCCTTCAGCCTCGCCCTCACCTGGAGCTGGCTCTGCTTCGAAGTGCCGGGCCGCGTCTCCAAGGCCATCCAGATGCCCCGCCTCGACGTGCGGAAAATCCTGCTCAGCCTCCCCGTGTGCGACATGGATCTGCTCACCGGGGCCGGCCGGGTTCCGGCTTTCCAGGAATATGTCCGAAACAATCGATATGGCGGAAGCCCCTGGACCTTGCTGAACGCGCGCACGCCCGAACGGGCCGCGGCCTTCCAAACCCCCGCCCTCCTGCTCGGCGGGTGGTATGACAACTACGCGGCCGAGGCGACCGAGACGTTCCTGGCCTTCCGGCGCCACGCCGCCTCGGAAACGCTCCGGGCCAGTCACCGGCTCCTCATCGGCCCCTGGTCCCACGGCTTTCCGGGCTCCTCCCGGCTGGGGGAAGTCGACTACGGCCCCGAGGCGCTGAAGGAGACCGACTCCCCCCAGCGGTGGCTCGACTGCCTGCTGCACGACCGGCCCGCCTCCGCGTTCATGGAGAAACCCGTCCGCCTCTTCGTCATGGGCCTGAACCAGTGGCGCGACGAGGACGACTGGCCCCTGGCGCGAACCCGCTACACGCCCTTCTTCCTGCACGCCGGCGGCGTCCTGGACACCCGCGCGCCGGACCGCCCCGAACCGCCCGACCGCTACACCTACGACCCCGCCGACCCCGTCCCCACCCTCGGGGGCAACCATTCGGTCGGCCCCTACAATCCCGGGCTCTACGACTTCTGCAAGCCCGGCGCCTACGACCAGCGCCCCCTGTACGGCAGGCGGGACATCGTCTCCTACACGACCGCCCCCCTCGAGACCGACACTGAGGTCACCGGCCCCGTGAAACTGGTGCTCCACGCCTCCTCCTCCGCGCCCGACACCGACTTCGTGGCGAAACTCGTGGACGTGTATCCCGACGGCCGCGCCCTGAACATCACCGAAGGCGTGATCCGCGCCCGCTTCCGGGAGGATGTCTGGGGCGCCCCCAAACTCATGGAGCCCGGCCGGACCTACACGTTCACCCTCGACCTGCAGGTGACCGCCAACGTGTTCTTCGCGGGCCACCGCATCCGCCTCGACATCACCAGCAGCAACTTCCCCGTCTGGGACCGCAACCTGAACACGGGACACGACCCGGCCACGGATACCGGCATGCGGATAGCCGAACAGACGCTGTTTCACGACCCCGAAAACCCCTCCCAGCTTATCCTGCCTCTTGTATAGCGAATAGCGGATAGCGAATAGTTACTTGAGATAACGGCCGGGGTGGCGTACGATAGACGCCTTTCAAAGGAGAAGCACGCCATGGCCGATTACTACAAGTTCCCGGAATCCTTTCTCTGGGGCTGCGCCACCGCCTCGTACCAGGTCGAAGGGGCCGCGAAGGAAGACGGCCGCGGCCCGTCCATCTGGGACACCTTCTCCCACTCCCCCGGCCGGGTGGCCTTCGACCACACCGGCGACGTCTCCGTGGACCAGTACCACCGCTTCCGCGACGACATCCAGCTGATGGGCTGGCTCGGGCTGAAATCCTACCGGTTCTCGGTCAGCTGGTCGCGCCTCTTTCCCGAGGGCGAGGGCGAGCCGAACGAAAAGGGATTCGACTACTACGACCGCCTGATCGACGCCCTGCTCGGCGCCCGCATCCAGCCCTGGATGACCCTGTTCCACTGGGACCTGCCCCAGGCCCTCCAGACGAAGTACGGCGGATGGACCTCCCGCGAAACCGCCCTCCGGTTCGGCGACTACGCCGCCGCCATCGCGAAGCGCTACTCGGACCGGGTGACGAACTATTTCACGATCAACGAGTTCATGTGCTTCACCGACATGGGCCACAAGAACACCGTCTTTCCCCCCGGCGTCGTGCTCCCCGAGCAGGTTTCCAACCAGGTGCGCCACCACGGCCTGCTGGCCCACGGCCTCGCCGCCCGCGCCCTGCGCGCCCACGCCCGCCGCCCGATCTCCGTCGGCCTGGCCGAGAACGCGCAGATCCCTGT
>JBIIYJ010000443.1:0-3600 GCA_044346855.1 Kiritimatiellia bacterium
TCGTGGGAAACCGGCCGCGCCGGGAGCTGGATCAACGTGCGGGCGCCGAACGGGCTGGAGGCGGTTGTCGAACCTGCGGCGGGATTCGCGAAGCCCGTGAGGATTTCCGTTAAATAACACGCCAAACCATCAAGGCGATAAAGAGCTTCCAACGCAGAGTGCGGATAAACGGGTCGTAGTCGTAATCGCGATCACGAAAACCAAAGATGTAAGCCACCCGAAAGACCGATGAGAGGGAACGATGAGAGGGGCCTTGGCAAGTCCCGAACCCTGAACCCCGAACCCTCTATCCCCGATTACTGATCACTGACCACTGATTACTGATCTCTGACCACTGCCTTTACTTCTGCCCATACGTGGCATTGGGCCCGTGCTTGCGCATGTAATGCTTGCGGATGACATAGTCCGGAGGCGGCGCGGCCTTGGGGTTGATCAGGAAGGTGCCCAGCGCCATGCGGGCCACTTCCTCGAGAATGAGGCTGTGGTGGACCGAGTCCATGGCGTTCTTGCCCCAGGCGAAGGGCGCGTGGCCGGCCACGAGGACGGCCGGCACTGAGATGGGGTCCAGGCCCCGGAACCGCTCCACGATCACCAGGCCCGTGTTGCCCTCGTAATCCGCATTGACCTCGCCCGCGCTCAGCACGCGCGTCACGGGGACTTCGCCGTGAAACGTATCGGCATGCGTCGTGCCCAGGCAGGGAATCGGCCGGGCGGCCTGGGCGAACATGGTGGCGTGCGCGCTGTGCGTGTGGGTGATGCCGCCGATGCCGGAGAACGCGTTGTAGAGCGCCCGGTGGGTGGGGGTGTCGGAGGAAGGGCGCATCGCGCCCTCCACCGTCCGCCCGTCCTCCAGGCTCACCACGACCATGTCGGCCGGCTTGAGCGCTTCGTAGGGCACGCCGCTGGGCTTGATGACGAAAACGCCGCGTTCGCGGTCCACGGCGCTGGTGTTGCCCCAGGTCAGGCAGACCAGTTTCAATCGCGCGAGTTCAAGGTTCGCCTCGCAAACAGCCGCTTTCAGTTCGTCGAGCATACCGCCTCCTGCGGGCTTACTTCCTCTGCGCCTCGCGGATGGCGATCAGTTCCTTCATCACGTCCTGCAGGCAGCCGCAATCGGGCGTGACGCCGAACGAATCGTGGAGCCGCCGGTAGAGCGTGTAGAGCTTCGCGTAGACCGCCTGGTTTTTCGGATCCGGCTTGTACACATGGGCGCGCACGCCGCACATGGCCTTCTGGGCCTGCTCGACCGACTTGAAGCCGCCCGCCTCGGGGCCCGCGGCGACGGCGCCGAAGATGGCGGCGCCCAGGGCGCAGGTCTGGTCGCTGCGCGAGACCTTCATGGGGCGGCCCGTCACATCGGCATAGATCTGCATCAGGAAGGGGCTCTTGCCGGCGAGGCCGCCGCAGTTGACGATCTCCTTCACGGGCACCTTGAACTCCTCGATGCGCCGGATGATCGTCAGCGCGCCGAACGCGGTGGCCTCGACGAGGGCGCGGTAGATCTCGTGCGCCTCGGTGTGCAGGGTCTGACCGAGCAGCAGGCCGCTCAGCCGCACGTCCACCAGGATGGTCCGGTTGCCGTTGTTCCAGTCGAGGGCCAGCAGGCCGTGCTCGCCGGCCTTCTGCTTCGAGGCCAGCTCTTCCATCTTCTGGAATTTCTCGCGCGCCGTCTTGCCGTAGGAATCCGGGACCAGATGGTTGACGAACCACAGGAAGATGTCGCCCACCGCCGACTGCCCCGCCTCGATGCCGTACGCGTCGGGCATGATCGAGCCCTTCACGATTCCGCAGACGCCGGGAATGTCGGCCAGTTTCCGGTTCGCGGGCCAGACCATCATGTCGCACGTGCTGGTGCCGAGGATCTTGACCAGCGTGCCGGGCTTGATGCCCGAGCCGACCCCGCCCATGTGCGCGTCGAACGCGCCGGCGGCGATGGCGATGCCGGGTTTCAGCCCCAGCTTGGCGGCCCACTCCGGGCTAAGCCGGCCGGCCAGGCGGTCGGAGGGCACGGCCTTCTCGAAGAGCCGGTCGCGAAGGGCGGCCAGGTCGGGATCGAGCGCGGCGAGGAACTTCTTGTCGGGCAGACCGCCCCACTCCTCGCAATACATCGCCTTGTGGCCGGCGGCGCAGACGCCGCGGACCAGGCGGTCGGGCCGGGTGTCGCCCGCGAGGACGGCGGGGATCCAGTCGCAGATTTCCACGAAGCTATGGGCGGCCTTGAAGACGGCGGCATCCTCTTTCTTGCAATGCAGGACCTTGCTCCAGAACCATTCTGAGGAATAGGTGCCGCCGCATTTCGCCAGGTACTGCGGGCGGAGCTTGGCCGCCTTGGCCGTGATGAGGGCGGCCTCGGCGTGCGACGTGTGGTCCTTCCAGAGCCACGCCATGGCGGCGGGCCGGTTCCTGAACCGCTTCGTCATGCTCAGCGGCGTACCGTCCTTATCCACGGGGATGGGCGTGCTGCCGGTGGTGTCCACGCCGATGCCCACGATGGCGGCCGGGTCGAAGGAGGGGGTGGCCTTCTTCGCCTGGGCGATCGCCTTGCGGGTGACGTCGATGAACCCGTCGATGTAGTCCTGGGGGTTCTGACGGGCGACGTGGGGATCGCGCTTGTCGATGACGACGCCGGCCTCCCCGGTGGGGTAGGGGAAGACCGCGCCGGCGACTTCGGAGCCGTCCGCCAGGTCCACGATCAGGCTGCGGCAGGAATTGGTTCCATAATCCAGGCCCAGGGCATACCGTTTTTGTTTCGCCATGGCGATTTCTCCTTAACGCTTATTTTCCGGACTTCAGCCAAACGGATTTTCGGTGGGATACAGGCAGCCTTCCGCTTTCGGGGTCGAGATGTCCTCGACGCCCATCATGCGGAGGGCGTCGTAGAGCGTGCGGCCCGACTTCTTGAACGCGATCGCGGCGTGGTGCGGGAACTGCTTCTCGATCAGCACGTACCGGTAGAAGCGCGCGAAGCCGGGGATGCCGAAGACCCCGATGCCGCCGAACGAGGCGGGATCGGCGTTCAGGATGTTCCCTTCGGAGATGTAGGACTGCAGGTGGCAGTCGGCCGTGCTCTGGAGGCGGTAGACCGTGGTCGGGCCGGGTTTGAGCGTGCCTTCGAGCGTGCCGCAGGTGATGTTGGCCTCGCGGCCGGGCTCCATGAGCCGGTGCATGATGAGCTGGAACTTCATGCAGGCCCCTTCGCAGAGGCAGCAGCTCGGGGTGTTCCCGCAATGGAAGCCCATGAACAGGTCCTGGCGGCTCGCGCCTTCGAGGCTCTTGATCTTGATGTCGGCGGGCACGGTGTTGTTGATGTCCAGCAGCGTGGCCGGGTGCAGCGAGGCGAGCTGGACCATGTATTCGGAGACGGCGCCGTAGATGTCGACCTCGCAGGCCGCGGGGATGCCGCGCCCGGCGAGGCGGCTGTTGACGTAGCACGGCACGAAGCCGAAGGCCTTCTCGAAGGCGGGCCAGCACTTGTTGGCGAAGACGCCGAACTGGCGGGAGCCCAGGTTCTCGTCGAAGAACCGGGTGAGGGCCAGCTCGAACTGGGCGAGCTGAAGCAGCTTCTGGGGCATCGTGTTGCCCGCGCCGAGTTCCCGCGCC
>JBIIYJ010000151.1:0-12249 GCA_044346855.1 Kiritimatiellia bacterium
GGCCGGCGGCTTACCTTCCGGGTTGACCGGGAGACGGGCGGATTTGTGCGCGACAGCGGCGAGCTGGTTCCGGATCCGGCCGGCCGGCCGTACCGCCAGTGGCGCGAGGCGATCCGGTCGCCCGACGCTATCTGGAAGGCCATCACCGAGGCCGCGCAGGTGCCGGGCGCGACCACGGCCCCGAAGCTGCAGCCCATCGCGGCGCGCATCGTGATGCTTCAGAGCGGCATGCGCGCGCCCATGGGCGTGAAGGTCAAGGGGCCGGACCTGGAGAGCGTGGAGCAGGGCGGGCTGGCGATCGAGCGGTTCCTCAAGGAGGTGCCGCAGGTGGAGCCGGCAACGGTGATCGCCGACCGCATCGTGGGCAAGCCCTACCTGGAGATCGACCTCGACCGCGCGGCCCTTGCGCGCTACGGGCTGGCGGTGGCGGACGTGCAGGACGTGATCGAGGTGGCCGTCGGCGGCGTCCCCCTGACCACGACGGTGGAGGGCCGCAAGCGGTACCCTGTGCGCGTCCGCTACCTGCGCGAGCTCCGCGACCGGGTGGAGGAGCTCGAGCGGGTGCTGGTGCCGGCCCCGGGCGGCCAGCCGATCCCGCTCCGGCAGCTGGCCGCGATCCGCTACGCGCGCGGGCCGGAGGCGATCAAGAGCGAGGACACGTTCCTGGTGGGCTACGTCCTGTTCGACAAGAAGGACGGCTTCGCCGAGGTGGACGTGGTGGAGGCGTGCCAGCGGCTCCTCGCGGCCAGGCAGGCCTCCGGGGAGCTGGCGCTGCCGCCCGGCGTTTCGTACCGATTTTCAGGACAGTACGAGAATCAGGTCCACGCCCAGAAGACGCTGGCGCTGATCCTGCCCCTGGCGCTGTTCCTCATCTTCATGCTCATCTATTTCCAGTTCCGGTCCGTCGTGACCACGGGCATCGTGTTCGTCACCATCTTCGTGTGCTGGGGCGGGGGGCTGATCCTGATCTGGCTCTACGGCCAGCCCTGGTTCCTGGACGTGACCGTGGGGGGCGCCCCCCTGCGCGACCTTTTCAGGATCGGGCCCGTCAACATGAGCATCGCCATCTGGGTGGGGTTCCTGGCCTTGTTCGGGATTGCCACGGATGACGGCGTGCTGGTCTGCACCTATCTGGACCAGCGGTTCCGGGAGGTGAAGCCCGCCACCATCGCCGAGGTGCGGGAGGCCACCGTCTACGCCGGGAAGCGCCGCGTGCGCGCCTGCCTGATGACGACCTCCACCACGGTGCTGGCCCTGCTGCCCGTGCTGACCTCGACCGGCCGCGGCAGCGACATCATGCTGCCCATGTCGCTCCCGTCTTTCGGCGGCATGCTGGCCGAGGTGTTCGTCATGTTCATCGCCGCGGTCCTCTACTGCGCCGTGCAGGAACGGCGGCTGCGCCAGGCCGCCCTGCCGTAAAGGGATGCCGATATCGTTCTTGTCATCCGTTGATTGTTAGCTATTATTAGCCTCCTGAATCGCGGGGGCTTATGGCGGTGAACTGGAACAGGGGCGAGCGGACGGCGGCGGTGCATGTCCGGCTCGAGCAGGAGCTCATGAGGCGCCTGGAGACGGGGGTGCTGAAGGCGGGCGACCGCCTCCCCTCCGCCGCCGAGCTCGGCCTGGCGCTCGGCGCCCACCCCATCACCGTGCAGAAGGCGCTCCGGCGCCTCAAGGACAAGGGCGTGGTGGCCCGCATCCCTAAATTAGGGACATTCGTCCGGCCCGGGCAGGACCGCTTCCGCGCCGCCGTCCTGTTCGGCCCCACGCTGACCGACGAGACCGCCTACTTCTACCGGGCCCTGCTGGCCGCCCTCCGCGGCGTCGCGTCCCGGCCCGGGTGGCAATGCTACGCCTATGACGGGCTGAACGATTCCGCCTCGGTTCCGGCCGACGCCATTCCGGCGTTCCGGCATTTCCTGGCGGACCGCGACCATGACGGCTTCCGTGGCTACATCGGGGTCGGCCTGGCCGATTCCCGCTGGGAGCGGATCCGCGAAGAGGCCGGCGAAGCCCCCCACGCCCGGTTCGGGCAGGGCTGCGAGGTGGAGATGGATTACCGCCATTTCGGCCGCACCGCGGTGGAGACCCTGCTGCGGGCGGGAAGCCGCAGGATCGCCTACCTGCGCACGTTTCCCGCGGCGCCGTCCCGCGATCTCGACGGGATTCGCGAAGCCTTGGCCGACTGCCCCGGCAGCGCGGTGGACGTGATTCACTTGCCGGTCCGCGGCCCGCATTACGATGAACGGCAGGACGCCGATTTCTGCCAGCGCCTGGTGCGCGGCTGGAACCGGGCCGGGCGGTGGCCCGATGCGATCCTGATCTCGGACGACGTCACCATGCGCGGCCTGGCGCATGCCCTGGTCGCATCCGGGCCGGGCCGGCTGGAGCGGACGCGGGTGCTGAGCTGGGCCAACCGGGGCATCCGGCTGCATTATGGCATCCCGGTTATCCGCTACGAGGCCGACCTCGCCGATTTTTCCGAAGCCCTGACAGGGCTCCTGTTTCGCCGCCTGGGCGGGGAGACGGTGGAAACTCCCGGCCTGCTGATCCGGGGGCGCATCATCGAGGCGGCGGCCGAGCGGCATGCAATTTGCGTATAGTTTTTTAGAGGAGGAACGGCGATGAACAAGCAACGGCGGATGCGTTTGGCGGCGGCGGGAATGGCGTGTCTGGCCCTGTTTTCGCAGGCCGACACCTGGCATGTGCGCCCGGGCGGAAGCGACGCCTGGGCGGGCGACAACTGGGGAACGGCCTGGGCCACGATCGGCAAGGCGCTGGCCACGGCGGCCGGCGGCGATACGATCCTGGTCTCCAACGGCACGTACCTGATAACGTCCGAACTGGCCGTTCTCAACGGCGTGAACCTGGTGGGCATCGGCGGCGCTGACGCCACGGTCGTGGCCCGCACCGGCAGCGGCAACCACCGCATTTTCAGGATCGCCAACGCCGAGGCCGTGCTGGACGGTTTCACCGTTTCGAACGGCCTCGTGGCGGGAACGGCCCCCGCGAATTACGGCGGCGGCGTCTACCTGAGCGCCGGCGGCACGGTGCGCAACTGCCGGATCGTGGGGAATAGCGCCATCCACGGGGCCAATGCGTTCGGGGGCGGCCTTTACATGGCCGCCGGCGTGGTTTCCAACTGCGTGGTGTGGAGCAACGGCGTCTATGTGGGAACAGGGCAGGACCTGGTCTCCCGCGGCGGGGGCGTCTACATGACGGGGGGGCTCCTCGTGGACAGCGCGGTTGTGACGAACGAAGCCGTGAACGACGGGATGGGGTTGTATATCGTCACCGGACTCGTGGACCGGTGCCGGATCGCGGGCAACTATGGCGACAACCGCGGCTACCGGGGCGGCGGGCTCAGCATGCAAAGCACATCGGCCGTGGTCAGGAGCAGTCTGGTCGCCTGCAACCGGAGCCGCTACGGGGGCGGCGCCTGGATGGTCTACGGGACACTGGAAAGCTGCACCGTGGTTTCCAACGGGGTGAGCGGCTATGCCGGCGGCATCTATGCGACCAACAGTTCGGCCATCTTCAACACCGTCATCGCCTACAACGAGGGGACGCCTTCGGACCGCGATTATTCATCGGGTTCCGGCTTGTACCGGTATTGCTGCGCATCCCCGCGGCCGGCCGGGGAAGGGAACATCGAGGCCGATCCGCAATTCGTCGATCCCGCGGGCCGGGATTTCCGGCTCCGCCCGGGGTCGGCCTGCCTGAACGCCGGCACGAACCTGGACTGGATGGCCGGCGGCAGGGATGCGGCGGGCGCGCCCCGGTTGCCGGACGCGCGGGTTGACATGGGGGCGTATGAATTGCAGCAGGGGCCCCTGGCCGCCAACGCGATAGCCTCCGCGCTCAAGGCCTTCGAACCGGCCGACATCGTGTTCACGGCCCATGCGGCCGGGACCAACACGGAAAGCCTGACCTACTACTGGGACTTCACCAGCGATGGCACCCAGGATCTGGCCGGTGCCGGCGCGCGCGTGGTGACCAACCGGTATGCGGCCGGGATTTACACGGTTTCGGTGACGATCTCCAACGCCGCCGGGGAGGGCGCGACGGCAGTTAAGCCTGCCTATGTGAAGATCGCGCCGACGGAGATGTTTGTTGTCCCCGCCGGGACGCCAGTTTTCCCGTACACCAACTGGGTCACCGCCTCGACGAACCTGCAGAAAGCAATCGATGCGGGAGTCGACGGCACCACCGTGCGCGTCGCCGACGGCGTGTATGAACTCAACGACAGCCTGTACTTGACCGAGGGCATCCTGCTCCGGAGCGAAAACGGCCCAGGCAAGACATTCGTCACAGAAAAAGCGACCCGATTCACCGTCGAAGTCGCCCATTCCAACGCGGTCGTGGAGGGTTTTACCATCAACCGGAAAGGGGGGAGTGCCTACGGGGGTGTCCAGATCACCTCGGCCGGCACGGTCCGTAATTGCATCATAGCGGGCGCGTACGGCGCCAACAACGCGCCGGTCGTCCTGTCGGGGGGCGGATATGTCCACGACTGCCTGATCGTCACCAACTTCGCCCGCTATTTCGGCGTGCGCCTGCAGAACCAGCCCGGCGGCGTGTTCAATGTGGGACTGCTGGAGAACTGCCTGATCATATCGAACCTGGTGAATAATCCCTCGTTCACAAACAAGGGCTACGTGGCCGGCATCCGCGCCGACAACACCAGCCTGATCCGGAACTGCGTCGTGGCCGGAAACCTGTCGGTCGGCTTTGACGGCGCTGCCTACCTGGACGGGGCGACGATGGAAAACTGCACGCTTGTCGGCAACGTGTGCAGCAATGCCGGCGTCACGGCCAGCGGGGGAATGCGCACCGTCAACAAGGCCGTCGTCCGCAACACGGTCATCGTCGACAGCACCAACATCGTGACGGGCTCCGCGGTCAACTGGATCCGCGAGGGCGGCACGATCGAATACAGTTGCACGACGCCCAGCGCGGCCGCCTATGGGGGCGGCAACATCACGGCGCTTCCCGTGTTCGAGAACACGGCGGCGGGCGACTACCGCCTCGCGGCCGGCTCGCCCGGCGTGAACCAGGGCACGAACGTGGAGTGGATGGCCGCCGCGACGGACCTGGCGGGGAATCCCCGGATCGGGCAGAAGCGGGTGGACATGGGCGCCTACGAGCGGCTGACCGTTCCGACCGGTACGCTCCTGCTGGTCAAGTAGGTGTGACTAAATGGGAACGAAGGAATTGCGGCGCATGAGAACATGGCTGACTGGATTCGGTTTGCTGGCCTTTGCCGGCGCCGCGGCGGCGTGGGGGCAGTCGAACGCCCCAGTCTGCGTGGTGGATGATTTCCAGACTGGCGTCGCCGCCTGGACGAACGCCGATTCCGGCTCCCTGGAATGGGTCGCGGAGGGGGCGAGCGGCCACCTGCGCTGGCGGGCGGCCGACGACGGCATCGGCCATATCCGCTTCCTTGGCATCGGCCGGTTGGACCTGGCGGCCTACGACCGGCTGCGCTTCCGCTACCGCGTTTCCGGCAAGACGCTGACGAACCTGAACCCGATCCTGCAGCAGTTCCCGTTCATGCAGGGCTTCCGGGCCCTGTACTGGTCGGTCGACACGCTCGACGTGAAACTGGGCGAGTGGCAGACCTATGTGCAGGAGCTCGACAAGGTCGAGAACAGCTGGCCCGACACCTATTCCCGCACGGCGCAGGAGTTCGAGTTCGAGGTGCACCAGCTTCCCGGCGCGGAGCGGACGGTTATCGAGCTGGACGACATCGTGCTGGAGAAGAATGTGCTCGGCCTGGAACGCACCTATCCCGGGAAATGGTCGGCCGCGGCGGACGGCAGTCAGGGCTATGATTTCCGGATCCCGGTCCGGAACGTCGGCGATCATCCCATCCGGATCCGGCCCGCTCCGGTGGCTACGTCCGTCGCGCGCGCCGCCCTGTCGCTCGGGTGGCCCGGCGGCGGCGAGTCGTTCGAACTGGCCCCGGGCGCCACGGGCGAGGTGACGGCAACGGTGTTGTTCACGTCTGAGGCCGTCAAGGCCAGCCCGCCCTATTATGGCGAGATGGCGGCCCTTTCCCTCACGGTCGAGGGGGAGCCGCCGCTGACCATGACGGCCCTGCTGCCTGCCGGCATCCGGCCTCCGGCCGCGCGGCATCCCTCGATCCTGTGCCTGCCCGACCACGCCGCCGGGCTGCGGGCGCGCTATCTGGATCCGGCCGGCCGCAAGACGCTCAGTCCGATCATCCTGGCCATGGCCGCGGAAGCCGCCAAGGCGCTCGCCTACGAGCCCGCCTATCCGCCGCTTGGCAACATCGCCAAGGACTACAACAAGTGCCTCATCGACCAGACCAACCTGGTGGCCGCGGCCATGCCCAACCTGCCTGAGCCCGGCTACCAGTGTCCGCACTGCGGGCGGTTTTATCGGGGGCTGTTCTACCAGGCGGCCATGGAGAACTGGTACGGCCAGCACCGGGCCAACTCCGCCGCCGCCTATCACGCCGGCATCGGCTATCTGCTGACAGGCGACGAGGCCTACGCCAGAAAGACGGCGCAGATCCTTCTTGGCTATAAAGACTCCTATCTGAAGATGCCAGTGGCCGCCCTGACCGCCGCCGTGCATGCCCCGATCGCCAGCTCCGGCGCCACCCGCATCGGGGGCAGTTTCATGCAGGAGCAAAACTGGCTGACCCAGCTGGCGGTGGGGCTGGACTGCATCCGCGGCAGCGGCGCGCTGGGCGAGTCGGAGCTGGCCGAGTTGTCCGAAAAGGTGTTCGAGCCGTCGGCCACCCTCATGATGAACCACCGCGTGGGGCTGATGAACCTGCAGTGGATGATTGACCGCGCCGGCATCTTCGCGGGGATGGCGACCGACAATCCCGCTCTCGTGGCCCGCGCCCTGTACGGTGACCACGGGATTGTCCGGCTCCTGGACGAGGGCTTCCTGAAGGACGGCTTCTGGCGGGAGAATCCCAGCTACATCAACGTGATGGCCAACGAGGGGTATCCCGCCCTGGGCGCCCTGCTCGGAAACGGCATCCTGCCCTACGGGCCGGAGATGGATACGCGGTTCAAGGCCATGTGGCACCTCGCCGCGCCCGACGGCCGATTTCCCACGTTGGGCACAGGCGGGCCGCCCTCGCTGGACATCCTGCTCAACGGCGTGAAGGCCGTGGCGCACCTGACGACCGATCCCGAGATGGCCTGGATCGACCGGTCGAATCCCAAGGTGAAGAACGTGGGCCTGTATTTCAGCTGCGTCGTGGCGGCCTTCCAGGCGCAGGGGACCCGCGTGCCGGAGACGGAGGTTCGGCCCATCGTGGCGGTGACGACCAACCTGCCCGATTACGGGGTGGCCGTGCTGCGCGTTCCGGGGTCGGACGCTTACGCCGCGCTGGCGTGGGGCCGGCACCTGGTCCACGGCCATTTCAACAAGCTGTCCGTCAACGCCTACGCCAAGGGCGGCTGGTTCGTGCGCAACATGTGGGGCGGGTACGGCAAGGGGTTCGCGGAATTCGTCGAGCCGACCGCCAGCTCCAGCACGGTCATGGTCGACGGCCGCAGCCAGGATGCCGACACGGGCGAGCTGCTGTTCCTCGAGAACACGCCGGCCGCCCAGTTGGCCAGCGCCCGCGAGCTCGGAGCCTGGAAGGATGTCGAGCACGAGCGGACCGTGGCGCTGACCGGGGACTGGATGCTGATGCTCGACCGCCTGGCCGCGGATAAGCCGCATGTCTATGACTGGCTGTTCCACGGGCAGGGCGTGGGAAAAAGCGAGGCGCTGGCCTGGGCGGACGGCCCCGGGCTCGTGGACGGGCCTCCGCTGCGGCTGACCGCGGACACGAACAGCTGCTATGCCTTTTTCGAGCCGGCCGAGGGGCGGGCGCTCACGGCGCCGGTTACGACAATTCGGTATACCCGGGCCAATCAAACGGGGGTCGCCCTTCATCTTGTCAAAACAGGGACAGCCCTGTTCCGGACCGGCAGCGCCACCTGGCCGCACGAGGGCCTGGTTTACCGGCAGCAGGCGGGCGACGCGGCGTTTGTCACCCTCTTCGAGCCGCTCGGAACGAATGAGACGCCCCGCCTGACGGTGGAGGCGGTCCCCCTGGTTTTGGCGGAGACGGGGCGGCCGGCCACGCTGCGCGAGGCGCAGGCCGCGGCGGTGACGGCCGGCGGAAAACGGACCCTGGTGGTGGTCAACTATGCGGGAGTTCCGCTCAAGACGGCCGACGGGTTGGTGTTGAAAACGGGCAAACGCGTGCAGGTGGTGACGCCTTGAAATATTTAGTGATGGTCTTGCTGGCGGCCGCCGCGCTCCAGGCGAGCGGCGAGGGAACGGCTTATGTCGAAAAGGTGACCACCCCGCACTGGGACTGGGAAGGCCGCCACACGGGCGGAACGGTCCGCGCGCTGTTCATGGTCAACGAGCATGCCCGGCGCCAGGTGGACGAACTGGTCCAGCGGTTCGACGTGAGCGCCGAAACCGTGGCGGTCGGGAGCCGCTCCCTGGAAGCCGTGGACTGCGACCGCGAGCGCTGGGCGGCCCTGGCGACGCAAGGCTGGGATGTGGTTGTCCTGGCCTCTTCCGCCGCCTGGCCGGCCCTCGGGATCACCAACCAGCAACGGCTGGTGGAGTCCATGGAGAAAGGGCAACGCATCGTTGTCTACAATCTGCAGCAGGGGACCAACGACAACCTGACGGCTCTGACCCAGGGGCGGCCGCTCACCAATCATGCCGCGTCCGTATTCCGAGGGCTTCCGGCGGACAGAGTCGTCTTCCGGGTTCCGTTCCAGTTGAAGGAATACGGGGTTGGGAAGGGTCGCCTTTTCCTGCTGGACCGGATCGGCACCCACTGGACCCGGTTCAACGCCTTCATGGGGCAGGGGATGGACGGGCAGCATGCGCTTTCCTATTACGAGGAGCCTGTGACCCCCGAGCTGTTTTATGCGATCGTCGGGCGGTGGCTCCGTCTGGCTGCAGGCCGTGAAGGGGTTGGGGGTCGGATGGCGGCGGGACTGGCCTCCCCGGATGCGCCCGTCGGGTTGGGGGTCGAGACGCCGTTCCGGTTCAAGGTGGACGGAGGCGCTGCCGCCGGGGATCAGGTTGAATGGACACTGGTTTCCCCGTTCGGCGATTCGCTCGCGAGCGGCACGAATACGCTGGCGGCGTCCGACGGCGTGGACGCGCGGGTGACGTTGTCCCAGGCGGGGCGGCTATTGCTGCGCTGGCAGTGGAAGAGGGGTCCGGTCACGCTTGACTGGGGCGCCTGCGGCGTTGTGGTCTCCAATGCGCTGGCGTTCGCCACGGCCGCGGAGCCGGGGCTGGTAGAACCGGAAAAGCCGCTCGCCCTGGCCTGGACGCTCACCGAGACCGCCCCCGTTTCTGCGCGTGTGACCGCCCAGATCTATGACGCGGATGGCCGCCTTGTGGCACAGCGGGAGGAGGCGGCCGGGGACGGGCGCCTTCAGGTGCCGGGCTGGATCCCCCGCACGCCCGGGCACGAGCTGCGTCTGGTCCTGCGCGACGGGAATACCGTCTTCGACGAGCGGAGGTTGCCGGTTTTCGTCCGGCAGGATCGGGCCGCCGACCTGCAGCCCTATCACGTCATCGTGTGGGGTACCGAGCAGGGGGAATATTCCGACCTGTTCCGGTTTGAGAGACTACGCCAGCTCGGGATCACCGCCCTGGCCACGATCGGCGCCCGGACCAATCTCAACCGCATGGCGGCGGCCCGCGGCCTGCGGGTGGTCCCGACCAACATCCTGATTCCCCCGGGGGCGAGGAAAAAGACGTTCAACAAGGAAGAGGAGGCGCGGAGGCTGGAGTCCTTTGCCGCCGGGGTCGCCGCTCTCACGCCTCTGGGCTATTCGCTGGCCGACGAGCCGGGCGGGGTGGATCCGGCGGCGTTCCGCAATTTCGGGGCCGAAGCGATCCACCGGCGCGACCCCGGGGCCCGCGTAGGCTTTTGCGGCATCTGGGAGGGCTACAACCGCGACGTTCCCGGTTTTTTCAAGGCCTGCGATTTTGCCGAACCCTACAGCCCGTTCCATCTCTACACGCCGAACCTGTGGATGGGGTGCGAGCGCGACTTGTACCGGTCGTTCAAGCGGCCGGAGTCGATCGTGACCTGCTGGACGCACTACGCCCCCTGGCTCGACAGCGAGCCATACAGCAGGACGCCGCCCTGGCTCTGGCTGTTTGAAGGGCTGAACGGCGTCTCCTACTTCGATTCGTCCGGACAATTCGGCGTTCTGCCCGGCGACATGAGAACGACGCACGAGAGTCGCTGGTGGAGCGAGGAGGTCAGGGAAATCCGCAACGGGATCGGGGAGCAGATTATCGGCGCCACCCGGGATGTCGGGGCCGTCCGCGTTCTCTATCAGCCCAATGCGGCGGGGGCGGCGGCCTGGGCTCGCGCGTTCAACGAAACGCGCACCCCGTTCCGGTTCATCAGCCATGCCGAGCTTGAAGACGGGGTCGAGTCCGGTGTTCGGCTGCTGGTCTGTCCCAATGTGCCGCTGGTGTCCGACCGCGAGTTGGACCAGGTCCGGCGCTTCGTGGAAGCCGGCGGCACGCTGGTTGCCACGGCGCCGTTCGGGCGGTATCGGCCGGTTTCGCCCAAGCCGGCGGAGGCGCCCAAGCCCGCGAAGGGGGCGGACCTGGACAACCTTCTCGACGCCCTGGACAAACCGGCGCCCGTGGAACGGGAACCGGATCCGATCGACCCCTGGATCCGGGCGATCAGCAAGGCGCCCAATCCCATCCCCGGGCCCGCGGAAGAGGATCGGCTGGCGGCGCTGTGCGGCGTTCGTTACGGGGCCGCCACCGGCGCGGTGCCCATGGCGTCGCTGGTCGTGGTCCGGCGTCCGCCCGAGGCGGATGGCGTTCCCGTGGCCGTGAGTTGGACGGACCCGGGCGAGGGTTTCACGACTTTGACTGGCTCGACGCTTCGGGTGACTGGCTTCCAGGCCGCCGGCGCGGGGCGGGTGGTGGCGGCCATGCGGGAGACCGATGCGGCCACCAATTCCACGCCGGTTGAAATCGCGGAAGCCCGCGCCACGCCGGGCGTGATCGCCAACGCCTGCGGCAAGGGGCGCTCCTGGTTTCTCGCCATGCAGCCGGAAGTGGCGTCGCTGCGCGCCTGGCTTCCCGCCCTGCTGGCCGGGGCCGGCGTGCCGGAGCCTGAGTCGGCGGTGACGCTGAAGGCCGGCAGCAACGATACCGTTTACGTCTATCGTTTCACGGACGGGCCGATCCGGCTGGTCGGCGTGGTGCAGGATTACTGGAAGGTCGGGCCGGCTGCGACGGTGACCGGCGGGGTGGAGACGGCGCTGTATTTCAACCATGGCCCGTCCCTTTACGGCGAATCGCCGGCCGTGTTGAGCCTGACGGGGGCGTCGCATTTGTATGACGTGAGGCGCGGGAAATATTTGGGGTTCGAAAAGACCATCCCTGTTTCCATTCAACCTGGCCGGCCGGAGCTGTACGCCTGGCTGCCATATCGCGTGATCGGGGTGGCGCTGACCGTGTCCGGGTCGGCCAAGCCGGGAGATGTGCTGGAGTTGGGCGTGCGCTTGGAGGGCGACGCGAAGGAGTGGGGGGAGCACGTGGTGCATGTTGAGTTGGCCGATCCGGACGGCCGGGTGCTGGAGGCCGACCGCTATAACCTGCACACGCGGGGCGGCAAGGGGGAGTTGCGGATTCCGCTGGCGTGGAATGCGCTGCCTGGCGATTGGACGGTGACGGCGCGGGACAGCATCAGCGGTGTTTCCGTCCGGTCTGTGCTGCGCGTGGAGGCGGCCAAGCCGGCGTTCCCCATCTGGCGGAAAGAGCCGGTTGTCGTGGAGCGAGTTCCGGTGGCGTGGCCCGAGGGGAAACTGAAGAGATGAGGAACTACGAAACACGCGGAAGGCGCGAAAATAGAAAACCTTACCACGGATCACACCGATCCCACGGATAAGAGAAAAACAAGAGGGGGCGCGAAGCGCGCCGACGGATCCGGGGCGGCCCTCGGAAGAGAAGAGTAACACGGTGGAACACGGCGAACGGCCGACACGGTGGAACACGGTTTAAGAGAAGAGTTGGCGGGGAAGCCCCGCGGCCCCCGGAAGACCCTGTAGTAGACGAAGCGTCACTACAGGGTGTCCGGAAGAGGAGAACAACGGTGGGGCGGGATTCGGGGGTGTGGGGCCTGCCCTGTAGTGCCGCTGCGTCTACTACAGGGCCGCCCCACAAAGAAAGACTAGTGTTGAGTACCTTTTTCAT
>JBIIYJ010000444.1:0-3592 GCA_044346855.1 Kiritimatiellia bacterium
AACTTACATTAAGAGATCGTGTCGGGGGCGGTTCCCGAATAAGGATAACGCAATGCAGAACATCGACTGGAAAAATTTGGGATTCAAGTACATGGACACGCGCTGCCACATTCGCTATGTGTGGCAAAATGGGACGTGGGACAAGGGCGAACTGGTCACGGAGCCCTTCCTCAAGATGCACATGGCGGCAGCCTGCCTGCACTACGGGCAGGAGGCCTTCGAGGGGCTGAAGGCGTTCCGCTGCAAGGACGGCAAGGTGCGCGTCTTCCGCCCCCAGGCCAATGGCGAGCGGATGGCCGGAACCGCCCGGCGCGCCGTCATGGCGCCGGTGCCGGTGGACCTGTTTGTCGACGCGGTCAGGCGTGCGGTCAAGGCGAACGAGGATTACGTGCCGCCGTTCGGCACCGGCGGCTCGCTGTACATCCGTCCGCTCCTCATCGGCACGGGCGCCCAGATCGGCGTAGCCCCGGCGAGCGAATACACCTTTATCGTGATGGTCATGCCGGTGGGCCCCTACTACAAGGGCGGCCTGAAGCCGGTGCGCGCCTTGATCGTGGATGAGTATGACCGCGCCGCCCCCCACGGCATGGGCGACGTCAAGGTGGGGGGCAACTATGCCGCCAGCCTTTACGCGCACGAGGCCGCCAAGCGCGCGGGCTATTCCGTCGAGCTGTACCTCGACGCGAAAACCCACACGCTGGTCGAGGAGTTCGCGACCTCCAATTTCATCGGCATCACGAAGGACGGGACCTACGTGACGCCGGATTCGCACTCCGTGCTCCCGAGCGTGACGAACAACACGCTCAGGCAGATCGCGGCCGACCTCGGCATGAAGGTCGAGGTGCGCCCGATCCCCTTCGAGGAAATCGGGACCTTCTCTGAAGTCGCCGCCTGCGGGACCGCCGTGGTCGTGACCCCGGTCTCCGAGATCGCGCGGGGCGGGACGGTGATCCGGATCGGCGATCCGGATAAGTGCGGCCCGGTGCTGCAGAAGCTGTACGACACCGTGCAGGGCATCCAGTACGGCGAGCTGGCGGACACGCATGGCTGGTGCGTCGAGGTGTAAGTCAGTTTGACTATCCGGATGAGCATGGTATACTGCCGGAAACAGGCGGCGTATCCCTGCCATGCTCATTCGGGTTTGGCGCTGCTGCCCGACAAAACCAACCGGGAAGGATTGCCATGAAAGCTCAGGTCCAGATCGTGTTCTATAGCATGTACGGTCACGTCTACCGCATGGCCGAGGCCGTGGCGGAAGGCGCCCGCAGCGTTCCGGGCGTCGAGGTTGTCCTGAAGCAGGTCCCGGAGACGCTCCCGGACGAGGTGCTGGCCAAAATGGGGGCCACCGAGGCCCGCAAGGCGTTCGCGCATGTGCCGGTCGCGGATGTCGAAAGCCTTCCGTCGGCGGATGCGATCATCTTCGGGACGCCCACGCGTTTCGGCAACATGTGCGCCCAGATGCGGGCGTTTCTTGACCGGACCGGGGGGCTGTGGGCCAAGGGCGCGCTGATCGGCAAGATCGGCAGCGTGTTCACGAGCACGGGCACGCAGCATGGCGGCCAGGAGACGACCATCACGAGCTTCCACTCGACGCTGCTGCACCAGGGCATGATCATCGTGGGCTGCCCGTACTCGGAGCCGGGCCTGACGAATATGGCCGAGATCACCGGCGGAACGCCCTATGGCGCCTCCACGATGGCCGGCACAGACGGGTCCCGGCAGCCCACCCGGAACGAACTGGCCATCGCCCGCTTCCATGGCGCGCACGTCGCCAAGCTCGCGTTGAAGCTGAGTAGCGGAATAGCTGATAGCTGATAGCTGATAGCGGACTTGCCAGGGTCAACTTCCAACGCAGAGGCTGCGGAGAGAAGAGTTAAGAGCGCTGAGTTGTGTTATTTGCGACCGCAAATTCGCCTGATAGCGCCCGATGTAGGGGCGGTGCTTGCGCCGCCCGCGTTGTTCCAGAGTGTGGTTCTTTCTCGTGCACGGTTCGGCACGACGCCACGCCCCGTTTTTTAGCCGCGAAAGAACGCAAGGAGCGCAAAGACAGACTGGCGAGCCGTCCCCATGGCCGCACATAGTCTACATGATCGCCAATGACCCCGCAATTAGCTGAAATAGATCCCGAATTCCGCTCTTTTCGCTTTCTGCTATAATGCCACAAACAATATTGACTGAAAGCGTTATTAGGTCCACCATTTTCCTTATCCCGTAATTGAGAAACACCATTTTGCACGAAAGAAGCCGGAAGGAAAGAAGGTCCGAGGTTTTAGGTAGTTGTCCCAGGACCGTATATAGCAGAATGCCAGGAGTTATCTTGAATAGTTTAAAAATTGGACTGAGAATTTTCATTTTAGTCTTGTCGGCTTTTTCCGCTGGAAGGGGCTATTCGCGCGATCTAACCAACAACAACGGGAAAGTGTATCGTCAAGTAACGGTATTGGAGGTGAAGCCGGACGGGATCAAGGCACGATGGCAGAACGGTGGCGGTTTTCTCCGTTTTTCCGTTCTTCCAGATGACGTTAAACGTGAATTTGGGTATGATCCGGATGGCGAGAAGCAATATATGGCTGAAGTAGAAGTTCAGCAGCAAAATAAGGAAGCGAACGCTCAGCGAATCACGCAACTCGTCGATATCTATAAGGAAAACAAAGAATGTGCCTTAAAAGTAATACAAGTCACTGAAGGGGGCGCTCTTGTATCTGGAAAATATTATTTCGAACAAGAATACGAGGAGCCAATATATCGCACAGAGACAAGGAAGCAAGGAATGGCGGGAACACTAGTATCACGTCAAGTGCTAGTGCGGAGGGAAAAGCGAACTCGATTGATATGGTATGATCTTCCTGACGTCATATTTGTCGTTGGGGTTCCATCGCATGTTGTTGATCAAGACTCCTACCGCGCAACTATTTATCCATGCGGGCGACACCAGTATGTCAACGTGATGGGTGCTCAAAAGACGGTTGAGCGGTACGCCTTAGACCCGCAAGTAGCTTTTAAATTGGCAACCGGAACGCCATTTCATAAAGAGAATGAAATTGTCCGCAAGCAAGAGAATGATGGTCCTGCAAATATTAAAGCCTTCGGTTCAGGTTTTTTTATCAGCCAAGACGGGTATCTTCTGACGAGTTATCATGTCGTCCAAGATGCCGCTACAATTTTGATCAGAAATGGAGGAATGGTAACAAATGCAACACTTGTCGCTCATGACGCTAAAAATATATCGCGCTTTTAAAAGCGGAAGGTCAGTTTACCCCTGTTTCATTTAATGGCGAGGATCAACAACGACTCGGCCAAACGATATTCACACTCGGATTCCCGAAGCCTATTCTTCAAGGCATTGAACCAAAGGTAACGAAGGGCATCATTAGTAGTCTAAGCGGAATACAAGATGATGTTCGTTTTTTTCAAATCGATGCAGCTGTTCAACCTGGCAACTCTGGAGGACCCTTAGCCGATGAGTATGGCAACATCATAGGCATAATTGAATCACAACTTGATAATCGAATAGCGTAAGCGTCCGTCCGGCCACCTCATAGACGACGAACGAATGACACGATAGACTGACGCGGGAAAAGAAGCGGCTTGA
>JBIIYJ010000446.1:0-3589 GCA_044346855.1 Kiritimatiellia bacterium
ATTCCAGGGCCAACGCGTTGGTCGGCTGGCGGCTGGCCGCGGAGTGCCTGGGCTTTCCCGTCTCTGGTCTCATGAACGTCATCCTTTTTTCTTAACACAGGCCCTTGCCGACCGCGCATGGAGCTGATAGTCTGACAAAACGTTTCTCACTCATCGGGCGTGGCTGACAGGGAAAGACAACTGGGCTGTTTGTTGCAAGGAGAATCGCATGAAGAAGGAAGACGCAAAGGGCGGAATGCCTGCCCTCGGGCAGGATGACGTGCAGGCCGTGGAGCGGCTCGGGAAGGCTCACGCCAGCATCCGCGCAGAGCTGGGCAAGATCATCGTCGGCATGGATCAGGTCATTGACGAGATGATGATCTGCATCTTCGCCCGGGGCCACTGCCTGCTGGTCGGCGTCCCCGGCCTGGCGAAGACGCTGCTGGTCAGCTCCGTGGCCGAGTGCCTGTCGCTTTCCTTTAAGCGCATCCAGTTCACCCCCGACCTGATGCCCTCGGACATCACGGGAACGGAAATCCTGCAGGACGACCCAGAGACGGGCAAGCGCCATTTCATGTTCTCCCGCGGGCCGATCTTCGCCAACCTGGTGCTGGCGGACGAAATCAACCGTACGCCGCCGAAGACGCAGGCGGCGCTGCTCGAGGCCATGCAGGAGAAGAAGATCTCCGCCGGCGGCGAGGATTACCACCTGCAGGAGCCCTTCTTCGTGCTGGCGACCCAGAACCCGATCGAGCAGGAGGGAACCTACCCGCTGCCGGAGGCCCAGCTGGACCGCTTCTTCTTCAATATCTTCGTCGACTATCCTGAGTATGATCAGGAAATCGAGATCATGAAGCGGATCTCGGGGGTCCACAAGAAGACCCTCAGCAAGATGATCAGCCGGGAAGAGATCCTGGCGCTCCAGGGCCTGGTGGAACGGGTGCCGGTGGCCGATCACATCCTGCACTACGCGGCGCGTCTGGTGCGCGGCACGCGGCCGAAGGACTCCGGGGCCCCTGACTTCGTGCAGAAGTGGCTGACCTACGGCGCCGGCCCGCGGGCGAGCATCTTCCTGATCCTGGCGGGCAAGGCCCGCGCCCTTCTGCAGGGCCGTTACCACGTGTCCGTGGAGGACATCCAGGCGGTTGCGCTGCCTGTGCTGCGTCACCGCATCATCCTCAACTTCGCCGCCCAGTCGGAAGGCCTGACGACCGACGACGTGGTGCGCAAGCTCCTCGAGGCGATTCCGGCGGACGAGCGGATGTACGAGAAGAAGGCGAGCGCCTAGGACGCGGGCGGCGTTCAGGGGCCGGGACGTCCGGTCCGGCCCTGAACGGTGGTGCTCCGCGTCCCGTCCCGTCAGCAGATCGGCCATGCAACAGGAAGAACGCCAGAAACTCCGCTACCTGGACCCCGATGTCATCCAAAAGATCGGGTCCCTCGAACTCGTGGCGCGCGAGGTCGTGGAGGGTCTGCGCGTGGGCATGCACAAGAGCCCCCTGCGCGGGTTCAGCACAGAGTTCGTTCACCACCGCGCGTATGTGCCCGGCGACAACCTGCGCCACATCGACTGGCGGGTGTACGGCCGCACCCAGCGCTACTACGTCAAGCTGTTCGAGGCCGAGACGAACTTCGACGCCAACCTGCTGCTGGACGCCAGCTCCTCCATGCACTATGGCTCGGGCCGCGTCACCAAGCTGGAATACGCCAAGCACATGGCCGCCTGCCTGGCCTACCTGATCGTCCGCCAGCGGGATTCCGTGGGGCTCGGCGTGTTCGACGATCAGCTTCGGCAGTACGTGGCCCCCAAGGGCTCGACCAGCGTCATCCGCGACATCGCCAAGGCGCTGGAGGAGACCCGTCCCGAGCCGCGCACGGACATCGCGGGACAGCTGAACAGCTTCGCGCTGCGGCTGCGCCGCCGCGGCGTCGTCCTGCTGTTCTCCGACCTGTTCGACAAGGTGGAGGACTTCGTCAAGGGCCTGGATCACCTGCGCTTCTGCGGGCATAACGTGACGGTCTTCCACGTCATGGACCCCTACGAGCTGACCTTCCCCTTCCTCGGCACGCGCCGGTTCAAGGGGCTGGAGGCGCCTGCGGAAATCCTGACCGAGCCCCGCCGCATCCGGTCGGCCTATCTCGAGGAGCTCAACAAGTTCTTCGTGCAGATCCGCCGGTCCTGCGAGCGCAGCCACATCGACTACGTGCTGGTGGATACGTCCCGGCCGATCGATGAAGTGCTGTCGGAATACCTGATCGGCCGCATGCGGGGGAAGAAGTCATGAGGCGGCACCCCCCCCAGCCAGCGAACCGAGCCCGCGCCTTGGCCATCGGCCTGGCCCTGGCCGCGCTGTTCACCGGAGCCGCGCGGGCGGGGACGATCGTGACGCCAGCCGGCCGGCTGCAGGGCGCCATCGCGCTGTCCGACAACACCGTGCGGGCCGGCGAGGCCTCGGTGAACTGGGCGGACGTGCAGCTGGCGTTCAATGACGCGGCCGCCAGCTACGTTCCCGCGACCAACGCGCTGCTCGGGCGGATCGTGGCCACCAACGAGGCTCTGCACTTCCGCAACGGCGAAGTCTGGATCGGCGAAGTCACCCGCCTGCAGGGCGGCCGCTTCGTGATGGAAACGACGTGGTTCGGATCGCACACGGGCGATGTCGCCGCCGTTCGGGCCGTGGATTTCAAGCCCGGCCTGCCGCCCCTGGATGAGGCAGCCGACAAGATCCTGTACCGGGTGAGCGGCCGTCCGACGCCGGGTGAACTCATGTGGATCGACGGGGACCGCGCGGCCCTGGACACGTCCCTCGGCGTGGCGGCCCTCGGCCGCTCGAAACTGCAGCGGTATGTCTTTGCGCAGGAGCCGGCGCCGGAGGCCGGCGCGGGGGGCGACGAGATTGCCCTGGTCGATGGCAGCGTGCTGCGCGGCAAGATCGAGCCGGTCAATGGCGGGCTGCGGCTGACGCATCCCGGCCTGGGCGAAATGCAGGTTAGCCCCGGCCAGTGGCTGTGGATCCGGCGCCATCCCGCCGCCGTCACCTATGTGCTGGACGGGCCGCCCGAGTCCGTGGAGACCTTCCCGCTGATCCGGCAGCCGGCGCCTCCCCCGGTCGTGTCCGGGCCCTACAAGGGCGCACCGTTTGTCCGCCGGGTACAGATCAGCCCTAAATCCCTGGTGACCTACCGCCTTCCGGGTAAGCCGGGCGGGCCGGTCTTCTTCTGCGCGACGCTCGGACTGCAGGACGGGGCCCGGGGTGCCGCCCATGTGAAGGTGCGGGCGGGCGAGCGGGTGGCGTTCGACCAGACGCTGGATCCGGCGGCCACGGAGCCGGTGCGGGTGGCGTTCGACGCGGACGGCGGAAGTCCGCTGGAACTGGACGTGGATTTTGGCGAGGCCGTTCGTCTGCCGTGCACGGTGGCGGTCGACGATGCATACGTGATTGTAAAGTGAACGGGCGGGCGTGAAGCCCGCGCTTGGGAAGCCGCCGCGGAAACGGCGATGTAAAGCAGCATGGTTTTTCTGAATTCACCTTGGGTGTGGGGGGGGCTGACGGTCGCGGGCATTGCCGTGCCGGTCCTCATCCATTTGCTGAGCCGCTTTCGCTCCCAG
>JBIIYJ010000445.1:0-3589 GCA_044346855.1 Kiritimatiellia bacterium
TAGTGTTTCAAAACACTTTTACTGTCTCAAAAGCGCGCGCGGTCGTCAATCGTGTTTTAAAACACTTTTCGCACAACTCGAGGAAAGCGCTATCCGCTATTCTTCAAGGGGGCCACGGGTCAGGAGACCCGTGCCACGCCGGTCGCAAATCGTGGCAAAGCCCAGGCCATGTTCGGGGGTACGGGGCTTCCCCGTAAAGGATTTCGCCCCTCTGCGTTCTTTCCCCCCTCTTCATCCGTGCGATCGGTGTGATCCGTGGTGAGTCTTCCCAATGCCGACGTTGGTCTTCATCGTTCCTGGGCGACCCGCATGGCCACCTTCTCCCACTCCCACAAGCGGCGCGGTTCATTCCGGAGGGTGGTGATGTCCTTGAGGATGATCTCGATGCCGCAGCCTTTGGCCTTGGCCAGTGCCTCGCGAATGACCTTGGCCTCGAACACGGGATCCCACCGTTCCTGGGCCAGGTAGGAGGGATTGGGTTTGATGGACAAAACGTAATCCGTGCCGAGCTGTTCGGCGGCCGAGGCGATATCCGCCCAGGGGCTGATGGAAATCTTCCGCAGGTTTTTGACGGTCTTGAGGATGCCGATCTTGTTGTGCAACGGCTCGCAGCAGCCGTAGTAGCTGAGGCCGAACCGCTCCATGTACGGCTTTTCGTACTGGAGGCAGAACTCCCAGTGCATGTCGGGCGATACGTCGGAGAAAATCTGGCCGGTCGAGCAGCCCCACTGGTCGATCGGCCGAATATGGGCCGGGTCCACATCGGGCCTCGGCAGTTCGTCCACGCACCCGAGTCCGCCCGACCCGACCCGCCAGTTGCCGTTGCCGGTGTCCAGCAGTCCCAGCGCCTCCTGGCGGTCCAGAACCTCGTTGACGGCCTTCCAGAACCGGGTCAGGAGGCGGTGGACCAGTTCCGGACGGTCCACCATGTCCAGGAACAGACGCTCGATGCCGTACCAGTGGATCATCTGGTCCCAGGCCGCCGCCCATTGCGTGATGATGCCGCGCGTGCGGCACGGGATCAAGCCCTCGCACAGAGACCGCAGTGTTTCCAAGTCCTTGTCCGTGTTCTCCCGGTCGACCTTGACCTCGGGCGTGCGGAGCTTGTCCACGTCCGCCTCGTCGTTGATCACGGGCTTGAACATGGCCGTGCCATGGGAGTCGCGGGTCCGCGCCTCGTCGGCCTTGATGCCGTAGTCGGCGTAGGTGGACGTGGGCGAGCACCGGATGCCGGTGACGATTTCAGGGTCGAGGAACATGTCGCCGGGGAAATGACGCCACTGGTAGAGCGTCATCCGGAGCCGGTTTTCCAGGTTGCGGCTCCAGTCGTCCGTCGTCTGGAGAACCAGTTCCGGCTCGCCCTGGAATTCCCACCAGGGGATCTCGTTGATCCAGACGAGCGGGCGGACGGGCTTCAGGCCGTTGAGCTTTCGCCACAGCGCCTGTTTTTCGGAGTGCAAGGGGAGCGCCGCCTCCTTCGCGTAGTCGGCGATCAGGCGGCGGAGGATGTCGCGGTCGGAAGAAGGCAAAGAGTGCATTGGCTAAAACTCCCATCGCGGCGGCGAAGGGCCCATGAACCAGAGACGAAGCGTCACGGTTCAGGGCAAGACTCGCCGCCCTACCCAACCCCGGTTTCTGTTCTGGGACTCGCCGCCCTACCCAACCCCAATTCCTGTTCTGGGTAGGGCGCTCAGTCCCTTGAGCGCCGCCGCCCGCGCCACTTACACCCAGGCGGCGCCGTTGGGATCTTCCGTGCAGAACGCGGACAGCACCTTGTTGATCGCGGCGGCGAAGGCTTCGCAGTCGGCGTCGTTGAAGTGCATGTTGACGCCGATCGACACTTCCCGCTCATACAGGCTGATGGAAACCGGGTTCTCCAAGGGATCGTAAACGATCGACTTGCCGTTGACCTGGTTCCGCGGATCGTCGAACACCGAACCGCCCGGGATGCCGCCCAGCTTGAGCGTGACGGGGAACATGTCGCGCGACAGGTGGAAGTCGGGCTTGCAGTCGCGGCCGCGGCAGCCGCCGCCGATGCCTTCGGCCCGGGTCGCCTCCGCGATCTTGCAGCCAAGCTCGGGCGTGGCCGGGAAGAAGCGGAGCATGTAGCCGATGTAGCCGGCCTTGTCGTTGAGCTGCTGCGGGCGGATTTCCTTGAAGCGCTTCAGGCGGCTCCGGATCGCGAGGCTGGCCTTGCGGTAGCGGCGGCAGTAGTCGTCCATCTTGCGCAGCTGCACCAGGTTGATGGCCGATTCCAGCTCGCTGACGCGGTAATTCGTTCCCGGGAACAGCTCGCCCTCGTACCGGGGCACGGCGCACCGGCTCGGGCGCCACAGTCCCCCGCCCTCGCACACCTGACGGCAGCGGTCGTACAGCCGCTCGTCGCGGGTCAGGATGAGCCCGCTCTCGCCGCCGCCGATGATCTTGTAGGCGGAAATGCTGAAGCAGCCCACGTCGCCCAGCGTGCCGATGAATTTCCCCTTGTAGGTCGCGCCCGGACCCTGCGCGCAGTCCTCGACCACCTTGAGCTTGTGCTTCTTGGCGATCGCCAGGATGGGGTCCATGTCGCAAACATTGCCCCAGTGGTGCGTCGGCGCGATCGCGACCGTGCGGGGCGTGATCTTGGCCTCGATCTTTTTGGGGTCGATCTGCAGCGATTCGTCAACGTCGGCGAAAACGGGAACACCGCCAGCCAGGCAGACGGCCATGCTGGTGGCGAGGAAGCCCATCGCGGGGCAGATCACCTCGGTGCCCGGCCCCACCCCGACGGCCACGAAGGCCGCGTGGAGCGCGCCGGTGCCCGAGGAGACGGGGTAGGCGTACGGGACCCCGAAAATCTCGCGGGCCAGCGCCATGTACTGGTCGGCCGCGGCGGGCTTGGGGTTGGCGCTGTAATACCAGGCCAGGTTCGGGCCGCCGCCCGTCAGGTCGTCGTTCGAGACGGACTTCCGGATCCGCTCCAGCGCCTCGGGCTTGAAGCCGAAGCGCGTCGCCACGGCCATGAATTCATCCATGCCGATCTTGGGTTCCGATTTGCCCGCCATGCCGGCAAAGGCCTTGGTTCCGCCCTGGATCGCCAGTTTGCTGTTTTCGCTTGTCATATTATTGAACTCCGCAGTAGATGCCCCAGGCCTTGCCGCTGTTGCTGGACAAGGCGAACATGATGTCGTTCCGTCCCTTTTTCCACGTCACCTTGGCCCCGTAGGTCCCCCTGCCCGCGGGATTGGAGGCCTTGGGCTGGCAGTCGGCCTCGCGGCCGTTGACCCAGACCTTGACCGGCCCGTCCGCCCCGTAGCGCAGCTCGCTTTTTGCGACCTTGCCTGAGCGGTGCGAGGTGGCGATGTAGAGGATGCCGTCCTTGTTGCCGTGCACGCCGCGGATGTCGATGAAGCCGTCGGGCATGACGTTGACGCGCCCCTCGATGTCCTCGCGGCACTGGCTGGCCGACGGCAGCGGGAGCTTGCGGATGTCCTTGACCGGCTCCTGGAGGTTGCTGACGGCCACCTTGGTCAGGATCACGCGCGCCCAGGCCTTCTTCTTGGCCTGGCCGGGCTTGACGCGGATGCCCTTCCAGGTGCAGGTGCCGCGG
>JBIIYJ010000447.1:0-3588 GCA_044346855.1 Kiritimatiellia bacterium
AATTTGCGATAGGCTCCAGTTCGGCATGGAGTCGGCCGTCCCCGGCCGTAAGCGACTTTGCGTGGCAGCCCCCATTACCGGTCTCCAGAGAAGACTTTCCACGGTGGAACACGGCGAACGGAAGACACGGTTCCAACATCCGCGAGTTGTTCCCTTCGGGAGCCGTCGCGATTTCCAAACGAAGTAGCGAATGAGTTTCTTTGTGGGGTGGCCCCACACCCCCGATTCTTTTCAAGGCAGGCTCAGGGCAGGCCGCCGCACTCCAAATTTACGATCTGTCGTTCCCGACTAACCTGCAAAGCGCCAGGGTCAGGCGCGCCAGGACCGGATGCGGGCCAAGAGCGGAAGAAGGGCTTTCCAGCGGGCGCCAGGCGTGATGAGGTAGATGCCGTCCGCATTGTCCCGCACGCTGTCGAGCAGTTCGGCGGCGTGGGCGAGCCCGATTTTCTCCTGGGCGGCCGGATCGGTTTCCGCCTCGAGCGTCGCCAGGATGGGAGCCGGGATGCTGATGCCCGGCACTTCATTATGCAGGTAGTTGGCAAGGCGGGAGGAGATGAGCGGCAGGATGCCGATGAAGACGCGAAGGCCGGTGGGCTTCAGAAGATCCAGCACGCGCGCGGCCAGCGCGGCATCAAACACGGGCTGGGTCATGACGAACCGGGCGCCTTCAGCCTGTTTGCGGCGGAGGCGCTTAAGCTCGGTCTCCAGGTTCGAGGCAGCCGAATTGAAGGCCGCGCCTATTGAAAAGCGGGTGCGCGCCTTCAGGTCGCGCCCGCCGGTGGTGCCGCCCCGGTTGAGGCCCGCGACCAGGCGGATCAATCCGGCGGACTGCATTTCGTAAACTGACACCGCGCGGCCGTGGGCGGTGCGCGGGGCCGGATCGCCGGTGACGGCGAGAATGGCTTCGATGCCCTGCACATGGGCTCCCATCAGGGCGGATTGCAGGCCCAGCGAATTACGGTCCCGGCAGGTGATGTGACAGACGACCTGGGCGCCGCAGTCGCGGCGGATCATGGCGCCGAAGGCGATGTTGTCGAGTCGGATGGAAGCCAGCGGATTCTCGGCCAGGCTGATGGCGTCCGCGCCCGCCTCGGCCAGCGCCTTGGCGCCTTCGAGGACAGGCTTGTAATCCAGGTGAGGCGGGGGGTCGAGCTCGGCGATGACGGGCCAGCGGCCTTTCAACCCTTCCAGGAACCCGCCGGCGTCCGGCGGGGGCGGAGGCGGGGGCGTGGCCTCGGGCGCCCCGGCAACCGCTTTGCCGGGAAGGCGCTTCAATCCCGAGAGGCGCAGGCGGATGGCTCGGATCGTCTCAGGCGTGGTGCCGCAGCAGCCGCCAATGAGGCGGACGCCCTGGCGAACCAGGTCGGCGGCCTGGTCGGCGAAATAGTCGGGCGAGGAGAGGTAGATCATCCGGCCGCCGGAGCGTTCGGGGAATCCGGCATTGGGGAAGGCGCTGACCGGGACGGGGCCGGCGCCTTCGAGAAGGCCGGCCACGGCGCGGCGGACGGCTTGGATGCCGCGACCGCAGTTGGCGCCGATGACGGCGGCGCCGGCCTCTCTCAGGCGGCGGGCGGCCTCGGCGGCGGATTCGCCCCGTGAAAGCGAGCCGCCCGCGTCGAACATCAGCTGGGCGATAACGGGAACATCGGGCCCCGCCGTTTCGCGCGCGGTTCGGAGGGCGAGCAGCAGCACGTCCAGGTCGTCGAACGTTTCGAGGATGAGGAGCCGGACCCCGCCTTCGAGCAGGTAGTGAGCCTGGAGCCGGAAGCTCTCGCGGACCTCCTCCTCGTTCCAGAGCTCGTCGACCGGAAGCACGCCGGGCGGGCCCATGGCGCCCGCCACCCAGGCGCGGTCCCCGGCGGTTTCGAGCGCGAGCCGGGCGGCCTCGCGGTTCAAGTCGGCCGCCTTGGCCTGGAGGCCGGCCTCCTTCAGCACAATCGGGTTGGAGCCGAACGAGTGGGTTTCGATCCATTCCGCGCCGGCCTGGAGGTAGGCCTCGTGAACCTGGCGGACGGCGGCCGGGCGGTTCAGGACGAGCAGTTCGGATGGCCCTTCGACCGAATAGCCCAGCTCCAGGAGATAGGAGCCTGTCGCACCGTCGCCGACGATCGGCGCCTCGGCAAGCCGTTCGAGGAATGAAGGGCCGCTTTTCATGTTAGCGGAAGCGGATTTCGCGTCCCTTTTCCGCACTCTCGTAAAGGCCGTTCAGGATTTTCTGCACGCGGATCCCATCGTCGGCCGAGGCCGAGGGCTCGCGCTTTTCGCGGATGCAGGCGAGGAATTCCTCCTGGGCCGAAGGCACCGGGCAGGTGTTCCGGGCCAGAACCTTGGTGAAGAGGCAGCCTTTCTCCTCGGTCATGAGCTCGGCCTGGAACTGGTAGCCGCCGCCGACATTCTTCTGGGTCAGGGCGCCCTTTTCACCGTAGAGGCTGGTGATCATGTGCTCGGGCTCATGCACGTTGAGGGCCCAGCTGGCCTCCACAATCAGCGTCGCGCCGTTGGCGAACTTGACGATGCCGCAGGCGAGATCCTCGACCGTGAAGAGCTTTTTCTGTTCGGCGGCGATGCGTTTGGCGATGACGTTGTAGGACGATCCGCTGACGGAAACGGGCTCGGGATGGCCCATGAGCCACAGGGCCAGGTCGATCCGGTGGACGCCCAGGTCGATGAGGGGGCCTCCGCCGGCGAGTTCCTTGTTCCCGAACCAGCCGCCGAAGCCCGGCATGCCGCGCTGGCGGTGCCAGACCGTGCGCCCGAAATAGATGGGGCCGACGACGCCGGCGTCGACCTGGCTTTTCAGGGCCACGCTCATGGGCGAGAATCGGTAGGAGAAGTCGATCATCAGGCGGCGGCGCGCCTTGGCGGCGGCGGCCTTCATCGCCTTGGCTTCGGTCACGGTCATGGCCATGGGCTTCTCGCAGAAGACGTGCAGCCCCCGCTTCAGCGCGGCGAGGGTGAGGGGGGCGTGGAACTTGTTCGGGGTGGCCACGACCACGGCGTCGAGCCCGGCCTTGTCCATCATGGCTTCCGCATCGGTGAAGCGCGCGGCGATGCCGAGCTTCTCGCCGACGGCGTTCAGGCGGTCCGCATTCAGGTCCGCCAGGGCGGCCACCTCGCAGCCAGCCAGTTTCTTGAAATGATCGGCATGCCCACCGCCGATGCCAAGCCCGATGACGCCGATCCGGATAGGTTTGCTCATGATACTGTTCCCTTTGGGTATATTGTCAGGTCAGCTCGCTGTCTCGGGGCGGGGCGATTGCGAAATCGCCTTTATACAGGCGGGCAGCTCGTCCGGATGATGCAACAGCTTGTCCGGTCGGGCCGCCTGCATGCGACTTTCCCCGTGCCAGCCCCAGGCGACCCCGATGGCCACGGCTCCGCCTTCATGGGCCTCCGCCATGTCGCCCGTGGTGTCGCCCACGTAGAAGAGGGGGGCTCCGGGATGCGCTTTTGCCACGGTCTGGATCTTCCGCACCTTGCTCTTGTCCTTGTCGCCGCCCAGCACATCCCGGTAGACGTCCAGGCCGTGCTCGTCGAGGAATCCCTGCACGACGGCGCTGTCGTTGGACGAGACGATGTAGATGTCGG
>JBIIYJ010000448.1:0-3580 GCA_044346855.1 Kiritimatiellia bacterium
TCGCCGCAGGCTTGAAGCGCTCCCCGGTGCCACGCCCGGCCGTCCGGCGCGCGTTCTGGAACTGTGCCACACGACACGTCTCGACCGGCCTATGAAGCATTTTCACGACGGCGAATTCTTTCTCCCCGAGGCCGACCATCTCGGAGACTACCTCATCCGCTATGCCAACGGCGCCACCATGCGTGTGCCCATCTGGTACGGCCAGCACCTGACATTTGACCGGGTGCGCTGGGATGCCCTGCCTTCCGGAATGGCCGATGCCTTGGAGCCGGACGCCCGGCTGATGGGGACGGTTTGGAGCACCCTGCCTTTTCGGGATGAAGCAGGGCGCACCTGGTTCCGCTTTTGCATGGCGGATCCGCACCCGGGTGTTCCGGTGTCGGAGATTACATTCGAACCCGAGTCAGGGCTGGAAGCGCCCGTTGAATGGAAGGACGTGCGGCGATGCCGATGAACCCGTCTGAAGTTCCTATGTCACCCGAAGCCGCTCGAACGCGCCTGGCCGCCCGCCGGTTGATGCTGGAGAAGGCCGCGGACTGGATCAACCGCCACGAGCCCGCGATGCGGGCCGGGATCCTGGCCGCCGCCGATCTGGCGATGGAAGGGCTCATCCCCATTGATGGGAGCGAGGGGAAGCCCTTCTGCGTCGGCAATCCGCCCGCGTGGAAGGAGATCCGGACCGCGGACAACCACTACGGTTGCACGCTGAACCGCATGCCGCACTGGTCGGGATTGCTTCAGGCCTATCTCCTGACGGGCGACCTCCGGTATGCCCGGAAGGCGGCGGACGAGGCGGAGAACTGGATCGACACATGCCCGCGTCAGCCGCTTCCCCAAAACCACGAAGAGCGCTTCGGGTTTTACGGCATGGCCGCAGAACGGGTTTCCTGGCATTGCCTCAACAGCGGCATCCGCCTCTTTGAAAGCTGGCGGCGCATGCTGGAGGCATTGTCCAGCACGGAGGCGCTTCCGCCTGCGCTGCTCGGTAAAATTGCGCGATCCATGCGCGAGCAGGCCGAAGCCATCCGGGCGGTCAGTCCCTATCTCTTTCCTGAGGCAAAGCACAATCACTACCTGATGGAGATGCTCGGCGTGCTCTCCTATGCCCGGCTCTTCCCTGAAATGCCCGAAGCGGGCGACTGGGCGCGGCATGCAGCCGGGGAACTGGGCCGCTGTGCCTTGGCCCAGTTGGAGCCATCCGGCGCCCAGTCGGAAGGCTGTCCCGGTTATCACAACGGCTGTATGTATTGGTTTTGCCTGGCGCGCCAGTTCGCCTCCGAGTGCGGCATTCCCCTGGGGGAAGAGGCGGACCGCCGCATCAGCAACGGCACCCGCCATGCGGTATACGCCACCCGTCCTTTCGGGGAGGACCTGCCGTGGGGGGACAGTTACCCCCGGCAGGGCTTTGTCACAAGCGCGCTCTGGGCGGGGATCTCCTTCGGCGACTGGGAACCGCTGGTCCAGTCCCTGCGGTTCACGCCCCGCGAAACCGTACGCCGGGTGTGCCTCGCGTCGGCCTGGGACCTTCCCGACCTGCCGTCCGTGCTGGACCGGATCGCCGATCCGCCTCGCGGGATTTCCACCGCCGGATGGCCCCGGGTGGAATGGCAACCGGAGGTCAAGCAGGCCTCTCTGCGTACCGGGTGGGATTCCGATGCGCTGGGCGTGTTCTTCGCCTGCCACACGCCGGTCCACTACGGCAACCATGGGCATGCGGATCCCAACGGGTTCGAGTTTTCGGCCCATGGCATCGTGCTGCTGGCCGATCCGGGTTGCTGCGCCTATTTCGAGAGCGAAACTCGGCGGCGGGTCAAGGCTGCGGCCAGCCACAACATGCTGACCGTCAACTTCCGCGAGCCATTCGAGTATTGCAGTTCCTTTGCCTATGCGCCGCAAAAGGAAGGGGGCATTGACTGGGTCAAGGAGTCGTCCCTCCTTCTTGCC
This sequence comes from Kiritimatiellia bacterium, assembly GCA_044346855.1. GTDB lineage: Bacteria > Verrucomicrobiota > Kiritimatiellia > CAIKKV01 > CAIKKV01 > CAIKKV01. Next base: position 1,945 of record JBIIYJ010000448.1, read on the forward strand.
GTCCAGGGTACGCACCGGAATTACGAACCGGCCATCCACCGGCGCGCGGTGGCCCTGGTGGACGGTCGATTCCTGTTGGTGTTGGACGAGGTCGCAGACCTCTTCTGGCTGAGCAGCGTCCAACTCTATTACCAGCTTCCTTTCGAGAAGGTGGAGGTGACGGCAGACGGGAGCGGGGCGGGTTCGCGGGCGGCGGGCGTGCACGTGCAACTCTCCGTTTCCGCGGGAATGGCGTGCACGACGCCTCCCGGGTGGACGATGCCGGACCTGGCGGCCGGCTTGGAGCGCGGCTTCACCACCGTCCGGTTTGACGATCATGGTGCGAGCCATGCGAAAGTCCGCGCCTATGCTACGCTGGTCGTTCCCCGGTTGGCGGAAGAGGAGGAAAGACCATTGGAACGCCCGGAGGTGGACGGTTCGCCGGCCTGCTGGCGCATCCGGCTGCGGGTGGCCGGCCGGGCGTATGAAGGTAAATGGTCGGCGGACGGATTGGCTGTGAATCGGATTGGCCCGTGAAAATCACGCGCGGCGGCAGGTTGAACTCGCGAGCGAGCGACCGCGTGGCGGCCATGGATGTTCTGGTTCGAAAAGGACCAATGTCGGAATAAGACGCGCGGGGACGCGCTTCCGATAGAGGGATAGAGGATGTCCGTCTTTATTATTAATGCATTTTAATCGATCACGCTTTATAATCACATAATCATTTTATGTGTAGAAGGGCTTCATGAATTATGTCATTTCGGGCATCTTGTCTGAACGCGGGGAGCTCCGTCGTTAATCGTTCAATGCCAGTCCTTTCGGCCGATGAGGCCATGCTTCCGGTCGTTCCTCGACCCTTCTGCGGCAGGATGGCGTCATGACCGTCAAGGCCTACCTGACGGTCACGCCGCCCGGCCCTGTGACGGATCGGGTGGAACTGGACGTCCGCTGGACGGTCGAGGCGGGCGGTGTTCCGGCCCGCAACGTCAAGGTCGCGCTGATCCGCGACGGCGAGCCCGTCGGCCCGGAGGAAACTCTGAATCTGGAGGCGGACCAGATTGTGACGCGCCGGATCCAGGTCAAGACCGGGGGCTTGCAAGGGGAACGCACGTTTATCCTGGCGGTCAGCGTGGAGGGTCAGCCGCTGCCGGCGGTCGCCCGGACCGTCACCGTGTTGCCGTCCGCGATCCGGAGCCCGCGGCTCATCGGCGGCGCCTGGGTGGGCCTGACCCACTGGAGCGAGGAGGAAGGGCGGTACTGGAACCGGGAACTCTCGCAGTTCACGGCGGACGACTGGCGCGAACTGGTGCGGGGCATGAAGGCGCTCGGCATGCGCACGATCATCGTCCAGGAGACCTGGCGCAATCCCGTTTATTACGGTCGCCATTACCACCAGATGACGGCGGAGAACTACCGCGAGACCTATGCCGGCTGCGCCTATTACCCCTCGCGGCTCTGGCCTGGCCGGGTGGAATTGCCGTGCGAAGATCCGGTCGAGACGTTGCTGGACGAGGCCGACAAGCAGGGGATTCGCGTGTTTCTGGGAGTGGGGTTGTACGCCCATTTCGACTATACGGCCGGGTCGCTGGCCTGGCACCGGGACGTGCTTCGGGAACTATGGGCGATGTACCGGGGTCACGATTCGCTTCATGGCTGG
>JBIIYJ010000449.1:0-3577 GCA_044346855.1 Kiritimatiellia bacterium
TCCGATGCAGGCCTCGATGTTGTTCGGGCTGCCGTCAAACAAGCCAACCGGGATGGGTTCCGGAGCGAGGAAACTGGCAGCGCGGAGCAACGCCTTCTCAGTCGGTCCGAGTCGGCCGAAAGACATGAAATACGTGGTGGCGACAGTTCGGACGGTGGCGGCGCGACTCGCATCTGCCTGTTTTTCCTTCGCCTGGGGGTCATACTCGATTGCTTCGGGATCATACCACGCAACGACATCAGAAAAACGGGCATCAAACTCCGCCATATACTCGGCCAGCGACTCGAACCGCTCGCGCAGATAGGCCGAGGCATGAGTGAGCGCAAGCGGAAGACACCCGAGCCGAATAGCCAACGCCCGGGCCTGCGCGACATCATCCTGTCTTTCGGGACGCTGCCCGGCGGTTGATTCAAGCAGGAGCGCCACAGCGTCCTCAAGCGGCATGACAGGCAACGAGACTTGCCGGACGGAGTTCCCCCATTTTGATCCGGTGATTCGGGAGGTGATGATCACCTGGCCCCCGTGCAGATTAGTCACCAGCGACTTGACCGCACCGACCGCTTCGGGTGTATCCACATTGTCCAGGATCAGGAGCCACCTCTTGTTCTGCTGGAGCCAGCGCAGCACGGCGGCATACTGGTCGTTCTGCGTGCCGAAGGTGTATTCCGGCAGTTCCAGCGCTTCGCTCAGCCTGGCCATGTTGGGAACAAGGTCGTCGGGCGAATTGCAGGAAACAAAGAGGAAGGCGCTGAAATCGTCGGCATGACGCCAGGCATATTCGAGCGCAAGCCGGGTTTTCCCGATTCCGCCCATGCCCGTGATGGTATGCGGCTGCAGCACGGCCGCGGAACCGAGGTGCCTCAAGGCCGCTTCCAGCACGGCCAGGTCATCCTCGCGTCCCTTGAAGAGCTCTCCCAGAGAGGAAAACGGCAAATTCCGTGGTATGTGGGAAGGCGCGATGCTTTTCTGGATGCGGCGGCAAACATCCAGGAGAGCGGCCTTAAGCGAGTCGGGGTTGAGTTGGGCCAAGGGTGTTGCGGACGGGGAAGCGGCTTGAAGTTCAGCGAGCGGCTTGAGTTGGGGCGGGGAGTCGGGACCGTTCAGGTTTCCAAAAAGCGGAAGCCATAGAACCGTGAGCCCGTCGTCCACGGCCTTGAGAATGCGGGGGACTTCCTCCTCCATGATGAATCGCGACGCAAGAAAATTTGGGGACACCAGGAGAACGGCCACCCGGGCGTGATTGATTGCCTCGATAATAGCCTGGAACCAGGGGTTGCCTGGCTCGAGTTCCCGATCGTCCCAATAGCCGATCCGATCGTTTCGTATGTCAGGAGCTAAAACCTCGCGCAGTTTCGTGAGCCACTCGCCGTCCTTGTGGCTGTAGCTAACAAAAACATGTGTGCGATACGGATTTGACATGGCGAGCCCTCGTTTAGGACGCGATCAGCACAGATTGAGTTCCCCTTGCAGTCGGAACCGCACTGAATACATATCCGCCTCGCGCATGACCGCGTGCAGGCGAACAGGCCGGCCCGCGAGCGGGGCGACGGAGGGCGAGCCTTTCCAGGTCGCGATCCGGTCGATCGAGTCGCCGACAATCTCGTCCGCCTCCGCGAGCGAATAGCCGGGCAGGGGACGGCCTTCCGCATCCTGCAGTTCAACCTTCACGCTTCCGCCCGCCGAGGTGGCGACATTCAGCGTCAATTCCGCTCCCGCGAACGTGAACGGCTTCGTTGTCACGGTCCCTCCCGCATAGCCGCCATGCAGTGAGATGAACCCGTCCGTCCGCAGGGTGTATCGCTGGCCGCCCGGGGCGTGGTAGATCGATATCTCGGCAGGCCCGGTCGGCAGCACGCCGCAGGCCGCATAGTTCGAGCGGTTGCCCCAGCGGGTCGGATCGCCCCCGGGCCGGATGAACGCTTCCGGAAAGAGCCGCTCGAAGCGGGTCGATCCGGCCCGGCTGGCCATGAACAGGATGTCCGTCGAGCTCCCGCGCGCGGGCTGGTAGCGGGTGGGGAGCGCCACATAGATGTGCGGCGCCCGGAAATAGGGATGCGTTTGACTCGTGTATAAATGCTCGCCCGGCATGTTGGCGTCCAGGGCGACGGGTTCGCTCCAGCGGATGAAGTCGGGGGACGTGCTCCGATGAATGGCGCGCAGCTTGCCCTGGGAGCATTTCCAGGTGCGGAAATAGCAGACGTAGCAGCCCTCCGCCTCCGACCAGAAAGGCACGTTCTGCGAATCGAACGCGAAGTCGCCATAATCGAGAACCGCCCCGGCCTGCATCAGATCCCAGTGGATGGCGTCGGGCGACTGGAACGCATGCAATCCGCCGCCCGGGATGCCGCCCTTGGCGTGCGTACCGGCCAGCGCCTTGTAGCGGGCTGTCGCCGGAGCGGCCGGATTGGCGTCCTTGAACGGCGAGAAATTGTGGCTGTAAGGGGGCAGGCGCAGCACGGTGTTGTTGTGGCGCGAGCCGTTCACCTCGAACAGGCCCAGGTCGGGGTAGCTCCACTCAATGCCGCTGGCGCTTTCGGCGTAGCAGGTGATCTCGCCCTGGCAGCCGTCCTTCTTCTCGCCGGTATACGAGGGATCGTACTGGCGGTAATAAGCCCGGAAAAGGGGCCCATCCTGGAAGACGGTCATGTAATGCCCCCGGATCGTGTTCACGGGAGGGGGCGCCGGCTGGGGCGTGTGGAGCTTGAAGTCGATACCGTCAAGCGTTTCGACGAGAACCCGATCGACGAACAATTCGCGTCGTGAGCCGATATTCATGGTGATGCCTTTTCGCGGGTTCAGCGGGACCTACGGGACCGCTGCAACCCCGCCAATCCCGGTTGCACGCCTCTCGCTTGCGACACAACCGGCGATCACTTGATGGGAAGGCCGCCCGACTGGTAGTTGTCCTTCGTGAACACCCGGGAGCCGAGCACAATGGTTTTCGGAACGGATTCGCCCTTCAGGATCGTGAGGGCGGTGTCGATGGCTTCCGCGCCGCCGGTGGGATACTGGAACGTGGCGCTGAGAATGTCCTGGGCCACATAGGCCACGCCCTCGTGGGGAAGGGCGTCGATGCCGACGAAGCGCATCTCCTTTTCCCGCCCCGCGGCCTTGGCGGCCAGGAAGGCGCCGTGCGCGCCGGGATCGTTGTGGGCGTAGACGAGGTCGATCTTGTCAAAGCGCGCAAGGGCTGATTCCATCTCCTTGCGGGCGTCGGGCTCGAGCCACTTCATGTCGGCCTCGAACACCACCTCGATGCCCGAGCCCGCGATGCCGTCGCGAAAGCCGGCGTTGCGGTCCTGGCCGGGGGTGGAGGTCATCAGCCCCTTGAGCTCCACGACCTTGCCCTTGCCGCCCAGGGTCTTCACGATCCATTCGCCGGCCGCCTTGCCGATCTTCCGGTTGTCGGCCCCGATGAAGCAGGTGTACTTGTCGCCCAGCACGGCGCGATCGAGCACGATGACGGGAATGCCGCTCTCCATCGCCTTGGCGACGGGTTCGGTGAGGGGCTGGGCCTCCTTGGGGCTGATGATGATCAGGTCGACGCCCGCGCCGACGAATTCCTCAACGTGGGAGC
>JBIIYJ010000152.1:0-12194 GCA_044346855.1 Kiritimatiellia bacterium
GGAAACACCTGCGACCGCTTCCTCTCGTCCGGCTACAAGGACGTGCTGCCCAAGGAGGAGATGGTCGCCCAGGCCGCCTCCATTCCCGGCATCACCGGCGTCGAGCTGGTCGGCACCTGGGATGTCACCGGCCGCAACGTGGCCGAGGTCAAGACCCTGCTCGCGCGCCACAACCTGGCCTGCGCCTCCATCATTCCCGACCATTTCTCCCGCAAGGTCTGGGGCCGGGGCGCCTTCACCTCCCGCGACCCGGCGATCCGCCGCCAGGCTGTGGCCGAGACGCGCGAGATGATGGACGTGGCCGCCGAGCTCGGCTGCCCGCTCATCAATCTGTGGCCCGGGCAGGACGGGTATGATTACCCGTTCCAGGGCGACTTCATCCGCGCCTGGGACTGGCTGGTGGAGGCGGTCCGCGAGTGCGCCGGCTACCGCAAGGACATCCGCCTGGCCCTGGAATACAAGCCGTCCGAGCCCCGCACCCATTCCTACGCGGGGCTGGCCCGGGCGGCCGATGCGCTGCTGGCGGCCCTGGCCACGGGCTGCGACAACGTCGGCGTCACGATCGACGTCGGGCACGCCTTCGCGGCCGGCGAAAACGTCTCGGAAAGCGCCTCCCTGCTCGCGCGCCAGGGGCGCCTGTTCCACCTGCATTTCAACGACAACTACCGCTCGTGGGACGACGACATGATCGTCGGCTCCGTCCACACGGTGGAATACGTCGAGCTGCTGTTCTGGCTGCGCCGGCTCGACTACAAGGGCTGGTATTCCATGGACCAGTATCCGTACCGGGAAGACGGCCGGGAAGCCATCGCCCGCAGCCTGGAGTGGCTCCTGGCCCTCGAGACCCGCATCGACCGCTACGGCCCGGCCCGGCTGTCCGAACTCGTGGATCGCGGCCTGGCGGTCGAATCGACCCGTGCTCTCCGGGAGCTGATTCTCGGAGAGGAACGGCCATGAGATTTTTCTACGTGAACGCCGAAAACCAGGCCATCGGGCCGGTCGATGCCGCCGCCCTGGAGGCGCTGAAGCGGCAGGGGGCGATTGGCGACGATACCCGCATCGCCCGGGAGGGCGAATCCGTCTGGCGAGCCTACATCGATGTCTTTTCGGGGGCCCCGGGCGCCGCCGCCCCGGACGAGCCCGCCCGGCCGATGGCCGTGAAGGTGTTCGGCATCTGCAATATCGTGTTCGGCGCCATGGGCTTCATCTGTCTTCCCCTGCTCATGGTCTTCACCCTGGCCGGAGCGGCCGGCGTCCATGGCAATTCGCCTTTCTACTCGGGCTGGCTCGTCTTTCTCAGCGTGTTCAGCATCTTCCTGAGCGGGGCGCTGGTTGTCAGCGGCATCGGCCTGCTCCGGTTCAGGCCCTGGGGCCTGACCCTGGCGCTTCTCTATTGCGTGGCCGAGATGGTCCTGGCGCTGTCCCATGCCGGCGTCAGCTGGACTTTCCGCGATGTCGTCAACCCGGACTCCGCTTTGGCCCTGAAAATCGTCCAGGTCGCCGTGGAGCTGTTTTTCAACATGATCTATCCGGTTGTCATGTTCATCCTGCTGCGCCTGCCCGTCAACCGGGACGCGTTCCGGACCCGGGACTAGCCGTGAGGGCGCTGCCCGCACTCTGGCTGATGTTCGGCCTGGCCTGTGCCGCCGACGCGGCCGATGTCCGCCTCCGCTTCACCCGCGCCGCCGAAATGCCCGATTCGGGGCTGCGCCTGCTCCTGCCCTCCGGCGCCGAGGCCGACCCCCTGCCGCCGCCCGCCATCATGGACGGCTACATGGAGGCGAACGGGAAGCGGACGCCGATGGAACTGCAAAATCCGCTCGAGGCCTGGCGCTGGAAACAACGCGAGGGCCGGTGGGTCGACCCTCGCGGAACCCGCCTGATCCTCGCCGCGGCCACCTTGCCGCCGCCCGACTGGAAGGCCGACTGGATGCCCCGTGAGGAGGTGGCCCGACTCCTTGCGGTGAACCCCTCGTCCGGACGGTCCTGGGGAGGGGACGAACTGTCCCGCTGGCTGGGCGTTTTCTGGGGCCTTCCCCAGCCGCCGCCGGCCGAGCGCCTGACGCGGAACCGGCCTTTCGCCATGTCCGACGCGTATCTTTTCAGGAAACCCGCGCCCGCGCCAGGCTTGGCCTGCGCCTTCCGGCTCAAGTCCGGGCCGGAATTCTGGCGGTTCGTCCTGCTCGAGCCCTCCCCCGACGCGAAGGCCGATTCCGTTGAGTCTGCGTTCCTGGAGGACCTGCTGCCGTCGATCCAGTACCTGGGCCGCCGCGCGGCGCCCTCGGCCGCCTTTCCCCAGGGCGCCCCGGCGCCGGCGGGCAAGCCGCTTGCGCCAAGGGAGGAAAGCCTGCGGCGCGCGCGCGAAGGCATCCGGAACATGAAGGGCTGGTGGGCGGTCGAAGGGCCCCATACCATCATCCTGTCCAACATCAAGTCCGGCAAGTCGCAACTGGTGGACGCCGTGCTGGAGGACACGGAAGCGCTCCGCGTCTCCTGGGAGGCCGCCGTGCCGCCCTGGGAGGAGAACCGCGAGGTGGCCGTGATCCGCATTTTCGGCACGTCGGAGGAATACGTGCGGTATGTCGGCCCCGACCAGGCGTGGACGGCCGGGGTCTGGGTTCCGGCTCACCGGGAACTGGCGATCCGCCCGCTCGAGGAGGGCGGGGGGCTGGGCAACCGCCGCGCCGTCCTGGCCACCGTCTACCACGAGGCGTTCCACCAGTATCTGGACGAGGCGTTCGGCCGGATCCAGGCCGCCCCCTGGTTCAACGAGGGCTACGCCCAGCTCTTCAGCCATGTCGAGTTCGCCGGCCGCAGGGTCAAGGTGGAAAAGGACCCGGCCGCGGCCGCCCTGCTTGCCACCATGGCCAAGGCCGGGCAGTTGGACCTGAGCCGCCTCTTTGCCCTCGATTATCCCGGGTTCTACGCGAAGGACGAGCGGGTCCGGCGCGAGCACTACGCCCTGGCCTGGGGATTTTTGTATTTCCTGCACCAGGGCGATCGCAAGTCGGAACCCTGGCGCGCCCTTCCCGCCCGCTACGCCGCCGCCCTCCGCGAAACGCGCGACCCTGCCGCCGCCACCGGCCGCGCCCTGGCGGGGACGGACATGACCGCCCTGACCGAAGCCTTCCAGCAGTTCTGGAGATAACGATTTTCGAATATGCTTTTTCGGGGGAAAGCATTATCATCCTTCACACACCATGAAGCGTTATGCCCTCATTGCCGCGTTCCTCCTGTCGGCCGGGTCCGTTGGGGCCCAGTCGATCCTGGAGAATTTGCCCGACGAGCCCTACCGGATCGTGACAGTTCAGGTGCTCCTGGCGAGGCAGGGTTTCAGTTGCGGGCTGATGGACAACCGCTCCGGCGCCCGCACCCGCGCGGCCCTGGCCGATTTCATGCGGTCGCGCGGCCACGCCACCGAGGAGGCCGCCCTGGCCGCCCTGCTGCGGGATGAGCGGCCCGTCATGGGGCTCTACACCATCCAGCCCCGCGACCTGGCGGCGATCGGGCGGGCGCCCAAGGACTGGGAGGAGGCCTCCAAGGTTCCCTCCATGGCCTGCGAGTCGCTCCCCGAATGGCTGGCCGAGACCTTCTGCCAGTCGGAGCCTTTTCTCCAGGCCATCAATCCGGGCATGGACTGGACCGCCGTCACCGCGGGCGTCGCCGTCGCCGTCCTGAACTGGCAGCCCCCGCCATCCATTCCGACGCCCGACCGGGTGGAGATCGATCCAGTTTCGTTCCGCCTCCGCGTTTACGGAACCAACGGGGGCCCCCTGCTGTCGTTTCCCTGCTCCGTGGCGCGGGATCACACCCGCATCCCGGCGGGCGAGCTGAAAATGTCCGTGTTCGCGCCCAACCCCGATTACACCTTCAATCCCGCCAACTATCCGGAGAGCCCGCGCGCCCGCGCCATCGGCCGGTCCCTGCGCCTTCCGCCCGGCCCCAACAATCCGGTCGGCGTCTACTGGATCGGGCTCAGCCGCCCCGGTTTCGGCATCCACGGCACGCCGCACCCGGAGTCGATCGGGTCCATGGAATCGCACGGCTGCTTCCGGCTGATCAACCGCGACGTGCTGACCCTGAGCCGCTTCGTGAGGACCGGCCTGCCGGTCCGGATCCACAAGCCAGCCGCGCCGGCCCGCCCGCCGGCCTCCGCTGGACGGCAGCCGTGACGACGGCTCCGCTTTCCTGGCGCCCCGCGGCCTGCGTCTGCTGCCGTTTTTCCGGCGAGACCTGCGATCGCTCCTATCTGCAGGGGTCGGCCGTTTCCTTCGATCGGGCCGCCGGGCTGATCCGGATCCTGGCGGGGGAGGGCGGCGAGGCCCGCATCCGGCTGGCGCCCGAGGCCTGCACGGAAACGCAGTCGGCCATCCTGGACAAGGCGTTCGGGTTGGCGGAGGCGCCGGTCATCGGATTCATGCATCTGTCCGGGGGGCCGGAGGAGTGGCGCTTCACCCGCACCAGTTTGTTCGTTCTCGAGCCCGACTGGCTTTTCAGCGTCAGCGACGCCACGCACTTCGAATTCTGCGAGCGGCAGCGGCTGGTTTCCTTTTTCAGCGGAGACACTCCGAGCCTGCCCCTGATCCGGGGGAACCTCGTGCACGCCCTCTTTCCCCTGATCTGGAAAGGCTGCGGCGACGGGGAGCTCGAGGAGGCGATGGCCCGGGCGCTCGAGGCGCAGTCCCTCAAGATCGGCCTGGCGGACCTGGATCCCCTCCAGGTGGCCGCGGATTCCCGGGTTCACCTGGCGCGGCTCAAGCGGTGGGCCGACGGGATGCGGAAGCAGTCGGAGCTGGTTTCCGAAACGTTCCGGCTCTCCCCCGGGCTGGGGCTCAAGGGGCGAATCGATGCCATCTGGGAACGGCCGGGCGAGGGGCCGCTGATCCTGGGCGAGCTGAAGACGGGGCGCTCCCGCGGCCGCCTGGCGGCGCGGGGTCAGGCGCAGAACGGCGAGGTGGAGCTGGGCCATCTGTTCCAGCTCATCAGCTACGCCGCCATGCTGATGGCGCGCAACGAGGTCAAGGCCGACCCCCTGCATGCCTTTCTATTATACAGCGGCAACGCCGATGCGGCGGGCAAGTCGGACATCATGCGCCGGGTGGAGCTGACGCTGGACCGGCTTCGCGAAGCGGTGGATATCCGGAACCGGCTGGTCCTGCTGGAGCTGGGCGAGCCGCCCGAATTCAAGGACCGGCTGAATGCCTGCAACCGCTGCCGGTGCAACACGGCGTGCGATGTGGTGGCCGGCCTTTCGGGGCATGAGGATCCGCGCGACCTTTCCGAGGCGGAGTGGGACCGCGAGCCTGCGGGGCAGCTGGACGAGGCTGACGCCGCCTGTTTCCGGCATTATGCTTCCCAGGTGCACGCGGAGCTGGCGGCGGTGCGCGGGTCGCTGGCGCGGCTGTGGAAGACCACGCCGGAGATGCGGCTGGCCGAGGGGCATGCGGTCCGCCTGGCCGGCGGGGGAAAGGCGGAAACGCTGGAAACGGCGGAGGGCTCCCGGCCGGTCATGCGCCTGGCGGTGGAGGGCGGGAACCGGAGCGAGTTCCGGCCCGGGGATACGGTGCTGATTTCGGATGCCGGCGGGCCGATCGGCGGCCGCGCCGCGCTGGGCACGGTGATGGCGACGGGGCCGGACGACCTGGTCCTGGCGTGGGAGGCTGAGCCCGGGCTGGTCCCGGTGTGGGTGGATTCCTATCCGGACGAGAAGCTGACCCGGCGGCAGCTTGCGGCCCTGTACCGCTTTTTGTCCAGGCCGTCGCGGCTGAAGGACGTGCTGGTCCGCGGGACGAAAGGGCCGGAGCGAGACGCCGCGGTCCCGGACATGAAGGCGCTGCTGGCGCCGCCGGTGTGGGAGCGGCTGCGGGAAAACGCCAGGCAGCGCGAGGCCGCCGAGGCCGCCGTGCGGACGCGGGACATCCAGCTGGTGTCGGGGCCCCCGGGGTCGGGCAAGACGATGCTGATCGGGGCCCTGGTGGAGGCGATGCTGCGGGGGCCGGGCCAGCCCCGCGTGCTGCTGGTGGCGGCCACGAACCGGGCGCTGGACCAGGCGCTGGAGAAGGCGGCCCCGCTGGATGCGGCGGGGCTTCCCGTCGTGCGGCTCGGGGGGGACGGCGCGGTTCCGGCGCGCATCCGGCCGCTGACGCTTGCGGCCAAGCTGAAGGCGGCGGGGCCGGCTGTCGGGGCCGTCAAGCGGCTGGTCGGCGAGGCCCGGCTGGTCGGGGTGACGGCCAGCACCCTGGCCGGAGGTGCGCTCGACCCGGTGCTGGGCGAGTTCGAGTGGGTCGTGGTGGACGAGGCCTCGCAGATGACTGTGCCGCTGGGACTGGGCGCGGCCAGCTGGGGGCGGCGGCTGGTCCTGATCGGGGACGACCGGCAGCTGCCTCCGGTGGTTCGGGCGGAGACGAAAACGGACGGGGTGTGGCCGGCGCTCTCGGTTTCCCTGTTCGAGCTGGCCCGGGAGCGGCTTGCGGGGAAGGCCCCGGTGCTGGTGGAGCTGGAGCGGCAGTATCGGATGAGCGAAGGCGTGGGGGCGGCCCCCGCGGCGGTCTGGTACGGCGGCCGGCTAAGCCCCGGTAATCCGGGCGTGGCGGTGCGCCGGCTGGAGGGGCTGGCGGACTGGGAGCGGCATCCTCTGGCGGCGGCGCTCGATCCGGCCCGGCCGGTGCTGGTGGTGGACGTGCCCGGGGGCGGGCGGCCCCGCGTGCACGACGGCGAGGCGGCGTGGGTGGCGGATTTCCTGGAGGCCTTGACCGCCTGCGGGGCGGAGCCGGCGGCTCCGGATTCCGGGCGGGGCGCGGAGGTGGCGGTCATTTCGCCGTACCGGGCGCAGGTGGCCAGGATCCGGACGCTGTTGGGCGGACGGTTTCCGGGGCGGGAGGGGCTGTGGCGCAGCTGCGTGGATACGGTTGACCGGTTTCAGGGCGGCGAGGCGGACGTGGTGCTGGTGTCGCTGTGTCCGCCCGAAACGCCCTCGGATCATGTGTCCGATCCCCGGCGGTTGAACGTGGCGCTGACCCGGGGCCGCAGCAAGGTCATCCTGCTGGGGGATATGAAGCGGCTGGGTGAGTATGCCGTGTTCCAGCGGCTCTTTGACGAGTATGAGGCGCGGTGGCCGGGCCGGTGGCGATTGAAGGGCTAGCGGCCCATTGCACGACAGAGCTCCGCTCCTGCAAACAGGCGACGAGTTGCCTTTTTTCTCTTACCGCAGGGTGGGAACCTGGCCGGGCCAGGAGAGGCCGAGGCTGGGGAAGGTCTGGGCGCAGAACATATAGACCAGCACGCCGCAGATCAGCACGGTGACGAGGGCCATGACGGCGAAGAGGGGGGAGGGTTCATCGGTGTCGACGACGCCCGCAGCCTGGGCGGCGGCGAAATCGGCCGCGGCCTTGGGAAGGGTGACGGCGAGGCGGCCGCCTTCACCATCGGCTCCGCCGGGGCGGCGCAGCTTGATGGTTTTGCGCTGGGTGGGAGGCCCGGCTTCCGTGGCGGGTTCGGCGGCCGGAGCGGCAGCCGCGGGAGCGGGTTCCTGGAGCGGGATGGAGGAGCCGGCGGAATCGCCTCCGGGGCGCTTGATGCGGATGGTCTTGGGGCCGGGGGGCTGGGGGGCTTCGGCCGCGGGAGCGCCGGGGGTCTGGCCTTCGGCCGGGGCGATGAAGGCTTCCTGGAGGGAAATGCGCGAGGTCTGGCGCTTGCTTTGCGCTTGCGTGAAGGGCGGGGCGGCGGGCGCGGCCGAAGGGGGTGCGGCGGCGGCCGGAGGGCGGTTGAGCTTGATGGTGGACGCTTCGCTCGGCCGCTGGATCTTGATGGTCTTGGGGACGCCCGTATCGGCTCCAAAGGCGCCCAGGTTGATGCGGGTGGTCTTGGATTTTTCCTCGGGAATCATGGCGGCGGCGGCCATGTCGATGCGCGTCGTTGCCTTTTTGGGCTGGGCCGGGGGAATGACCGCCTGCTTCAGGTCCAGCTTGGGCGGAATGTTGGCCTCGGGCGTATCTTTTTTCTCTTTTTCGCCGTCCATCGTCATCTCCCGGGCTACAATTCTTCTTTCGAATAACAATACGCCGGGGTTCGCGGAGGGTCAAGGCAAAACACGGGGCGGAATTGGAGCGGTCTCTCCGCTCCGCGACCTTCCCGCCCCTTCCGCTACACCTGCATGAGTTCCGTTTCCTTGGCCGCCACCATGCCGTCGATCTTGCCGATGTATTCGTCCGTGCTGGTCTGGACGTCCTGCAGGCCCTTGTCGCGCTCGTCCTCGGTGCAGCCGCCGTCCTTCTGGAGCTTCTTGACGGCTTCGTTCATGTCGCGGCGGACGTTGCGGACGGAGACGCGGGCCTCTTCAGCCATCCGCTTCATGACCTTGATCATTTCTTTGCGGCGTTCTTCGCTCAGTTCGGGGATGGGAATGCGGATGACGCGGCCGTCGTCCATGGGGGTGAAGCCGAGATTGGCGGCGTGGATGGCCTTGACGATGCCGTCGCGGGCGTTCTTGTCGTAGGGGTTGATGACGATCAGCCGGGGCTCGGGGGTCGAGATGCCGGCCAGTTCGCGCAGGCGGGTGGGGGCGCCGTAGTAGATCACGCTGACATTTTCAACCATGTGGGGCGAGGCCTTGCCGGTCCGCATGCCGCCGAATTGCTCGTGCAGCATGGAGAGGGATTTGGCCATCTTGTCGTCCGTTTCCAGCAGAATGTCGTCGATGGATTCCATGGCGGGTGCTCCTGTGAATTAATCCGTTACCAGCGTGCCGGCGGCCTCGCCCTCGAGGATCCGGGTCAGCGTGTTGTCCTGGAACAGGCTGAAGACGATGATCGGAATGTGGTTTTCCATGCAGAGGGAGAAGGCGGCGGCGTCCATGACCCGGAGCTGGCGGGTGAGGGCTTCCAGGTAGGTGAGGTGGGTGTAGAGCTTGGCGGAGGGGTCCTTGGCGGGATCGGTGTCGTAGACGCCGGCCACCTTGGTCGCCTTGAGGAGTACCTCGGCCCCGATTTCGCTGGCGCGGAGCGCCGCGGTGGTGTCGGTGGTGAAGTAGGGGTTGCCGGTGCCGCCGCCGAAGATGACGACGCGGCCCTTTTCGAGGTGGCGGATGGCCCGCCGGCGGATGAAGAGCTCGGCGACCTGCTTCATCTCGATGGACGTCTGCACCCGGGTGTCGACGTGCAGTTTTTCGAGCGCGTCCTGGAGGGCGAGGGCGTTGATGATGGTGCCCAGCATGCCCATGTAGTCGCCCGAATTGCGGTCGATGCCCCGCAATTCGCCGGCGCTGCCGCGGAAAATGTTGCCGCCGCCGATCACGATGGCGATCTCGAGGCCCCGCTGGTGGACATCCCGGATCATTTCGGCCATGCGCCGCAGGATGTCGGGATCGATGGCCATCCCGTTCTGCTTGTTCTGTAGGACCTCGCCGCTCAGTTTGAGCAGGATTCGCTTGTAGCGGAGGGCGGGTTTGGGGCTGGTTTCGGCTGAGGGCATAGGCTTTCTCCGGAAGGTGCGGGGCTGGCTGCATCCGGGAGTCATACGATAGGGAAAACTGCCCGGGTAGTAAAGCGTTTAAAATGAACCCGGGGGGATGGAACTTAATGCTTTGACGATCTGCTTTTTGTCTTATAATAGAAGGACGGTGCGTTTTGCTCATTTCCAAAGGAGGGGTTATATGAGTGACGGAACACAGGCGCCTTTTTCTGTTTGGAGATGGCTTTGCGTCGAGCCGGCCCTAGAGGCGCTGAACCGCGGGCCGGTCTTGCGCAAGGGGCTTGGATTCCTGGTTCAGCTGGCCGCGGTCCTGCTGGCGCTGTTTGCCTTTTCCGACTGGTGCCGCATGTGGCCCGTTCTCCGGCATCAGTCTTTTGTGGAAGGGCTGGGTTACGCCCTGATGCTGCTGGGCCTTCTTTACGGCGGGTTTCTAGCGCTGCAGACGATGTTTGTGCGGGGCGGCCAGATCCGCGAGCTGCCGGAGTCCGAATTCGTGGCGGCGCCCATCGCGGGCATGCTGGCGGCCCTCTGGGGCGAGATGCTCTTTATCTTTCTGGCCGTCATGAGCGCGCCCGTCATGGTGGGCGTCTGGTGCGAGTCCCGGGGCGTGTCCATCCCGCTTTTCTGGCGGGGAAATTCGGACAACCGGTTCCTGGACGGGCTGTTCCTGTTTCTTTCCTGCTGGATCACCGGATTCGCGGCGCTGGTCGCGGGCCGCTTGATCAAGGAATGGCTCTCGGCCGTGATCGGGATCGCCCAGGACGTTCGGGCGATTCGCGGGCGGTAGGCTCAAGGGGGGGCGGGAAGGCCCGGGCCGCGAGGCGGCCCCGGGAAGATCGTTTTTTTCTAGGAGGGAATGTCCAATGAGTAGCGTGCGTGTTGCGAAGCGGTTGTGTGTCCTGGCCCTGGCAGCCGGGTTTGGTCTTGGTACGGCGCGGGGCGCCGACCGGTTCGTCTCCACGACGGGCAGCGACGCCAACACGGGCGCGAGCTGGCCCCAGGCCTGGGCCACCCTCAGCAACGCGGTCAACAACGCGAGCCCCGGCGACGTCATCTACGTCGCCTCCGGCGCCTACGGGGTCACGGCCGAGGTGCTCGTGAACAAGGCTGTTTCTATTATAGGGTCGGGCTTGCGCCACGAGACGATCGTGGAACGTGTCGGGATCCAGTCCAACCGGATTTTCAAGATTACGCATGCCGATGCCCTTCTTGCCAACCTGACCATCCGAAGGGGTTTGCTCGCTGATCCCGGGGCGAATGGAGGATTGGGAGCCCTGAACGGGGGCGGCGGGATCTTCATGACGGGCGGAATGGTCTCTAATTGCGTCATCACGGCCAATACGAACAGGCCCTACGGCTCTGATTCCTCAGGCTATCCCTGGGGCGGCGGGGTTTCGATGTCGGGCGGAACCCTGTGGGGGTGCGAAATCAGCAGCAATGCGGCCCTGGGTTACGGAACCTATGGCCTGGGCGTCTATATGAGTGGCGGCACGATCCGGGATTCCCAGGTGATCAACAATCAGTCGCGCTCTGGGAACGACCAGAGTTTCGGCGCAGGCATTTGCATGATGACGGGAGGCACCGTCACCAACACCGATATTATTGGCAACGGCTTCAACGGGGCTGGCGGGGCTTCAAAAATCGGCGGCGTGTATTATGGGGCGGGAACCCTGGTGGACTGCCGGGTGTTCAGCAATGCCTCGCCAAATGTGGCCGTGCTTAACGGCAGGGTCCTGCAGAACTGCAGGATTGGATTTGCGATTAACTCGCCCTGGACCGCTATTGCCAATGTCCAGATGGCGGGAGGCACCATGACAAATTGCACGATCTTCAGCGGGGGTGCAAGCGTGAATGGAATTTCCTTCTCGAGCGGGATCAACCTCGTTTCGGACTGCGTCATCAGCAATGAAGCGACGGGCGCCTTTACCTTCGGGCCCGGCGTCAAAGGCAATCAGATCCTTCGAAGCACGGTGATCCGTTCGGGGGTCAACCTGGGCAATGCCGCCGCCGCCAGTTCGAACCTGATCCTGGTGTCGGATCCGGCCTCCGCCTGGAATCTGGCCGGCAAGAACATGACGATCGGGTTTGCCACCTCCACCGGCAATGTGCTGAGAATCATCAATACCGGCTCGGTGATGAATGCCGGCCTGGTCTCCATCCTGGGAGTCAACAACGGCCTGGTCGTCAGCAACGGGTCGACGCTGACCGCCTCCAACGGCATCGTTCTCGGGGCCGCCGGCTCCGCCGGTAACTGGCTGGACGCGGAGTCGGCCTCCCTGTCCTCCGTCGGCCTGACGGTCGGCTCCGCCTCCTCGAATAACACGGTTGCGGTCCGCAACGGGACGACGTGGGATCTGAAGAACGGCGCGCTGACCTGGGGCGCCGGCCTGGCGACGAACAACTCCCTGGTCGTGGACGAAACCTCGGCCCTGATCAACGCCGGCGGCCTTTCCCTGAACGACGCGGGGCGCACGCTGGTGCTGAGCAACGGCGCCCTGGACGGCATGGACGTCCAGTTCTCCGGCGGCGCGCTGAACATCGGCACGGGACCCAACCTGGCGCCCGTAAGGCTGGTGATCGACGACTACAGCCTCAATCCCGCCGGGACGACCAACGGCGGCGCCAGCGTCATCGGCAACGCGTCCCATACGAACACGGTGGCGCTTCTGTCCGGCGCACAATGGAACGTGGGCGGCCAGGCGCTCAGCATCGGCTCGGGCGTAGCC
>JBIIYJ010000450.1:0-3574 GCA_044346855.1 Kiritimatiellia bacterium
GGACGATGGCTTCCAGCACCCCGAGCTGCACCACCGGCTGGACATCGTCCTGGTCGACAGCCGCAACCCCTTCGGCAACGGCAACGTGCTGCCGCGCGGCATCCTGCGCGAGCCCATTACCAACATCCGCCGGGCCAGCTACATCTTCCTGACCAAGTGCGAGGACGGGGCCCCGCCCGAGCTGGAGACCCGCCTCCGGTTCCTCAACCCGACCGCCGAGATCATCGCCTGCCGCCACCAGGCCCGGCACCTGCAGGACGTCTATTCCGACGCCACCCGGCCCCTCGCGGATTTGCGCGGGATGCGCGTGGCGGCGCTTTCGGGCATCGCCTCCCCCGAGGGGTTCGAGCGGGAGCTTGAGAAGCAGGGCGCCGAGCTGATCCGGCGCGAGCGCTTCGCCGACCATCACTGGTATTCCCGGGAGGAGCTACAGGCCCTCGTCGAGACGGCCGTCCGCTCCGGCGTGGACGCCCTGGTGACGACCGAAAAGGACGCGGTCCGGTTCCCGCCGCTCGAGACGGGCGGCCTGCCGATCCTGTATCTCCGGGTGGAGATCGAACTATCCTCAGGAACAGGAACCCTGGATGAGTGCATTTCCCGCATCTGCTCCCTCCGCTGAGCCGCTCCCCGAAGGCGCCATCCTGTGGGTCCGCGGCCTGAATTGGCTGGGCGACAGCGTGATGGCCCTGCCGGCCCTGGCGGCCTTCAAGCGCGCCAGGCCGGACGTGCGCCTCATCCTGGGCTGCCGGGCCTCCCTGGGGCCATTCTGGGCCCTCTGTCCGTGCGTGGACGCGGTTCAGCCCCTTCCGCCCGGTTTCGCGGGGGATTTCCGGGCCGCCGCCGAGCTCCGCCGCCTGGCTCCCGCCCGTGCCGTGGCGCTGCCGAATTCGTTCCGGTCGGCCTGGGTTCCCTTCCTGGCCGGGGTTCCGCAGCGGCTCGGTTTCCCGGGCCGGCTCAGGCGCTTTCTGTTGACGCGGGCGGTGCATCCGCTATCCTATTCAGGCTCGTTGCACCAGTCCCTCGACTACTTTGCCCTGTTCGGGGTCGAGCCACCGGCTGTCCCGCCGCTCCTCGACGGAATCCTGCGGGTTCCGGAGGAGTCGCTGGCGGGGATGCGGGAGCGCCTTCGGCAGGCGGCGGCGGGTCGGCCCGGATTTCCGGCGCACGGCCCCTGGCTGACGGTGGCGCCGGGCGCGGCGCGCGGGGCCTCGAAGCGCTGGCCGGCCGGCCATTTCGCGGCGGCGGCCGCGGCGGCGGTCCGGGCGACCGGCTGCGGCGTGATCGTGTGCGGCATGGCGGACGACCGGCCGGCCGCGGAGGCGATCCGGGCCGCGGCGCCGGAGGCCGTGGTTGACCTGACGGGCGGGACGGACCTGGCCGGGCTGGCGGCCCTGTTCAAGCTGAGCCGGGCGGTCCTGTGCAACGACAGCGGCTCCATGCATCTGGCGGCGGCGGCGGGCGCGCCGGTGGCGGCCGTGTTCGGGCTGACCGATCCCGGGCGGACCGGGCCGCTGGGGCAGGGGCACATTATTCTCAGGCCGGCGGGGGTGGAAGGGAACGCGGCGATCGCCCGGGAGTCGGCCGCGGCGGCGGCGGCCCTGGCGTCGATTCCTCCCGGGGCGGCCGCGGAGGCGGTCGTCCGGCTCTTGACGGCCTAACTAGGAGTGCGCGTGCGAGACAAGATTTCAGCCTGCATCACGGCCTGCGACGAGGAGCGGAACATCCGCCGCTGCCTGGAAAGCGTCAAGTGGGCGGACGAGATCGTCGTGGTCGACAGCTTCAGCAAGGACCGCACGGTCGAGATTTGCCGGGAATATACCGACCGGGTCTACCAGCACGAGTGGCTGGGCTATATCGGCCAGAAGAACCTGATCAAGGAGCTGGCCCACGGCCCCTGGCTGCTGTTCATCGACGCCGACGAGGAGATTTCCCCGGCGCTGCTGGCCGAGATCCGCCATGAATTCGAATCCGGCTCCAACCGCCTCTTCGCGGGCTACATGTTTCCCCGCATGGTGTTTTACCTGGGCAAGTGGATCCGGCATGGCGAGTGGTATCCCGACATCAAGCTCCGCCTGTTCCGCAAGGACAAGGGGACCTGCGGGGGCCACGAGCCCCACGACCGCACGACCGTGGACGGGGAGGTGAAGCTGCTGAAAGGCCATCTCCACCACTACACCTACGAGGACATCTACGACCAGATCAAGACCATGAACCAGTTCTCCACCATCGCGGCCAAGTCGATGTACGACGCCCGGTACCCGTTCCTATGGCGCGACCTGCTGCTGCGCCCGGTCTGGCGGCTGTTCAAGGCCCTGATCCTGAAGAGAGGCATCTTCGACGGCATCCGCGGCGTCATCATCGCCATGTGCTCGGGGTTCGGCGTCTTCATGAAATACGCCAAATTGATGGAATTGTACCTGGCCACGCCCCCCCCGGCGGGGGAGGGCAAGCCGGGATCCTGAAAAAAAGAAGCCACTAATTATTGACATCCGCCTCCTGTTTTGACTATAAAGAGAATCTTCGCTGGAAGGTCGCACTTCCGGCATTCCGTGGGGGATTAGCTCAGTTGGTAGAGCGCTTGAATGGCATTCAAGAGGCCAGGGGTTCAAATCCCCTATCCTCCACCACTTTTCGGGATTTTCGGGCGGAGGCCCTGACATGAGCCGGTTTCCCGTCAGCGTCATTGTCACGACCTTCAACTCACCCGCCACCCTGCGCCTTGTCCTTCTCGGCCTCGTGCGCCAGACCGTTCTTCCGGTTGAGGTGCTGGTGGCGGACGACGGCTCCGGACATGAGACCGCCGAGATGCTCGACCAGGCCGCCCCGGAGATGCCGTTCTCCCTGGTGCACGTCTGGCAGCCTCACGAGGATTTCCGCGCGGCCCGCAGCCGCAACAACGCCATTGCCCGGGCCCGGGGCGACCTGCTGGCGTTCCTGGACCAGGACACCATTCCCCATGCCCGCTGGCTCGACATTCACACCGCCGGCCTGGGGGCCCGGGAGGTTTCCCTGGGCGACGTGATCATGCTGGAGCGCGAGGAGGCGGGGGGGGTGACGGAGCAGGCGGTCCGGCAGGGGCGGTTCGAGAAACTGGCCTCTTTCCGCAACCGGCGCCGGCTTTTCTGGCTGCACCTGCGGTACCGCTTTTACGCCGCGCTCCGCCGCCAGGGGCTGGCCGTGAAGTCCAAGCCCCGCCTGCGCTCCTCCAATTTCGCCCTGTCCGCGTCGGTCCTGCGCGAGGTCAACGGGTTCGACGAAACCTACGTGGGCTGGGGGCAGGAGGACGACGACCTGGGGCGCCGGCTCTACAAGCTGGGGGTCAGCCCCCGGATCCGGGTCGCGACGGCCCTGGCGACTCATCTGCCCCATCCGCCTCGTCGTTCCGAAAAATGGAACAACGGGAGCAACGCCCGCCGGTATGCCGAGGGGGCGGAGGGCTCCGCCCGGTGCGAGGCCGGCCTTTCGCGCCATCCCTACCCGGACGTGCGGGTCAGGGTGCTGTCGTCCTGAGCCTCCCGCGGGGCCGAGGCGGCGAGCGCCAGCGGCACCAGGGCCGCGAAGGCCAGTTTCAGCC
>JBIIYJ010000153.1:0-12152 GCA_044346855.1 Kiritimatiellia bacterium
CGCGGCCCGCTCCCGGAGCAGGCCCGCCAGCCGGTCGGAGCCGTCCGGCCCCGGCGCCAGCAGGGGGCGCGTGCCGGCCTGGCCGCCGATCCGCGCGCGGAGCACGGCCTCGGGCGCGGCGAGCGCAGCCACGGGCCCGGCGGCTTCGGCGAGAGAGCGATTTTCGGTACGAAGCAGGGCGCCCCCACCCAGGGCCACGACCGCCTCGGGGCCGGCGACGGCCTTTTGCAGCGCCGCCGTCTCGCGGGCGCGGAAGGCGGCCTCGCCCTCGCGTTCGAAGATCGCGCGGATCGCGCAGCCGGCCTCGCGCTCGATCTCGGCGTCGAGGTCGACAAACGGCAGGCGGAGCCGCTCCGCCAGGGCCCGCCCCAGGGTCGTCTTGCCGGTGCCCGGCGGTCCGTAGAGGAAAAACTGGGTCATGGCCAGAACACCTGGGATAAGCCGTTCATCTTCAGGTCGGACAGCCGCGCGGCGCGCAGCTTTTCAAAGCGGGGCTTCATCTCCGCGATGGAATCGCCGCCCAGCTTCTCGAGCAGGGCGTTGGCCAGGACCAGGGCCACGACCGATTCCAGCACCACGACGGCCCGGGGGACCGGGCACACGTCGGAGCGCTCGTACTTCATGGGGGCCTGCTCGCCCGTCAGCGCGTCCACCGACGGCTGCGGCTTCAAGGTGGTCGGGATGGGCTTCATCGCCGCCCGGAGCCAGACCGGCTCCCCGTTGCTCATGCCGCCCTCGATGCCCCCGCACCGGTTGGCCGGGCGGACCAGCCGGTCGCCCTCCTTGCGGATCGGGTCGTGCACCTGCGTTCCGGCCATCCGGGTGTTTTCAAAGGCGGACCCGATTTCGACGCCCTTCATGGCCTGGACGCCGAGAACCGCGGCCGCCAGCCGGGAATCCAGCCGGCGGTCCGCCTGCGCATAGGAGCCCAGCCCCGGCGGAACCCCCAGCGCCACGACCTCGATCACCCCGCCCAGCGTCTCGCCCACCTTCTGGACGGCGGCGATGGCCTCCTCCATGGCGGTGGCCGTGACGGGATCGGGACAACCCGTCAGCGTTCCCTGCGACCGGGCCAGCCGCTCCTCAAACGACAGCGCGTCGAGCGGGGCGGTGATGGAACCGATGGAGGCCACGTAGCCGCCCACCCGGATCCCGAACTCCGCCAGGAGCTGGCGGCAGACGCCGCCCGCCGCCACGCGCATGGCCGTCTCGCGGGCCGAGGCCCGCTCCAGCGACTTGCGGAAATCGTCATGCCCGTATTTCAGGGCCGCGGCCAGGTCGGCATGTCCGGGCCGGGGCGTGGTCATGGGCTCCACCGCCTTCCCCTTCCAGTTGGCATGGTCCCGGTTTTCGATCAGCAGGCCGATGGGCGCCCCGGTCGTGCTGCCGGCCATGACGCCGGACAGGATCTTCGCCGCGTCCCGCTCCATCTCCATCCGGGCGCCCGCGCCGGCGCCTTTCTGGCGGCGGGCCAGGTCGCGCCGGAGCATCGCCTCGTCCAGGGGAAGCCCCGCGGGAATGCCGTCCAGGATTCCCGTCAACGCGGGGCCATGGGACTCCCCGGCCGTCAGTAACCGCACGCCTGCCATAAATCGTTCCTTTCAACGGGACAGCCCGTCCAACGCGTAAAAGCCAGAGCCCCCTGCTCGATCAGCATGCCAAGCCCGCCTGTGGCGGGAAGCCCGGCCGCCCGCGCCTGCCGGACCAGCAGGGTTTCACGCGGATAATAAATCATGTCGTAGACGGCTGCGCCAGAAGGAAAATCAAGGCCGGCCGGCCAGGGGCTCTCGGCGGCCTGCTGCCCCATGCCCAGCGGCGTGGTGTTGACCACCAGGGCGGGCCGCTCCAGGCGCAGGTCCTCCGCGCCGAGCCGGCACGCCCGGGCCGAGCCCGGCAGGCGCCGGGCGGCCAGCCAGTCGACCAGCTCGGCCGCCTGCTCCAGGCGGCGCGCGGCCAGCGTGATGCGCCAGCCGGCCCTGCACATGGCATAGGCCGCCGCCCGCGACGCCCCGCCCGCGCCCAGCATCAGGACCGGCAGGCCGCCGGACCAGCGCCGGCCCAGGTCCCCGGACCACCGGGCCAGGTCGGCCATGAAGCCGTCGGCATCCGTGTTGTCGCCCAGCACGCGGCGACCTTCGGTGAAAAGGGTGTTCACGGCGCCGATCTCCGCCGCCAGGGGAGTCAGGCCATCCAGCAGCGGGGGCACCGCCTCCTTGTGCGGGATGGTCACGTTCAGCCCCGCCAGGTCGCCCGACCTCACCCGCTCCACCAGGGCGCGGAGGCCGGATTCGAGGCCCGGCCCCGGCTCAACCGGATAAAGGCGGTAAGCGCCCCGCAGGCCGTTCTGCCGCAGGGCGGCCTCGTGAATGGGAGGCGAAAGGCTGAAGGTCAGAGGCCAGCCCGTCAGGCCCAGCTGCCAGTCGCGGGCCGCGCCCCCCTGTGACGGCGCCTGCGTCATGTCACAACCCGGGCGCCCGCCTGGGCCAGCACGTCGAAAAAGCCGGGGAACGACTCGGCCACCATCTCGGCCCCGTCGATCACGACCGGCTCGGTGGAGGATAGCCCCGCCACGGCCAGGCTCATGGCCAGCCTGTGGTCGCCGCGGGCGTTCGCGAAGCCGCCCCGGATCGGCCGGCCGCCTTCGATGGCGAATCCGTCGTCGAACTCGATCATCGGGATGCCCAGCGGGGTCAATTCGTTGCGAAGGGCGGCGATGCGGTCGCTTTCCTTGAACCGCAGCTCCCGGGCCTCGCGCACCTCGGTGGCCCCCTCGGCGTGGGCGGCCGCCACGGCGAAGATCGGGAATTCGTCGATCATCCGCACAACCCGCTCGCCCGATATCCGGATGCCTTTCAGGGCCGAATGGCGCACCGTCAGGTCCCCCACCGGCT
Organism: Kiritimatiellia bacterium; assembly: GCA_044346855.1. GTDB lineage: Bacteria > Verrucomicrobiota > Kiritimatiellia > CAIKKV01 > CAIKKV01 > CAIKKV01. The sequence goes on from JBIIYJ010000153.1 coordinate 2,892, forward strand.
CGCCGCCCATGTCATGCCGGTTTTCGATGCGCACGTCGGCGCCCATCTCCTGTAGCGCCTCCAGCAGCCCCGTGCGGCCGGGATTGAGCCCCACGCCCTTCAGCTCGAGCTCGGAGCCGGGCGTGGTCAGGGCCGCCACGATCAGGAAGGCGGCGGACGACATGTCCCCGGGCACGGTGATCCTCAGCGGGGGAAGCGGCCCCCGCGGAGGCGTCAGCCGATGGACGGCTTCGCCGCCCGGATTGATCGTGGTCTTCACCTCGACGCCCATCTCCCGGAGCATCCGTTCGGTGTGGTCGCGGGACAAACTCGGCTCGTGCACGTCAAGCGGCCCCTCGGCCGAAAATCCGGCCACCAGGACCGCGGTCTTGACCTGTGCGCTGGCCACGGAAAGGCGGATGACGGGATTCAGCAGCCGCACCTCCGAGGGATGGCCCTTGAGCGTCAGGGGCGCGCGATCGCCCTCGGCCCCGTGGATGGGGACGCCCATCATGCGCAGCGGCTCGAGAACACGGTCCATGGGCCGCTTGCGCAGGCCCTCCGACCCGTCCAGGACCGCGGCCGAGCCGGCGGCGGCAAGCGCCCCCGCCAGCAACCGGATCGTCGTGGCCGAATTGCCGCAGTCGATCGGCTCCTCCGGCGGCTGCCAGAAGCGGTAGCCCAGGCTCTCGATGGTCAGCCGCTCCTCGTCCCGCCTCCACGGCACGCCGCACTCGCGGATCGCCGTCAGCAGCGGAAGGGTCACGCCCGAAAAAAGGGCATGGTTGATCACGCTCGTGCCGGAGGCCATGGCGGCGAACAGGATCGCACGATGGGAAATGGACTTGTCGCCCGGCAGGATGACCGTGCCGCGCAGCGCCTGGCCGGGTATGATGGTAACCTTCATGCCTTCTCCTCAGAGAGCCTCATCTTCCCCCGCGGGGAATGGATTTTCAAGTTAAAATGACAGATCGGGCGGGCCGGTCCCGGAATAGGATGGAAAGCCCGGCCCCCTTGCTCTACACTGGTGGTTTACTTGGACATCAAAGCGGATCCTCCACGCGAGCGCGAATGCTGAAAATGGTATCCTTCAACTTGCATAGCCTGTTCCGGGAATACGGCTGGCAGTTCCTCCTGCGGGCGGCCCTGCCCCATCCCCTGAAAACGGCAGGGGCCGTGCTGCATTCCGGAACGCTCGATTTTTCAGGGGACCGCGTCGCGGTTCCCGACGCCGCCGGAGCCGCGGGTTTCCCGGACGCCGCGTCCATCGTCGGCGTCGGCTTCTGCCTCAAGCCCCTCGCTCCGCCCTGCCCCTCGAACCGCTTCAACCACGACTGCCGGTTCCTGGAAAACCTGCCGGCTTCCGCGGTCGGGACTGTTCCCGAAGCCTGCCGGCAGTGCACCGTCCGGGAGTTCGGGCTGATGGCCTTGAACCGGGGCTCTGCGTTCTACCTCATGACCTCGGCCCGGGACATCCTCTTCGACCTGTTCGAGCCGGCCCTGAAAAAAACGCTTTTCACCACCGGTCTTTTCCTGCTCTGCCGCTATTCGCTTCGCCCCTACTCCGTCGGCCTGCTTCTGGGCGGCATCCGGGGCTGGATGTTCGCCTTCAAGGACGGCGACTGCGCGGATTACAAGACCTGGCTGGAGGCCGACCGCGGCATCAAGAAAGAGCAGACCCGAATCACCCCGGAGGTGCGGGACGGAATCCGGAGCCTTCTTGAAACGCCGGCCGGGCCGGCCGCTCCCTTCGTCCGCTTCCGGAAGCGCGGCAACATCCTTTTCCCGGAAAAAGACCCATGAACCTTCTACTCGAACGAACCGCCGCCTTCTTCCTGGGAAACATTCCGACCTGGCGGGAACTCGCCTTCGGCGCCCCGGCGGGCCTGGCCTGGGCGTTCGCCTGCCTGACCTTCGCGGGCCTGCTGAAACGGCGGGGCATGCGGACAGGCTACACCCGCAAGACGTTTCACTTCCTGATCTTCGGCACCGTGGCGGCGCTTCAGTGGCGCTTCGGCACGCGCGCAGTCTGCCTGTTTGGCGGCATGGCCACCCTCGCGGTCTTCTTCGCCGTCTGGCGCGGTTCGGGCAACCTGCTCTACGAGGCCATGGCGCGGGAAAAGGACAGCCCTCATCGGACATTCTTCATTCTTGTACCTTATTTCACTACACTCGCGGGCGGTCTGCTCGGCAACATCCTGTTTGGCCCGCTGGCCGTGGCGGGCTACCTCGTCACCGGGCTGGGCGACGCGATCGGCGAGCCCGCCGGAACGCGGTTCGGCCGGCATCACTACAAGGTCCGTTCGCTGTCGTCCGTTCCCGCCACGCGCAGCCTGGAAGGCTCGGCGGCCGTGTTCATCATGTCGGCGGTCGCGCTCGTCCTGGCCGTCGCCGTTACCCCGCACATCACGCTGGCGGGCCCGGTCATCCCCAAACTGCTGGCCATCGCCGCCGCGTCCGCCCTGGCGGAGGCCGTCTCGCCGCACGGCTGGGACAACGCGACCATGCAACTCGTCCCCACAGCCCTGGTCTGGGCCTGGGTGTGACATTCCGTTGCCCTCCGCCTATTTGCCCTTTTTATCCAGGGCAAACGCATCTAAATTCTCATAAGCGCCCCTCCTGTGAGTTCGAGGGCCGGCGGACCGCTCGGAAGCGGAGAGACCGCGAAGGAAATCGTTAATAAAGGGCAAAGCCTTGGACAACCGGTTCAAAACAACCCGGATTGGCGGTCGCCGCTAAGAAGAATGCCATTTTTGCGGATGGGGCCAGACTGTTGATGCGTTTGCCCTGGGGGGTTCCGGTTTCCGCTTGAAATGCGCCCCTCGCTCCTATATGCTTTTAAATTGTGAATCGCTGGCTTTCCATCGTTATTACGCTCCTCTTTTTCGGCGGCACGGAAATTGTCCCCGTTTATCACAATTCCCACTGCGCCGACGCCCCGAGCCACCAGGCCGACGCCTGCACCATCTGCCAGGCGGCGGCAACCGTGTTCACATTCTCGGTTTTCCAGGAGCCGGCGCCGGTTCAAGCGTGCTGTCTCGCCGTTCTGCCTCCCCCGGTCCGGTCATTCACCTTCGCACCGGTCCGCCTTTTTGACGCCCCCCCTACCGGGCCTCCGGGCCGCTTCGGCTGATTATCCCTGACTGAGTCCGGTTTCCCCCTGAAACCGGCGAATACTTTCTTTTTTTTCAAACGCTCCAATGGATTTTTCAATGAACAAAACCCTGTTTCCCTCCCTGCTCGCGTTTCTTTCGGCTGCGGCCCTCGCACAAGATCCCGCCGCACCGCTTTCAGCCCGGGGCCTTCCGGCCGCCCTGCAATCGCTCAACCCCGACCTGTCGGCCATCATCGACGTCAACTACCACAAGGACGATTCCGATGAGGGCATCTCCCACATCCTCGGCGAAATGGCAGGCTTCGGCCACTCCCACGGCCATGGCGACGACCACCACAACCACGGGATCGAAGACGGCTTCAATCTGCGCCACCTGGAGCTGCAGGTTTCCGCCTCGATCGACCCCTACTTCAAGGGTAATGCAATTGCCGGAGTCGACGAGGAATCCGCCGAGATGGAGGTGGCCGAGATCGAAACGACCTGCCTTCCCTGGGGGCTCAAGATCAAGGCCGGAAAATTCTTCAGCGACTTCGGCTACATCAACGCGCAGCACGCGCACCAGTGGGATTTCGCCGACCAGCCCCTGATCTACCAGCTCACGCTGGGCGAGCACGGGCTGAATGACAAGGGTGCCCAGCTCTCCTGGCTCGCGCCGACGCCGTTCTACCTGCTGGCGGGCTTCGAGGCCTTCCAGGGCGACAACGAAGCCATGTTCGCCTACGAAGGCGAAGAGCCCCTGCCCGCGCATGACGGTCCGCGGACGCAGGTGGGCTGGCTGAAGGCCGGACCCAACCTGCCCGGAAACCACGCGCTCCAGTTCGGCGCCTCCGTAGGGACCGGCGTTCACCAGGAGGAGCACGACGGCGACGAGGACGGGGAAGCGGACCACTGGTTCGACGGCGACAGCCGCTTCTGGGGCGCCGATGCCGTCTACAAGTACAACGCGCCCAAAGCCTACGGCCAGGGCGACTTCGTCCTGCAAGGTGAGTATTTCAGCCGGAGGAAAGATCTCGACCTTGTTCGCCACGACCTCGCTCCCGACCTGGCGGGAAACGACCGGGTGGATGACCAGGACGGTTATTACGTCCAGGCCGTCTATGGTCTGCTCCCCCGCTGGAGGACGGGCCTGCGCTGGGAACAGGTGGGCCTGACGAACGAATCCGACCTGCCTGACGGCTCCTCCGAATCATTTGACGAAAGCTACCGGATCGGGGCCATGGTGGACTTCAGCCCGTCCGAATTTTCCCGCCTCCGGTTCCAGGTCAACAAGGGTGACTATGAAACCGAGGACGGCCGCGAGGACGTGCTTGAAGCCTACGTCCAGCTGGTCGTTTCCATCGGCGCGCATGGAGCCCACAATTTCTAACGGGAGATTTCCAATGAACCGAGTCCTACTGATAATGACGGCAGCCCTCCTGGCGGGCCGCTGCCTGGCGGCGGACGCAACCCTCAAGATAGTGACGACCACCGCCGACCTGGCGGCCATCGCCCGGGCGGTGGCCGGCGAGGACGCCGAGGTGCGAGCCATCTGCAACGGCACGGAGGATCCGCATTTTCTCCAGGCCAAGCCGGGCTATATCCTGATGGCGCGCGACGCGAACCTCTGGATCCGGGTCGGACTGGAACTGGAGATCGGCTGGGAAAAGCCCATCCTCGACGGCTCGCGCAACGGCCTCATCCGCCCCGGCTCGCCCGGCCACCTGGACGCCTCCGCGAATGTGCTGAAGAGGGAGATTCCCGCGGAACGCGTCACGCGCGACATGGGAGACGTCCACCCGTCGGGAAATCCGCACTACTGGCTCGACCCCTGGAACGGCCGGGTCGTGGCGGGCGACATCGCCGAGCGGCTGGCCGTGCTGTTCCCGGACAAGGCCGCCCTGTTCCGCGGCAACGCGCAGCGGTTCCAGGCTGCTTTGGACGAGCGCATGTTCGGGGCCGGCCTGGTCAAGGAAATCGGCGCGGATACGCTGTGGAAAGCGTCGCTTGACGGCACGCTTGCCCGCTTCCTGGCGGATTCCGGAAAAGCCGGCAGCCTCGGCGGCTGGCTGGGCGCGCTCAAGCCGCTGAACGGCGCCAAGGTCGTCACCTATCACCGAAGCTGGCTCTATTTTGCCAACCGCTTCGGGCTGGACATCCTCGCGGAAATCGAGCCCAAGCCGGGCGTTCCCCCGACTGCCGCCCACCTGTCGGAACTGGCGGCCTCCATGAAGGCGGCCCGGGCGGGGCTGATCCTGCAGGAGCCCTTCTTCAGCCGGAAAGCGGCCGATCGACTGGCCGGGCAAACCGGTGCGAAAGTCGTGGTGACGGCGAATTCCGTGGGCGGGGAAGAAGCGGCCTCGGACTACCTGGCCCTGTTCGACCTGATCGTGAAACGGCTGCAGCCGTGAGGACTGATTCGCGATGACACTCATGACAAAGCCGGCCTGCGCACGCAGCCCCCTCATCTCCTGCCGCAACGTCTGCGTGGCCTACGGCCGGCAGCCGGACGTGCTTCATGACGTCTCGCTCGACCTGCCGGCCGGCAACCTGATTCCGTTCATCGGCCCCAATGGCGCGGGCAAGACCACCTTGCTCCGCGCCATCCTGGGGCTGGTGCCGGTACGGTCCGGCCGGATTCTCACGCCGTTCGATACCAAGCGCCCGGGGTACGTCCCCCAGTTGAAGTCCATCGATCCGCTCTACCCCGTGAGTACCCGGCGGGTGGTCGAAATGGGCCTCTTCCCCGCCCTCGGCCAATGGCAGCCACCCGGCCCGACGCACCGGAAGGCGGTGGACGAGGCGCTGGAACGGTTCGGCCTGTCCGCCCACCAGTCCAAGACGTTCGGCGAACTGTCGGGGGGCATGCGGCAAAAGGCGTTCCTGGCGCGGGCGTTCGCGGCGGAGGCGGACGTCCTGATCCTGGACGAACCGACCTCCGAGCTCGACGAGCAATCGGAGGCGGATGTGCTGGCGCACTTGCGGCGGCTGGTGTGGGAAAACGGGAAAACAGTCCTGATGGCCTATCACGGGCTCCACCAGGCCGCGGCCCTGGCCGCCCTGATGTGCGTGGTGAATCACGGCCATGCCCGGCTGATGACAAGCCAGGAGGCGCTGGCCTTGAAGAACGCGGGAGGGTTGCCGTGAACGACGGCTGCTGGACCCTGTTGTCCCAGTTTCCCTATGCCCTCGCCTGCGGCCTGCTGATCGGCACGGTCTGCTCGCTGTTCGGCGTGTTCGTGATCCTCAAGCGCATCGTCTTCATCGGGATCACCCTGTCGGAAGTGGCCGCCTGCGGAATCGCGGCGGCCTTTGTTCTGAAAATCCCCCCCTTCGCGGGAGCGGCGGCACTGACGCTGTCGGCCGTCGCCGTTCTCTCCGCCCCCTTCGAGAACAAGCGGCTGCCCCGCGACGCCGTCCTGGGCGTCCTGTTCGTGCTGGCGACGGCCTCGGGGGTGCTGATCGTCTCCCACAGCGCCTTCGGGCTGATGGAGGTGAAGGCGCTGCTGTACGGCGACCTGATCCTGGCCACGGGCCGCGACCTGGCCCTGCTGGCCTGCATCCTGCTGCCTGACGCGGCGGCGTTCTTCCTGTTCCTGCGCCCGACCCTGAACGCCTTCCTGGACCGGGAGACGGCGCAGGTGCTGGGCGGCCGGCCGGCCCTCTGGGAGAACCTGTTCTTCATCGCGCTGGGGCTTGTCGTTTCGGCCGCCTCGCATACGGCCGGGGCGCTGCTCGTGTTCTGCTACCTGATCGTCAGCCCGGCCACAGCGCTGGTGCTGACGAGGCGGTTCGGCTGGGTTCTGGCCGCCTCGGTCTTAAGCGCCGCCGCAGCCACCCTCCTGGGCCTGCTTCTCGCCTTCCGGTTCAACATGCCCGGCAACCAGGCCATCTGCGTCACGGCCTGCGCCCTGTTCCTGCTGGCCTGCCTCTCAAGGGGTCTGGCGCTCCTCCGGAGGCGCTGATCGGGCAGCGGCCGGACAGGCGTCGGGGCATCTGCGGGTTGCATGGCCCGGGAACGTGGAACTTGAAGATGGCCGCCACGCATCTTCAGCCCGACGCGCGCAGCCGGTCCGGGTGGCACCGGACCCTCCATCTTGCCCTGGAAAGCCGTCAAACGGAGCAGCAACCGCCGAACCTGCGCTTGCTCCCGTTCGTTAATCGTTCTATGATGACGGTTTCATCAAGGAGATGCGATGGACCTTCCTCTGAAAAATCCGAAGCCCGACATCGACGCGTTCTGCCGGATGATCCGGGGCGAAACAATCCCGAAAACGCCGCCGGTGGCCGAGCTGATCGTGGATTTCATGCTCATCCAGGAAATCTCCACCCGTCTCCTCGGCCGCACCTGGCCGGAAGGGAACGAGCCGGACGCCCAGCAGGTCGGCCGGCGCCTGTGGATGGAAGTCTGGCACCGGCTGGGCTACGATTTCGTGCGCTGGGGCGGCGGCCTCAATTTCAGCGGCAAGACGCGCGTGACGGAGGATACGGCCACCGTCTTCAACCGCGGCCAGCGGCACTGGACGGAAGAGGGCACCGGCCCCATCGCCTCCTGGGAGGATTTCGAGAAATATCCCTGGCCCAAGCTGAACGAGGTCGACTTCTCCATGGTCGAGTTCATGGCCCGCGAAATCCCGGAGGGAATGGGCCTATTCCTCTGCCCCTCCTCCGGCTTCCTCGAAATCCCGCTCGACACGCTGCTCGGCTATGAGAACATGGCGATCCTGCTGTACGACGATCCCAAGCTGGTCAAGGCCGTCGTGGACCGCTGCGGCGAGCTGATCCTCGGCTGGTACCGCCAGACCGTTACCCTGCCCAACGTGCGCGGCTTCTTCCAGGGCGACGACATGGGCTTCAAGACGCAGCCGCTGGTCGGGCCCGACACCCTGCGCGAGCTGATCCTGCCCTGGCACAAGAAGGCCGCCCAGCTCGCCCACGACCGCAACCAGCTCTACCTGTTCCACTCGTGCGGGCAGATCGACTCGATCATGAACGACCTGATCGACGATGTGAAGATCGACGCCAAGCACTCCTTCGAGGACGCGATCTGCCCGGTGGCCGACTTCAAGAAGCAGTACGGCAAGCGCGTGGCGGTCCTGGGCGGCATCGACGTCCACAAGCTCTGCACGCTGTCCGAGCCGGAGCTGCGCAAGGAGGTCCGCCGCACCCTCGACGCCTGCATGCCGGGCGGCCGCTTCGCGCTGGGCTCGGGCAATTCCGTCGCCAACTACGTTCCCCTGGACAACTACCTCGCCATGCTCCACGAAGGCCTCAACTACGGCCGCGTGTAAAATCGGAAAGACTCGCCATGACCAAGCCCGTGTCCGTGATCATCGTCGGCTGCGGAAGCCGCGGCAACGCCTACGCCGGCTTCCTGACCCGCCACCCCGGCGCCTACGAGCTCGTTGGCATTTGTGAAAAGCGGGCCGACCGCCGCGCCTGGTTCGCGAAGGAGCATCGCGTCCCCGCGAACGGCTGCTTTTCCGACTGGAAGGACTTGCTCGGCAAGCCGAAGCTCGCCGATGCGGCCTTCATCTGCACGGTGGAGGACACCCATCGCGAGATCGCCGTGGCCCTGGCCGACAAGGGCTACCACCTCATGCTCGAAAAGCCCATGGCCCCCACGCAGGAGGCCTGCGTGGACATCTACCATGCCGCGACGCGCAACAACATCGTCCTGGCCGTCTGCCACGTGCTCCGCTACACCCTTTTCTTCAATCACGTCAAGAAACTGATCGACGCCGGCGCCATCGGCACCCTGCGCAACATCACCGCCACGGAATACGTGGGGCCCTGGCACTTCACCCACTCGTTCGTCCGCGGCAACTACGGAAACGAATCGAAATCCTCGCCGGTCCTCCTGGCCAAGTGCTGCCACGATCTGGACCTGCTCAACTGGTTCGCCGACTCGCGCTGCGCGAAGACCGCCTCGTTCGGCCGGCTCAGCTACTTCAACAAGGCCCACCAGCCGAAGGGCGCGGCGGACCGGTGCACGGAGTGCCCGGCCGAAATCGAATCCACCTGCCCCTACTCCGCCCTCAAGATCTACCTGCGCGACCGCCACGACCGCCTGCACGCCTGGCCGGTCTCCATGCTGACCCTCGACGCCACGCCCGCCGGCGTGGCCAAGGCCCTGCGCGAAGGCCCCTACGGCCGGTGCGTCTACGCCTGCGACAACGACGTGTGCGACC
>JBIIYJ010000451.1:0-3566 GCA_044346855.1 Kiritimatiellia bacterium
ACGCCATTCGAGCCGGTGCCGGCCCGCCGGCACGGCGCACGCCTGCATCAGCCCGTTCGCCCGCCAGATCGGCACGTCTTCGCCGTCGACAAAGGCCTTCCAGTTGGGGTCGTGCCGGGTGAGGAACACGACCAGGCCTGGCTGCGTGGACTCCGTTTCCGCTTCGACCCGGCTGGGTGTATAGGAGACGATGCGGCAGACGGCGTTGGAATCGGGGGCGTCCGGCGGGGCGGGCAGGGCCGGATCGTCGGCATGGATCACGGCCGTGCGGCCTGGATCGAACGACGGTTTCGCCATCAGGGCGGCCGCGTCGGCGCGGGGGGCCGCCTGCCAGGAGGAAATCCAGGTGCAGCGCTCCAGCGGCTGCTTCACGCGGCTGACGACCACGGGGGTCTTTCCGGCCTTGAGCGAGAGGACAGTTTCAAGGCGCGGATCCGGAAGGGCTCCCGGGGCCACGATGTAGCGGACGTTGACGAGGCGCCAGAACTTGATCGGATCGGCCGGTTCCATCACGCGCTGCAGGTTCAGGTATTCATCGGGGAGGCGGGAGGGGTAGGGATCGGCCAGTTCCATGCCTTCCATGACCGCCACTTCCCGGAGTTGATGGAAGGGGCCGTCGGGCCGGAGGAAGCGGAACCGGCAGGGCTTCTTGACGGAGTCCAGGAAGGGGCGGAAGGCGCCCGCCTGGAGGGCGTTTTGCCACCGCTGGTAGGGCAGGTAGTGGGTGTTGACATAGATCAGTTCGCCCGCCAGGGTCAGGGCCGCCAGGGCCGCGCCCGCCTTCAGTCCGGCCGCCCGGCCTTTCCGCGGGGACGTGAGCATCAGGAAAACGGCCAGGCCGGCCGCGCCCCAGACCAGGGCTGCCTTGGCGAGCGCGGCGGCGGTCAGGCTGACCAGCGCGGGTTGCTGCCAATAAGGGAACGGGTTGGTTTCCAGCTGCCCCAGGAGAATCGCCCCCAGGATCAGGACGGCCGCGCCGGGGAGGAACGCGAGGAGGGCGCCTTTCAGCCGCGGCCAGGCCGGCCTGTCGAGGCGGGAGGCTTCCGCCAGGCCGATGGCGCCGAGAAGGCCGGCGAAGAGGCTGGTGACGTAAAACCACTTGATGGGGTTGCGGAGGGTTTCCATCCCCGGGATGGCATAGAAAAGGCGGTAGACGGGGGCGAATTTGCCGAACGACAGCAGCAGCGCGACCAGGCCCGCGACGGCGAAAAACAAGACTTCGGGATCCTTTCTCCTGAGGGTGAGCGCCAGCAGGGCGCCCAGCAGGAGCACGCCTCCCAGGTACTGGCAGACGTCGTTCAGGTTCGGCATGCCCTGGTGGTGCGTCATCCATCCCTCGGTCTGGCCGATCCGGCCGCGGTAGGGGTTGACGGGGTCGCTCGAGCCCCAGCCGAAGAAGCCGGGGATGGCCATGTCAGCCGTTTCCACCGGGGGGATCGACCACTGGGTGGCCCAGAACCATTTCTGCGACTCGTCCATGGATTCGGCCTTCTCCGTTCCGAGGGAGGTCGATTCGGTGTAGGAGGCGACCTGGCGGACCAGGTTGGAGAAGAGCGCCTGGAAGGAAATCAGAAGCGCCAGCGCGGCCCCGGCCGCAATGCCGCCCGCCAGGCCGGCCCACGCCCGGATCCCTTTGCGCTCCGCGCGGGTGCGGATCAGGAGGAAGAGCCCGTAGGCGGCCACAGCAAGGCAGAAGAAGGCCCCCACGTCATGCTGGCCGGCCGAGATCAGGGCGCCCGCGCAGGCGCCGGCATAGAGCCAGTTCAGTCCCCCGGCGAGGACCGCCCGGCGGGTGAACAGGACCAGCAGGGGGACCCAGCCGGCCATGAGGAAATGGCCGATGTGGCCCGGGAGAAGGTGCGAGATCACGTGCGGCTGGAGCATCAGGAACAGCCCCCCCGCGAACGAGGCGAAGCGGTTCCGGGTGAGGTCGTGGACCAGGAAGTAGCCGCCCAGGCCCATCAGGAAGAGGTGGAACAGGGCGTTGGCGTCCACATACTTGAAAAAGGGGACAAGGAATGACAGCAGGAAGCCCGGGGCGACGTTGGTGGGGGTCGAGGCGCCCCCCAGGCCGGAGCCGGGGGCCCAGGTCCCGGTGAACAGGCCGGCTCCCATGTCGTACATGTTGCGCATGACCGTCAGGTTGGCGTCCCCCGACGAGAGGGTCAGGTCCGGGTCGAACGAGCGGAAAAACAGGGACAGGAGCAGGAGGGCCAGCAGGCCGAGGGCGGGAAGGTGGCGGCGGGGGGCGTCGGCTGTCATGAGGGGGTCGTCCTTTTTTCGATGGCCTCGGCGGCCGCGGTAAAGTCGGGCGCGATCAGGTCCGGCTCGGCGTTCTCGAGCGACAGGAACTTTTCAATCTGTTCCATTTTTATACGTGTCAGCAGGATTGTGCGGCAGCCGGCGGCGCGGCCGGCCTGCATGTCGTTCAGGCCGTCGCCGATCATCCAGGAGGAGGCCAGGTCGATGTCGTGCTCCCGGGCGGCCCGGTAGAGCAGTCCCGGCAGGGGCTTGCGGCACAGGCAGTCGCCGGCGTAGAGCGGGTTCCCGCCCTCGCCGGGGGCGGGGTGGTGGGGGCAGACGTACAGGCCGTCCCAGGACGCGCCTTCCGCCGCCAGCGCCTCAGCCAGCCGGCGGGTCACGGCCTCGTGGGCGGCCTCGGTCAGGGTCCCCTTGGCGAGCCCGGGCTGGTTCGTCACGACCAGGACCTTGAAGCCCGCCTGTTTCATGCGGGCGATGAAGGCGCCCGCGCCGCGGACCGGGCGGAGCTGCTCCGGGCGCCGGGGCGAGTCCATGATCCCGTGGTCCTCGTCGTAGCACATGGCGTTCAGCGTGCCGTCCCGGTCCAGGAACACGGCGCGGCCGGCCCGTTTACGGTGTTCCTGTTTCAGTGTCAACAGGTCGTCCAGCTCCAGCCAGCCCTCGGGCTTGCCGATCTCGTAGAAGCGCTCCTCCACCGGACCGGCGGCCAGGCCGCCCGAGGCGATCAGGTCCTGCAGGATCGACTGCAGGTCCAGCGGGGGCGGCACGGCCCGGTACCGATCGATGACCTCGCGCCGGTAGAACGTCAGGCCGTAGTCGATGGCGTCCGCCTCGCCGGGCCCGGCGGTCTTGGAGTAGAAGACCACCCGGCCGTCGCGGGCGCGGGTGTTGCTGCGGTCCCACCGGCCCTGGTTGGGGTAGACGGTCATGAGGGCCGGGCAGCCGCTTCGGCGGAACGTCGCCGCAATCCGGTCGTAGCGGACGGGCAGGTAGGAGTCGCCGTAGAGCACCATGAACTCGGAAGCCAGGTCGGGCAGGGCGGCCACGAGGGCGCCGCCGGTGCCGAGAAGCCGGTCCGGGTCCTCCGCCCGGAGGCGCACGGAGAGCCCGAAGCGGGAGCCGTCGCCCACATGGGCGGCCAGTTCTTCCGCCCCGAAGCCGGCGCAGATCAGCACGTCGCGGACGCCGGATTCCCGGAGCAGGTCGAACTGGTGCTCGATGAACGCCTTGCCGGCCACCGGCACGAGCGACTTGGGGCGGTTGCCCGCCACGAGGCGGATGCGGGTGCCTTTGCCGCCCGCGAG
>JBIIYJ010000452.1:0-3557 GCA_044346855.1 Kiritimatiellia bacterium
CCACCAGCGCCGTCCAGGTGTTCGGCGTCACGCTGGAGAAGTCGCCGGTCGGCCTGGTGATGGAGCAGTCCCAGCCGGCGAACGTTTTCGTCGAGGGCGACAAGCTGGAGACCGGGGTGAAGCTGGTTGCGCTGGCGGCCGCGAAGGGCAGCCTCGCGTGGGAGATCCTCGACGTCTCCGGCAGGCCGGTCGGCAAGGCCGGGTCCGTGCCGTACCAGTTTTCGAGGGCTGGGGAGGAGCGGCGGGTCACCATTCCCCTGGCGGCGGGCAAGCCCGGCTGGTACGAGTTGACGATTGCCCTGCGCGACGAGGCGGGGGCGGTCCTGATCGAGCATCCGGCGCGCTTCGCCCTGCTGGCCCGGGACGAGCGCAAGGTGGGTTCGGAATCGCCCTTTGGCACCTGGTGGTTCGACGGGGCGCACAACACGCCCAAAGAGCTGGCCTTCGCGGGGCCGGTCATGCTCAAGGCCGGCATCCGGAAGGTCGCCTGGACGGGGCAGAAGGAAAAGGAGCTGGCGGCCTACAAACTGACCAAGGATCAGTTCAACATGCCGTTTTCCTTCCGCGACCTGGCCACTGCCGAGGATCTGGCCAAGGATCCGGAGGCGCAGGCGAAGAAATTCGAGGCCGCGGTCAAGCGGGCGGACGAGACCGTGACGAAGCAGCTCGCGGACCATCCCTCCACGCGCGAGGTGCTGGTGTTCCACGAGAGCGGGCCCGGCAATGACATTCCGCTTGAAGTGCTCGGGCTCAAGCCGGAGCCGACCGAGGCTCAGGTGAAGCGGGAGAAGCGGTATGCCGATGTGCTGAATCTGGCCGGGAAGTATTTCCGGGAGAAGCATCCCCGGCTGAAGCTGGTGGTGGGCAACAACAGCTGCGCCGCCGCCTGCATTGCCGCCATCCTGCGCCACGGCGGGAACCCCGACTATATCGACTACATCGGGATCGAGGCGCCCTCCCAGGTCTTTATTCCCGAGAAGCTCCAGGAGTGGGCTCTGCAGGGGCATCACATCGCCCAGGACACGGCCCGGGCGCTGGCCGGCCGCGCCATTCCCGCCACCGGCTGCTACGAGTTCACCTACCGGTGCGACCGCGACATGGGCGAGCAGCAGCAGGCTGAGTGGTACACGCGCGACGTTCTGATCAGCCTGGCCAACGGCTTCACCCGCATCGGGCCCGGCATTCTTTTCGACGCCAGCGCCGCCTATCATAACGGGCTGTGGGGCGGCAGCGGTATCCTGCAGCGCGGCCCGCACGGGTATCCCAAGAAAGCGTACGTGGCGTATGCCACGGCCACGCGGATGCTCGATCAGGCGGCGTTCAAGCGCCAGATCCCGACCGGCTCCATCACGGTCTATGCCGTCGAGTTCCAGCGGCCGGACAAGCGGCTTGTGACGGCGCTGTGGGCCTCGCGGGGCGAGGCCGAGTTTGTCCTTGAGTTTGCCGGCGACACCGCCGTCCAGGTGGTCGGCATGTATGGGGACAGTGAAACGCGGAAGACGGCGGGCGGCAAGGTGACCGTCAAGGCCGGCACGGCGCCGGCCTACGTGACGGCCGACCGGGCGATCCGAGGCATCACGCTGGGGGCGCGGTCGTTCCCGGCGGACGCGGTCCGCGCCAAGCTGGCCGCGGTGGCGGCGCCGCTCGACGCGGCCGGGTCCGCCTCGGTGGAGGCGGGGATGAACCGCTTCGACACGCCCAAGACCGCCCCGCTCCAGAGCCCCGTGCGGCAGGCCGGCGCCTTTTCCCTGAAACAGGTACAAGACGAAAGCCGGGGCGCCTGCCTCGAGCTGACGCTGGACACGAACAGCCAGCCCACGCTCAGCAAGTACGTCACCGAGTATGCCGTTCTGCGCCTCGCGGAGCCGGCGGCCGTTGCGGGGGCGCCCGCCGCGCTGGGGGTCTGGGTCAAGGGCAACTCGGGCTGGGGGCGGATCCTGTACGAAATCCGGGACGCCGGGGGCGAGGTGTGGCGGTCGCTGGGGACGTCGGGGTGGGGGTGCGACATCCTCGACTGGCCGGGGAATGCGGCGGTCAATTTCGACGGCTGGAACTTCGTTGCGATGCCGCTCCGCGCCAGTTCGCTCTTCCATGATCACAGCCCGGGGCCGGTTCTGGAGCAGTGGGTGTCGGAGGGCGGCGACAAGCGGATCGACTATCCGATTGCGGTGACGGCGCTGATCGTGGAGATGAACCGCACGGCCCTGGACCTGGTGGATTTCAAGCCGGTCGTTCCGTCGATCCGGCTCAAGGCTATCAGCGGCATAGCCGAACCCGGGCGCGAATAATTGGCGTTTTGGGGTTGACAGGAAATGCCGCTTCGGGTAAGGTGCAAACAATTCCCAACGAGATCGTATCGATTCACGGTTTTTTTCCCCAACGATCCACCATCCGTTTTATCCGGCTGGTGACGGGGATGGACGGACTGACCGCCGTCCTCTCGGGATTCCGGAGCATCCATGAAGAAGATCGCCCTGACGGGCGGCATTGCCTGCGGAAAAAGCCTGACCGGCCTTTACATTCAGGACGAAGGCATTCCGGTGTGCGATGCCGACCAGGTTGCCCGGGAGGCGATGGGTCCCGGGACGCCGGTCGAGGCGGCCGTGCTTCGCGAATTCGGTCCCGCCATTGAAAGCGACGGCGGGGGAATTGACCGGGCCCGGCTGGCGAAAATCGTGTTCGGCGATCCGGACCGGCTGGCCGTGTTGAACGGGCTGGTCCATCCCGCGGTGCGGGAGGGGCTGGCGGCCTGGCTGGCTGGCCTGCCCGCGGCCGAGCCCGTGGCGGTGGTCATCATCCCGCTCCTGTTCGAAGCCCGGCTGGAGCAGGGGTGGGACGGTATCATCACCGTGGCCAGTCCGGCGGCGCTGCAGTGGCGCCGCCTGCTGGAGCGGGGGCTGGCGGACGAGGATGCCGCCCGGCGGCTTGCGGCGCAGTGGCCGCAGGCGCTGAAAATGGAGCGGGCCGATTGGGTCATCTTTAATTGCGGGACACGCGAGTTGCTGCGGGACCAGGTGAAAGCGGTTCTGCGGCCAATGGTGGAGAGTTGATATGGACGAACAGGACAGCAAGACCGATTCCGAACGCAAACCCGCGCGGGGCCGCCCCCGGGGCCGACGCCCGCGCGTCGCCGCACCCGCGGCTCCCGAGGAGGCAGCCGCTTCCGCTAAGGCTCCCGAAGCGCCCGCCCCGGCTCCCGTCGCGCCGCCCGCCCCGCCTCCGCCGACCGTCAAGGAGCAGCCTGCTCCGCCGCCTCCGCCGCCTCCGCCGCCTCCGCCGCCTCCCCCGCCTCCGCCACCTCCTCCTGCGCCCGCGGCTGTTCAACCGCCGCCCGCCTACCAGCAGGGCCAGCAGCAGCAAGGCCAGCAACAGCAAGGCCAGCAGCAGCAAGGCCAGCAGCAGCCGGGCCAGCAGCAGCAGGGTCGGCCGCATCCCCGTGACATGGGTCGTCCTCACATGCGGCCGCCGATGATGCGCCGGCCGTCCCCGCTTCCTCCGCCTCCCACGCCGGTTCCGGTGCTGCCCCTGCGCGGCATGACGCCCCGCGAGGATGGGGA
>JBIIYJ010000155.1:0-12090 GCA_044346855.1 Kiritimatiellia bacterium
AAGGGGTCCAGGAGCTGGAACGTTTTCAGCGTGGCGGGTTCGCCGGGGTTGAAGGCGCGCCGCAGGCCGGGTTCCAGTTCGCGCAGGCGTTTGGCGGAGGCGATGAACTTGCCCAGCTCCGCTTCGGTTGCGCCCGAGGGCTCGTCCCAGACGATCGTGTAGTAGTCGGACGGTTGAAGCCCGAGCGCCTTGATGGAGTCGGCGAGGGGCTTGTAGTCGCCGTTCAGCGCGCGCGCGCGGATCTGCTGAAGGCGCATGCCGCGCTGGACCATCTCCTCCCGTGAAATCGGGTTTCCGCACCAGACCCTGAAGCCGTGCGCCTGGTAGTCCCGCAGGTACGCCTCGCCTTCCGGCGGCATCGTGTAGCCGTGGACCAGCGTGGGGGAGCGGGGTTCGGGCCGGACCGGCGAGACGCGCACCCGCAGCACCGCGGTGCGGGCGGCGTAGCGCTTGCCGGTGAGCCGGCCGCGGGCGGTCAGCGTGAGCGTGGCCGTGTAGGCGCCCGGCTTCACACCCGTGGCGTTTACGGTCAGCCAGAGGGCAGCCGTATTGAACGGGGGGACGGTGATGTAGGGGCGGCGCAGAAGGCTCCAGCCGGTCCATGTGGCGCGGGTGGGGCCGTAGGGGGCATAGGCGACGGTGCGCCAGGCGACCGCGCCGGTGATGGAGCCCGCGTCGCCTTCGAGCCGGCCGCCCTGCACGGTGACTGACACCGGTTCGTCCACGATCGAGCGGAAACCCAGCTGGGCTGACTGGAACGTGCCCGCGGCCAGGACCAGGGCGTTGGAGGGGGAGCCGCCCGCCACGGGGCCGGGCCACCAGGCCTGTCCGAGCGGGGAGGGATCGACGAACTGGCAGAGGAACGCCTCGCCCGGGGCGGCCCCCAGTTCCCTGGCGCGGGCGAGGTACTGGTCCGACGAGAGGGGCGGCATCACGCGCCCCCGGGGGATGTAATCGGGATCCGAGGTCAGGTGGAAGTTGAAGATCTGCCGGTAGCTCACGCCCTGGAGGTTGGGCCAGGGGAGGTTGGCCAGGCGCCAGCGGATGAGCGTGTTGGTGGCCCCGGCCGGCACGTCCACCGCCCCGATCCGGACCCAGGAGCGCTGCGGGTCGATATCGGGCGGATAGTTGCGCTGGTCGCGCTTCCAGTGGACGAGGTTGGTGGGGTTCCCCTGCCAGGCCGCCCGGATCTGCCAGGGCTCGAAGTAGCCCATGTTCCTGAATTGGACCCAGAGGTGGTAGGCGCGGCCGGGCTCCACGGACTGGGCGTAGACCGCCTCGCCCTGGAAATTGTAGTAGGTTCCGCTGACCAGTTTTTCGCCGCCGTCCCACCAGTCGCAATCCGGCCCGGCCCGCTCCTCCATCCGGGAGGCGTTGACGAAATAGTGGCGGTGCGGCTTGATGTCGGAGCGGACGTCGGAGCCCAGTTCGCGGATCTGCCGGGCGATGCGGGCGGGGTTGCCGAGCAGGTTCCAGACGTCGTCGAAGACGATCTGGCGCGCGGGGTCGCGATAGTCCCGGGCGCCGGCCTGCTCGTCGGCCGCCAGCCGGTCGAGTTCATGGCGCCAGAACGCATAGGTGGCCGCGAAGAGGGCGGGGTTGGCCCGGGCCTCGTTCCAGTCGGCCGGCCTCAGGGAGCGCTTGTTCCATTCGGCTTGGGACGCCGGGCCCAGAGGGATGCGCCGCGTCCGCTGAATGCCCTCCGGCGGGACGGCCTTCCGGAATTCGTCGAGATACTTGGCTCCGGGAAGGTCGGCCATCCAGGCGTCCGTGAGGAACAGGCAGTCGATCCGCCGCTCGGCGTAGCCGACGGACTGGGGGGCCTGCCATTGGCGCACGACGTGGCTGAAGGTGAGGACATAGTCGCCGGACTTGAGTCCTGTCATCAGGGTGTGCCAATTCAGGCCGTTGGTCTTGGCCGGCTGATGGTAGTATTCTTCGTTTAGAAGAGGGCCGTCGCCTTCGCGGCCCTTGGCATAGAGGCGCAGGCGGGTTCCGCCGGTCATGTTGGTCCAGCCTTCGTAGCGGATGCCGAGGCGGTAGAAGCCGTCGCGCGGGACGTGGAGCGGCAGGGAGACATCGGGGCCGTCGTCGGCATTCGAGCCGGCAAGAAAGGCGCCGTTCTTTTTCCAGCCCCATCCGGGAAGTGCGGCGTCCGCCATCAGTTCAGGTTCAAGTAGAATCTGCACCAGGGATTCGGGCGCCGGGGGGGTGGCGGGCTTCAGGCTGGGGAACTTGGCTTTGGCGAAGTCCTGGAAACGGGAGATGGTTTCGGGACTGCGGCCCAGATGCCAGGGGGTGAGGCCGATGGAGTAGGTGGGCCCCAGTGGTTCGTCCACGTCGGGACAGGCGCCCCAGCTATCGACCGGAGGAAGCGGAGTGGCGGAAAAGAAAGGGGGCGGCCCGTCGGCCCGCACCGCGAGAGCGCAGGCGACGATTGCGACGGCGAGGCTGAGGACCAGGGGGCGGAACATCATGGCCGTATTCCTGTAGGTTGAAACGAAAAGCTAGACATTACCGTATCAGTGAACGTCTTGCAGTATTTTTTGACTCGAAAACGGCGTCCTCTCCGGCCAAAGCCCCGGATCGCCCGCCGTTTTCTCAACGTCTTTTTGGAGATAGAGCGGAGACAAGACTCCTCTTCCTCCCAGAAGAGTCGCGAGCGAATGGCGTAAGACCGGATGCGAAATGATGCGATCCCGACTAAGTTGGTTGGCCGTGTTGTGATTGTCAGCGTTTAGAATTTGTGATATATATAAAAGAATATCTCTCGGACTCGATGGATGTTGAGGCAACGGGGAAGGTATTGTATGCGCTCATGGTTGTATTTCGTGCTGGCAGGGCTGATCGGCATGAACGCTCAGGCTGCCGTTCAATATTGGGATCCGGATACGGGCGCCGGGTATCAGCACGGGGATGGCGTCTGGAGCACGAATGCGGCTCACCTGAACTGGGGCGGAGCCGCCGGCACGGGAGCCCGCTCGGCCTGGGTCAACGGGAATGACGCCTACCTGGAGGGCTCCAACGGGTCGTCCCGGATCGTGATCGACGGCGAGTCCGTCACGGCCGGTTATCTCCGGCTTCGGACCAGTTCTTATACCGTGGTGCTGACGAACGGCGCCTTTCTTCAAACGGGTTACAACATGCACGCCTTCATCGGCGAGTACAACGGAACCTCCGGCGACACCGTCGAGATCATCGGCGGCAGCGGAGCGCCCTCCAAGTGGATCCAGTCCAGCCTGGGCGGACTTTACATCAGCGGCAGCACCGTCAGTTCCAATTCCTTCGGGCATTCCCTCGTGGTTGACGGGGCAGGGGTTCCCGAGAGCGCCGTCTTCTCGAATAACGCAAACATTTTTCTCGGCTCTTCGACCGGGTGCAACAGCAACCGCGTGGTTGTCCGGAACGGCGGGCTGTTGTACGGCGGGCAGCATTTTTATCTCGGCTACGTGCCAGGGGCTGTCGGCAATTCGCTGCTCATCGACAACGGCAGCGCCAGGGTCACCGGCCGGTTCATTATGCAGGGGACCGACGGGGCGGTGATCGTGACCAACGGTGGATACCTGCGCACGACCGAGGCCTCCCATGTCATCGGGCACGCCGGACCGCGCAATTCGGTCACAGTCTTTTCCGGGTCCCAGTGGGATTGCGCCAACTCGTCGCCCATCATCCTGGGCAACGTCGCCGGCTGTTCGAACAACACCCTCACCGTGGACGGCGGAATGGTGACCAATGTGGGGACACTGACGGTGGGCAACAACGCGGCCGCGCCGGAAAACCGGGTTGACGTGATCGGCGGCGGGCGGCTTTTTACCCGTGGCGACGTGGTCATCGGAAGCGGAACCGGGAACAGCGTGCGCGTGGCGGGCCCGCTGGGCTCGCTCTGGGACGCGGGCAGCAAGGCTGTCACGGTGGGTTCGGGCGGGAGTGCGCGCAACAACCGGATGGTGGTCGACGGGCAGGGCGTGACGGGCGGCGCGATCGTCAGCAACCTCAACATTTTCAAGGTGGGCTCTCTCTCCAGCGGGAACAGCCTGCTTGTCACCAACGGCGGTTTCCTGCATGTCGTTGGCGGGGACCTGACGGTCGGGATCACCGGAACCTCGAACACGATGGAGGTGGTCGGCGGGGAGGGTGTCGTCTCGAAGGTTGAAGCCGCCGGCCAGGTCCTCTACGTCGGCGCCGGGCTGTCCGGAGCCAACCAGCTTGTGATCGACGGCGGCGGAAGCGCCGGAAGCGCGATCGTGAACGCCAGCACCCTGCGCATGGGGTACAACGGCGCCATGAGCGCGTTCAATACGGTGATTGTGACAAACGGGGGGCGGTTGATCCTGGGCGCCGGCGGCGCCTATGTCGGGAACGGATCCGGCAACATCTACACGGCCAACAGCAACCGCCTCGAGATTGCGTCCGGGGGCGATGTCTATTCGGCCGGGCCTGTCTACGTCGGCTGCGCCGGGCTTCCCGCCAACTACCAAGGGACCCAGCTTGGGAACAGCCTCGTCGTTCGCGGTCTGCTTGACATGGGCGGGGCCGGACTGACGGCGGGCTATTTCGTGGGCGGCGGATACGCGGGGTATGTGACGGGGAACAAGGTTGTTGTGGACGGGGGGCTTGTAACGAATGTCGGCGCCGTGGCTATCTCGGCCGGCGGTGGCGGCGGTTACCCGGTTTGCTTCGGCAACGGCCTGCAGGTTGTCAACGGCGGCCGACTCTTCAGCCGAAGCGCCTCCAGCGTGCCTGCCGTCAGCACGTCGAACAGCTTCGTTCGTGTCGCCGGAGCCGGGTCCGTCTGGGATCTGGGACTGGCCAGCCTGTCCCTCGGCATCACCATCGGCACGAACAACACCCTGACGATCGAGGACGGCGGCCGCGTGGACAACGTCGGCTCGCTGGTCGTGACGGCGAGCAACTCGGTTTCACTCAAGGGCGGCACGCTGGGCATCGCCTCCGCCATCTACAACGGCGGGCTGTTCACCGTCGGCGACGGCTCCCAGGCCGCCGTACTGAAAGGCCTGGGCGGAACCTTCGCCTTCAATGCGGGTCTTGAGGTGAGCGCCAATTCGACGCTGACGGGCGCGGGGCTGTTCAGCGGCGCGGGCTCCGGGGTCAGGCTGCTGTCCGGAGGCGCGATCAATCCCGGGCCGGCGGGCGCGGGTTCCCTGACGATCGGGGGCAGCAACCTGACCTTGAATGCCGGCGCCGTCTACCAGTGCGAGATCACGGACCTCGACCAGGGGCCGGGCGTGGGTTGGGATGTGATCCAGGTCGCCTCCCAGCTCGTGGTGAGCGGCTCGGGAATCGTGATCAGGATGGATTCCCTGGGCGCCCCGGCCGCCCATTTCGATTCCGGCCGGGACTACAACCTGCGGATTCTGACTTACGGCTCGCTGGCCGGCTACGATCCGGCCGCGATCACGGTTGACGCGTCGGCCTTCGAGAACGGCGGGACCTGGACGGTTACGAACGGCGCCAATTCTCTCTGGCTGGTTTACCGGGGCGCGGCCGCCCCGGCCGCCGCGACCTTTACCTGGAACGCCCCGGCCAGCGGCGTCTGGAGCGATCCCGCGAACTGGGCCGGCGGCGTTGCTCCGGCCTCCGGGGGCGATCCCGACTGGGTCCTGGCGTTCCCCGACACCGGCGTCCGGTACACAGCCTCGAACAACCTGGGCGGAAGCTTTGTCCTCAAGGCCCTCCGGTTTTCCGGCGCTTCGGTGGTGACGAACGTGATTTCGGGCGGCCCCCTCGTCTTTTCGAATGCCGGGGCGGGAGTCGAGTATGCCGTTGGCTCGGGCGGCACGTTCATCGTCAGCAACGCCGTGCGCCTCGCGACTGATTCGGTCTTCCGCGGCAGCGCCCTGGCGGGGACCGTGTCGCTCGCGGGAGTTGTAACTAATTTGGGAACACTCACCAAGCGCGGAACCTGGACCCTGGCGTTGAGCAACGCAAACAACGCGATCAGCGGGCCTGTGGTCGTGGACAGCCCGGACGGGACGCTGCGCCTGGATAACGTCAATGCGCTCAATGGCGCGGGCAGCGTCACTCTTAGCAACGGCCTGCTGGCGGTCAACCAGGGCAGTTCGTCGTATTACTTTGCCAACCGGCAGGACAACCGGGTCGGGCTGGTCACGGGGGCCGGGTCCTCCTGGAGCAACAACGCCGCCACCGAGAACAAGCAGAGCGGCTTTTCGCAGGGCTCGTCGAATGTCGCCTTCACGATCTCCGGCGGCGTGATGACCTGGGCCGTCCGGTTCCACGCCTTCGACAACGGCTCGGTGTCCGGCTTTGCGATGGTCACCAACGGCGGGCAGTTGAAGGTGAACGCGCCCACCTACGGCGTTTATGTGGGCAATAATTCGACCAACTGCTCGCTGTTGATCACGGGCCCCGATTCGGTGCTGGGCGGCAGCGGCGGATTCTACGTCGGCTTCGGGGGCAACGGCAACGTCCTGCGGCTTGAGAACATGGCGGTGGCGACCAACCTGAACACGCTGACCGTGGGGACTGGCGCCTCGGTCTCCAATAGTTTCGTCGCGTCGGGGGGCTCCAAGTTGTATACCGGCATTCCCTCGATCGGCGCGGCTGGCGGCGCGTTCAATTCGGCGTTCCTGACCGGCGCCAACTCCTTGTGGGTGAACAGCGGAAACGCGGCTTATATCGGCACCGGCGCGGGATCGGGCAACAACCTGCTGATGGTCGATGACGGGGCGGTGGCGACCAATTTCCGCCTGTTCGTCGGGAGCGCCTGTCATGGCAACGCGTTGGTCGTGACCAACGGGGGCCGGCTGTTCGGGAACAGCAGCTATGACCAAAGCCTCGGCAGCGGGCCCAACGCCTCCAGCAATAGGGCGGTTGTAACGGATCCGGGATCGGTGTGGAACGGCGCCGGCCGGATGCTTCTGGTCTCGACCTCCATCACCAGTTCCTGGAACCGGCTGGTGATCGCGAATGGGGGGCTGGTGACGAATGTCAGCACGCTGAGCCTGGCGGACGGGGCTGGTTCTTCTAACAATCTCATCCTGGTGGACGGCGGGCGGCTTCAGGCGACAAGCGTGGCCTTCAACAATCTGCTGGAAAACGGCATTCGCATGGAAGGCGACGCCAATGTGTCGCTGGCAACCCTGTCCCTGAGCAACGCCAACCACAGCCTGAGCTTCAACGGCGGGCGGCTGGCCGTGCGGAACGCCTGGCTGAGCAACGGGGTTCCGTTCATTGCCGGTGACGGCGCCCAGGCGGCATGGCTGGACCTGCCGGGCGGGACCAATCTTTTCGCCGCCGGCCTTGTCGTCACCAACCAATCCACGCTGGCGGGCTCCGGCGTGGTGGTCGCGCCCACCTGCACCGTCTACGGCACGCTGAGCCCGGGCGGGCCGGCGGTTGGCCTGCTGACCAACAACGGCGCGCTCGCGCTCATGCCGGGAGCGACCACCCGGACGAAGATCGCGGCCGCCACGGCGCCCGGAGCGGGCTGGGACCATGTCGTGGTGACGAACGGCGATCTGGCCCTGAACGGACTGCTGAAGCCGGTGCTGACGGGCGGCTACATTCCCCCGAAGGCGGCCCGGTTCCTGGTCATGACGAACGCGGGCCCGGGATCGGTTTCGGGGGCCTTCGCCAACGGGGCGCGCGCCACGATCTACGCCGAAAACATGACGACCCGGCTGGGGACGTTCCTGATCGACATCGGGACCCAGGGCGTGGTCCTCGCCGATTATCAGGAATGGCGGCCGTCCGGCTCGCTGATGATCCTCTATTAGCATGAGTCTCCTGCTCCATCCTTCATCCCTGAGCCCCGATCCCCTCTATGGCCGGGCGGGAGGCGGCGGCAATTCATTCCTGTCAACCCGGGTTCTGCACCCCGTCGAATGCCTGCGAGCCTTTCCTCCCCGCCCCGCCGTCCAGGCCTGGGGGGCCGGGCTCGACCGGTTCAAGCCGCCCGGTCCGCTGGCGCTCGTTCCGGCGGACGGCCGCTGGGAGCTTGTTCTGGATTTCGGGACAGAGCTGGAAGGCGGACTGGAGCTGGCGGTGAGCGGCGGCCCCTGCCGGCTTTACGTCGGGTTCGGGGAAAGCGTCCCGGAAGCGGAAGGGTGGGGGACGCCGACCGATCACCCGCGCCAGGTTGTCGAATGGATCATCGGGCGGCCGGCGGCCCGGCGCCGGTTCGACCCGCGCGGTTTCCGGTTCGTCCGTCTCCAGGCGCACGACGTCCGGAATCCGATGACCCTCGAGTCGGCCGCCGTCCGGGCCGTCTTCGGCTTCCGGGCGCGCAAGGGCGACCTGCTTTGCTCGGACGCCCGGCTGCAGCGGGCCTGGCAGGCTTCGGTCTACACGGTCCGGCTGTGCTCCCGGGAAAACCAGTATTGGGATGGGATCAAGCGCGACCGGTTCGGCTGGTTCGGCGACGCCCGGGTCATGCAGGAGACGGCGGACGCGGTGTTCCACGACCCGCGGCCCGCCGGCGCGATGCTGGCGGAGCAGCTTCCGCCCGACCGCTGGGCCATGGGCATACCGGGCTTTTCGTTCGACGCCGCGGCCCTGCTGCGCCGGCAGATTCTGGCGCACGGGATCGGGGCGCCGGGCGTGCGGGAAGGGTACAGCCGCGTTCGGGCCCTGCTCGACTGGGCGGCGCGCACGCAGTGCGACTCGCGGGGGCTGATCACGCGCGACCCGGCGCAGGAGTATTTCAGCACGGTCTGCTTCTTCGACTGGAGCCCGATGCCGCTGGGCGGCCCCTTCGAGGACCTGGCCCCGCTGCAGTGCCAGCATCTCGAGGCGCTCCGGTCGGCGGCGCGGGTCGCGGCCTGGCTCGGCGAGGCGGCCGATGCCGCGCGGTGGACGCTCCGGGCCGACCGGCTGGCGCGGGTGATCGGGCGGCGCTTCCGGGCGCCGGGGGGCGGCCTCCACCACACGTTGCGCCGGTCCGTTCCCGAATGGCTGCCGATGTTCAACGCCATCCTCGACCCCGCGCGCCGGTTCCTTGACCGGTATCATCGGAAGGCGGATTGCGGGCCGAGCGGACCCTCCCGCCATTCCATGGCGCTGGCCTGGCGCGCGGGGCTTCTGCAGACGCCCGCCGCGCGGCGGGCCGCGCTGGCGGTTTTCCGATCGCGCCGCCTGCCGGCGCTTCAGACGCCCTACTTCCAGTATTTCGAACAGGATGCCCGGGCCGGGTGCGGGGACGCCGCGGGCGCCCTGGCGGCGATGCGCGACTACGTGGCCGGCCAGCTCGAGGCGAACGACAGCGCGACCGTCTGGGAATGGCATGTGCCGGGGGAGGGCCCGCTGGAGCGGCTCGCGCTGGGCGACTGGCCCAAGAGCCTGTGCCACGGCTGGGGGAGCGGGCTCGTGCCGCTGGTCCAGCGCGCCCTTCTCGGGATCCGGCCGGTCGAGCCGGGCTTCAGCGTCGTTGAACTGGCTCCGTCCGGGGCGGCGGGCCTGGCGGTCGACGCCACGGTCCCGACGCCGTTCGGCCCGATCCGGGCCAGGCGGGAGAAGCGCGGCCCGTGGACGGTCCGGGCTCCGGTTGAAATCGAAATCAGGAACACGGGCCCGGACGCGGTCCGGAGGGAGAGGGGATCATGAGGCGCGACGAGGACATTGTGCGGGCCCTGGCGGAGCGGTACGCGGAGGCGGCGGCGAAGCCGGAGCAGGGCGAGAAGCGGAAGGCCTGGGCGGCCCACCACGCCCTGAAGCCGACGCGGCCCCTGGTCCTGGCCACGTACGGGATGTGGAACGTGTGGTGCTGCGACGTGTATGGCGACCACGCCATGGAATGCCGCGACCCGTTTTTGAGGAACTACGAGCGCCAGCTCAAGATGGCCCTGTTCCAGGACGAGGTGGGGGACGATTCGATCCTCGAGCCATGGCTGACGCTGCGGGCGTCGGTGCAGGGGACGTGGGGGTCGCTCTGGGGTTTGAAGGAGGAATTTTCCGCCGTCACGGAGAAGGGGGGCTCCAAGGCTTTCAGGCCCCCGATCAAGGATTGGAGCGAGGCCGCGCTGACCGCCACGGCCCATGTCGTGGACGAGGCGGAGACGGAGCGGAACCGGGAGCGGCTCGCCTCGGTCGTCGGCGACCTCCTGCCCATCGATATCCAGCGCGGGCCGGTTTACGGCGGTTTTTCGGCGGACATCTCCACGCACCTGGTCCGGCTGCGCGGGCTCAACGAGATCATGCTCGACATGTACGAGCATCCGGACGAGCTGCGCCGCGCGCTGGCTTTCATGCGCGACGGCATCCTGGCGAACAACGAGGCGGCGGAGCGGGCGGGGCATTACACCCTGACGGGCGGCTCGAACCAGCAGCCGGCCTATGCCGAGGGGCTTCCATCGCGGCGGCCCAACAGCGGCCCGGTCCAGCGGAAGGACCTCTGGAGCTTCTGCGCCGCGCAGGAATACACGCTCGTGTCACCCGAATTCCACGACGAGTTCCTGTTCGAGTACCAGCGGCCGATCCTGGAGCGGTTCGGGCTCGTCCATTATGGCTGCTGCGAGGACCTGACCCGAAAGATCACGATGCTGCGCAAGCTGAAGAACCTGCGGAGCATCGCCGTGGCGCCGCTGGCGGACGTGCATGCCTGCGCGGAGCAGATCGGGACGGACTACGTGGCGTCCTGGCGGCCGAATCCGACGGACATGGTTTGCGCGGGGTGGGACGAGGCGCGGATCCGCCGCATCGTCCGCGAGGCGGGGAACGCCTTCCGGGGAGGCTACATGCACGTCCATCTGAAGGATGTGGAAACCGTTCAGGGCGATCCGTCCCGGTTTCCCCGCTGGGTGCGGATCGTGCGGGAGGCGCTGGGCTGATCAGGATTCGGGGAGCATCTCCGCGGGGATGGCGCGATCGGCGTTGACCTGTTCTCGGATGATTTTGCGCGTCCCGTCCCGGAAGACGATCACGGCGTACAGGGTGCCCCCGGGCTGATCGATCGCGATGTCCGACTGCTGCACCACGATATCGTCGGAGGTGATCGGCAGCCGGTCCGGCCCGCAGCCGAAGAGCACCGGCCCCTCGGGGGTGAGATCGTACTGGAACGGGACGCCCCAGAGGTCGTTTTTCAATTCGAAGACATAGGGGCCCTTCCAGCCCGTGCCGGAGGAGGGCGGATGGATGAGAGCCGCGAGCCCCTCGGACGGGGCGGGGTAGGCTCCAGTATCCGCCTTGACCAGTTCCAATGCCACCCGGAGGTTGGCCAGGCTGAGCCGGGCCCGGTCGGTTTTGTGCGCGTTGGTATTGCCCGGGGGATTCTTGGCCCGGTTCACAAGGGCTGCTCCCGCCATCATGAGCAGCAGGAGGATGATCAGGACCTTGAATCCGGAGTGACCGAGGAGGGAAAACACTTTCGGGGGCTGGACACGCCGCCGCGCCGGCGCCAGGGGAAGGGGCTCTTCGCTATCCTCGATTTTTCGCGGGATGGCCTTGAAAAAACCCGGAGTCAGGACTACCTTTGCGCAATGCGGACAGCGCTGTTTTGTCGCATTTTCAAACAAGCGTTTGCAGTAGGGGCATTTATACATGGACCAGGCCCTTTAAAGATCGGTTGGTAAAGCGATGGACAACGTCGTCATTATTGTCTATGATAGACCGCATTCTTTTCAGGCGCAAGGGAATCATGAGGATGCCCAGGGCGCGGAAGATCATCCCAGCTGATGAAAGTCGGGGTATTGCCATGATGCAGTTCAGCCGTCGTTGTATGTTGAGTGCGCTGGCCGCGGCCGGTCTGATGACCGCTCCGGCCGTTCGAGCCGCCGATGATCCCTCCCTGGCCCCCCTGAGGGCGGCCGCGGCGGCGTACCACGCGGGCCAGGAGGCGAAAGCCTGGGAACTCTATTCCCCCCAGGCCAAGGGCTTCCGCCAGCAATGGCTCAACCTGGATTCCGACTTCGTGATCTGGGTGGCGGACCAGCACCGCAAGCAGAAGCAGTTCAAGGATGCGACGGAAATCTCCGACGCGGCCCTCGGGTCCCGGAAGATGACTCCGGCGGCGACCGCCCAGCTGATGCTGGTGAAGGGCGACGTGCTCCGCGACCAGCAGAACTTCGCGGCGGCCAAGCTCGAGTACGAGAGCATCGACCGCAACAGCGACCTGCG
>JBIIYJ010000453.1:0-3544 GCA_044346855.1 Kiritimatiellia bacterium
CCGCGTCGTTGGCCCGGGCGAAATCCGTCCAGGCCTGGTTGACGGCGACGATGACCCCCTGCCGGTCGATCACGGCGATGTGGGCAGGCAACGCCTGCAGGGTGCTCCGGTACAGCTCTTCGCTCGCGCGCAGCCGGTCCGCTGCCCGGGCGCGCTCGGCCGCGATGGCCGCCTCCGCCTCCACAGCGGTCGTCCGGGCTCGCGCGCGATGCAAGGCGTGGCAGAGGAACGCGATGCCCGAACCGCTCATGAGGAAGATCGTCAGCGCAGGCCAGTCGGCCGGCCCCGGGTAGCCGAGGCTGTTGATCGGTTCCAGCCAGAAGCAGGCGGCGAAGAGCGCGGACAGGGCCGTGGCTGTCAGGCCCGGCCCCAGTCCGCCATAGAGGGAGGCCAGCATGACGGCCGGATAAAACGTGACGAACGGCGCGCTCGCACCCATGATGGGCCGAAGCGCCAGGCGCGCGACGGCGGAGGCCAGCGTGATGGCGGTCGCCACCCCGTAGCGGAAACGCGCTTCGTCCGGCGCCCGCCCTAGCGCGGCCTCGAAGGCGGGGTCCGGCCGGCGCAGGGTCTGCGCGGCCGCCCCCAGCATGTAGAGCCCGCTGAGGTAGATCGCGGCGCGGCAGGCCCAGTCGAGCGCGGTGTTGCGGGAATCCTGGATCAGCATGCCGAACAAGCCGATCGCGATCAGCAGGAGCGCCGTGCAGTACCACGCGCGGAACGAGGCCGAGGGGGAGCCGGCCTCCAGGCGCATGTGGAGGGCCGCCAGCACGAACATCAGGATGGAGGAGCTGAGCGTCATGTCCCGCACCGGGGTCCCGCCTTCGCCCTGCACAAAGAAAAGGGGCAGCCGGCCTTCGAGTACGGACAAGGTGAGCAGCCCCGTCGCTCCCAGGGCCAGCGCGTAGGCCGCCCCCAGCCAGAGGGCCGGCGGAGCCCGCAGGATCCGGCCCGGCCGGGACGACAGGAGCGCGCCCGAGAGATGGCACAGCGCCGCCAGCCAGTACCCGACGTTGCTGATCGTCACGCCCTCGTTTGCGTCGCGGGTGACGAGCAGGGTGGCGCTGAATCCGGCCGCTCCCCAGATCGCCACCCCGCCGCCCAGCAGCAGCATGGCGGGCGACCGGCTGGCAAGGAAGCTTCGCCCCGCCAGAAACATGATGGCCAGCGAGGCCGCGGTCCGGGTGAGGCTGTTCAGGACCAGTTGCAGGCCGGCAAACTCATACTCGCCGGCGGGGCCCCAGGCCCACAGCGCAAGGATGGCCACCAGCAGCAGCGGCAGGGGGAGCCCGATCAGGGCAGATGGATGCCTCCCCCCGATCGCCGTTCCGTTTTCGCGCTGGTTCAAGGTCATAACGATCCTTTAGCCGGCAACAATAAACAAATCGATTGACGCAATGATTTCCGGACAAAAAAGCGTATCACCCTTTCATGACCCGGTAAACAAAAATAGGGGGACATATAGGATGGGGGTAGGGCGCGCAGTCCCTGCGCGCCGCATTGGCACCGGCGTAATCGGCAGTGAACGGGTCTTCAATGCCGGATGGGGCGGAAGCGGATCCGGGTGGGGCGGTCGGCCGCATCGCCCAGCAGCTTGCGGCGGTAGTCGTGGTAGTCCTGGTAGTTGCCCTCGAACCAGGTGACCTTGCTGTCGCCCTCGAAGGCCATGATGTGCGTGGCCACGCGGTCGAGGA
This sequence comes from Kiritimatiellia bacterium, assembly GCA_044346855.1. Classification (GTDB taxonomy): domain Bacteria; phylum Verrucomicrobiota; class Kiritimatiellia; order CAIKKV01; family CAIKKV01; genus CAIKKV01. The sequence goes on from JBIIYJ010000453.1 coordinate 1,695, forward strand.
ACCACCGGTCATGGCTGATGACCATGGCGCAGCCGCCGAAGCTCAGGATGGCCTCCTCCAGGGAGCGGAGCGTGCCCACGTCCAGGTCGTTGGTCGGCTCGTCGAGCAGCAGCAGGTTGCCTCCGCTCTTGAGCAGCTTGGCCAGGTGCACCCGGTTGCGCTCGCCGCCCGAGAGCTTGCCCACCTTCTTCTGCTGGTCCGCACCCTTGAAGTTGAACCGGCTGCAGTAGGCCCGGCCGTTCATGTCCCGGCCCGAGAGGCTGACGGTCTCGGCCCCGCCCGTGATCTCCTCGTAGATCGTGCTGTCGGGATTCAGCGAGTCGCGGGACTGGTCCACCATCGAGACCACGACCGTCGAGCCGACGGTCAGGGCGCCGGCCGCGGGCTTGAGGCTGCCGGTGATCAGCTTGAACAGGGTGGTTTTGCCGGCGCCGTTGCCGCCGATCACGCCCACGATGCCGCCGCGCGGGAGGTTGAAGGAGACATCCTCGAACAGGAGCCGCTCGTCGAACGACATGGCCAGCTTGTCCGCCCGGACCACCAGGTCGCCCAGCCGGGGGCCCGGCGGGATCTGGATGCGCAGCTCCTCCTCGCGCGTGTCGATCTGCTGGTTCTGCAGCTCCTCGTAGTGCGAGAGGCGGGCCTTGCTCTTGGCCCGGCGGCCCGAGGGGTTGGTCCGGACCCACGAGAGCTCCTGCTCGAGCAGCTTGCGGCGGGATTCGGCCTGCTTGGCGTCCCTCATCATGAGCTGCTGCTTCTGGTCGAGCCAGCTCTCGTAGTTCCCTTTATAGGGATAGGCGCGGCCGCCGTCCAGCTCCAGGATCCACTCGGTGACGTTGTTGAGGAAGTAGCGGTCGTGGGTGACCACCACCAGCGTGCCGGCGAATTTCTTGAGGTAGGTTTCGATCCACGCCACCGACTCCGCGTCGAGATGGTTGGTGGGCTCGTCGAGCAGCAGCACGTCGGGGTTCGAGATGAGCAGCCGGCAGAGGGCCACGCGGCGGCGCTCGCCGCCGGAGAGCAGCGCGACGTTCGCCTCGGACGGCGGCAGGCGGAGCGCCTCCATGGCCTGCTCGACCAGGTGGTCCAGCTCCCACAGATCGTTTGCGTCGATCGTGTCCTGGAGCCGGCCCAGCTCGTCGTTCAGCTTGTCCGCCTCCTCGGCCGATACCTTCTCGCCGAGCTTGTCGCAGACTTCATTGTAGCGGTTCAGGATGGCGCGGGAGGCGGCGACGCCCTCCTCGACCGATTCCATGACGGTCTTGGAGGGATCGAGCTGCGGCTCCTGGGGGAGAAAGCCGATCCGGACGTTCTTGGCGATCTGGCAGTCGCCCATGAACTCCTTGTCGATCCCCGCCATGATGCGCAGGAGGGTCGACTTGCCCGAGCCGTTGGACCCGATGACGCCGATGTGGGCGCCGAAGAAAAAAGCCAGCGTGATGTCGTCCAGCACGGTGCGCTTGTCGTGCTGCTTGGTCACCCGCTGCAAATTGAAGACGTATTCGCCGGCCATGGGGGGTCCTTTTTTTGAATAATCTCAGGCTTGAATTTGATTTGCGAAATCGAAGGGGACGGGCATCCCGCCGGGTTTGGTTGTTCGCTTTGAAAGTGACATGGTGTTTGAATCATAGAGCCGCGTTACCGGCTCGTCAATGGCGCATCTGCGCATTTGCGGCTCGGGTTGACAGGAGACCCTCTCTTTGGGACCATAGGGGTTATTTTCCAGGAGGCGGCATGAACATCGAAGCGGTACGCGCATTCCGGCAGAAACTGACCACGGCTCCCGTGTTCGGTCCTTTTTCAAAGACTTGTGACCCCGCCATGATCGAGGCGATGGGCCATGCGGGCTT
>JBIIYJ010000156.1:0-12074 GCA_044346855.1 Kiritimatiellia bacterium
CAGCTATGGCGGAGCCCTGAACCCCGTTGGAATGCAAGCGCAGAAGTTCGCCATTCTCCCGGTCGTCGACAAGTTGTACCTGCTGATTATTTATAGTTGCCAGAGCGGAAAAGCAACATTCTGGTGGCGGCGCCCGAATGAAACGCATTGGGCAATGATTCCCCTGGAGGTGAATGTGGCGACCCTGTGGGGAACTTCTTACCCGACCGTCAACGTTTCGCTTGTGGGGGAATCCTCCAAATATTGGATTTCGATAGCCGACGGACTATATTTCGACAACTTCAAAGTGATTCAGGAAATGCCGTTGTGACCTGATGGCGGTCAGTCGATGATGCCGATCTTCTGCTCATCCGAATTCCCCTTCAACTCCGGGGCATACATGGCCCAGATCCGGGCTGGCAGCACGCTGAAACGGCCGGGGATTTCCGCCCGGACGCGGTAGGTGACGCTGTTGGCGCCTCGCGCCAGGGTGCGCAGGAAGAGGCACACGCGCTCGTCGCGGAACTCCATGTAGGCGCCCAGTTCGTTGCCGGTGTAACCGCTTCGCACGTCGACCGGTTCGAAGCCCGCCGCCTTCATGTCCTCGACGACAAGGTATTCGTAGTCGTTCTTGCTGTCGAGTTTGAGCTCCACTTCAACCAGGTCGCCACTCTTAAGGGTCTCCCCGGTTTTCAGTTCCACGCGCTCATAGCGATCCACGCGCACGCCAACCGCCTGGCCTCGCGCGCCGCCGGCCTGCTTGACCGTGTCCGCCTCGACGAGCTTGAACAGCTTGCGTGAAACCTTGACTTCGAGGCCGGCTGCCGTGATGGGGTCTTCCAGCGTGAAGTTTTCGAGGTAAGCGTTGAAATAGACGGGCCCCTTGCCAGTCCGGCGCAATTCAACCCGGTGCTCACCACCCTCCAGGGCGGCTCCCGCAAGGACAACGGTGTTGTCGATCGAGAACAGGTTCTCCGCCGACACTGCGACCGGCCCCGCCAGCCGTTTGCCGTCCATCCAGGTTTCCACCGCCATGTCGGGCTTGTCCTCGCCGCTGGCGACGAGGTAGTCGGCCAGCGCCTCGATGCAGAGGGCCGTGTCGCGCGTGGAGTTCCAATACGTGGCGTGCTTGCGGTTATTGAGCAGGTATTTGACAAGCCGAGGCGCCCGTTCCCCGCGGGGCTCTGTTTTGGCGAGCAGCTTGAGATAAACGGCGTGGGCCTCGATCTCGTCCCCGAACCAGAACCACCAGTAACCCTTGTTGTTCATGCGAAGCCAGGCGGTCTGGTTCTCGTCGTCCTGTTCGACGAACTGGCCCAAATTGTCGAGAACGGTCCGCAGGTCTTCCTTTTTTCCCTGTTTTTCGAGCGTCAAACCGAGGAGCCCCTGGCCATAAAGGGAGAGCTCGAGGCGGTCCCTGTACAGATAGCCGCGAAGGTCGGTAGTGTCGACGCCCGCCTCGGCCATCGTCCAGAGGACCAGCGCGTCAAGGTTGTCGGCGTGCTCTTTCCAGAGGCGGCCGTCCTTTTTGGACTCCGCGTTCCTGAGGAGGACAACCTGTTTCGCGGCGTAGGCCTTAAGCCACGCGGAGCCCCGGTTCAACGTGTCGTCCGGCACGGCCACCCCGCATTCGCGAGCCGCCAGCAGGCCGTGCACGATCTGGGCGGTCAGATGGGCGGATGATTCGCCCTTCCAGCCCGGGAACCAGTTCCAGACTCCGTCGTCGTTCTGCATGTCGGCCAACCGGGCCACCCCGTTCCTGACCATCGTATCCAATTCGGCTTTCTCGAAAACCGGGTTGGACGGGAAGCGCTTCCAGCCTTCGGCCCGCTCCCTCGGGTCGCCTCGTTCCTGGGCGTTGAGATTCGCCCGCTTGAGACGGATGGCGTCCAGGTCCAAGCCGCTCCGCTCCAGCACACGTCTGGTGATAACCGAGGGAATGAACCGGTTGAGGGTCTGCTCCGTGCAGCCGTAGGGATAGGCGGCCAGGTAGGGAAGCGCGTCAACCATGGCGCCGGCCAGGGTGGGGGACCAGCGCACCTCGAGAGCGGTCTGATCGGGCCGCCTTTCCTCGGGAACCCGGATCGTGAAGCTTGCGGCCTGGGCATCGGGACGGATGGCGCCGCTCCAGGTTTCGGTTTTCAGCATCCCGTGTACCAGGACGGGAAACTCCATCTGCATGGCGTCGGATTCTTCCTCCGACAGCGCCTTCATCCGCACGATGGACTTTCCTTCCTGAACGGCCCGGACCCGCCAATCCACGCGGAGCTCGCCATTCGCTGGAACGGAGAGGGACCCCTGTTCCAGTTTGCCGACGGGCTGGAGCGTGCCGCCATCCAACTCAAGCACGGCCCGGACGCGCTGGGCGGTCCCCCTTTTGTTGTGGATGTTGGCGGAGAGCACCACCTCGTCCTTCTCGACGAAAAACCGCGGCGCCTGCAGGCGCAGGAGAAGGTCCTTGGTGGTGATAATGGCGGCGGTTGCTTCGCCCACGCGGGTGCCGGAGCCCATGGCCCAGCCCCGGGCGACCCACTCCCCGAGGTTTTCCGGCATCGGGAACGTGACCTCCGCCAGGCCGTTCGAATCGGTGGCCAGCGCAGCCGCCCAGAAGGCGGTGTCGGCGAACGCCTGGCGAACCTGGACCGGGGCTTCCGGGGCGCCCCCGGACTCGCCCCCCATTCCGGCGGCCGCGAAGCCAACCGCATCGGATGCCTCGGCCATCATGGGCGCCGCCGCGGGGGCGGCCGCCAGCATGGTCATTTCCATGGGGCCTCCCGCTTTCCTCTTCCGGCTGAGCATTTCGCCGCCTCTGGCGGAGCGGTCGCCACGATCCTCATCCGCCACGCTGTCGCCAAAAATCCCCAGGCTTGACATGTCGGGGTGGCCGCGCGGCGCGACGGGGGCGGAGGCGTGATCGGCGTTCGACCGGCCGGACGGGTGGTGAGAGCGGCGCCATTTCCAGAAGAACTCGCGGATCTCCGGCACGTTCGAGCCGCCGGCGATGTATTCAAGGGCCTTATCGTAGACGGCCAGCACCAGGGACGCGGCGGCCGGCTTGCCGTCCGGGCCGACGGCCCGGACGGTCACCGTGTTCGTGAGGCCGGGCTTAATTGTATCTGATTTAGGTACAACCGTGACGGTCAGGACCCGCTGCTCCGGGGGCGTCAGGATTTCCCGGGTTTCCGTGTGGACTTTTCCACCGTGCACGCTGACCGCTTCGACATAGAAGTTCGGCATGTCGCGGAGCGTGACCGGAAGGTCGCGGACCGTCGATTTACCGGTCAGCCGCACCGGCTCCGGGTCGTCATACACGCCGTTGGCGGGCCGGGCAAAGAGCAGGACGGCGGCGTCCGCGCGGTCGACCTGGATCAGCAGGCGGACCGTGTCGCCCGTGGCATAGACGGCCTTGTCGGGTATCAGTTCAAGCGCGTTGAAGCGGAAATTCTCGCTGGCGAAGCCCTCGCCTCGGACGGTGACGATGCTGGCGCCTTCAATGGTTTTTCCCGTCGGGCTTGTCACCGTGGCCGACAGCCTGTATTGACCCGCCCGCGCCGCCAGCATCTGGAGGGAGGCATCGCCCGTCTCCCCGAGGTCGACCGTCCATTCCTGGACAACGGTTTCGACGGGCGCTCCGTTTCGGTAGGACAGATTCAGCAGGCGGACGTGGCCGCGGCCGGAGACCGGCTTGCCGTCCGGCCGCCTCGCGCTGAAGAACGACTGGATGGTGTCTCCGGCCCGGTAATAGCCCCGCCCGGTCCAGGCGTAGACCTTGAACGGCTCGCGGGCGGCGATGACCGCGCCCGATCCGGTGATCGTGCGCCGGGATTCGTCCGTGACGTCAGCGGTGATCGTATATTGGTGGTCCGTGTTGCCGAAGAGGGCTTTTGCAATGGCCGTGTCGATGGGGACCGCCACCGTGCCATCGGGTCCGATCTCGACCGTGTTCTCAGCCACGATTTCCGGGGGCGTGAACGGCGTCGGGCGCCACCAGGGGAACGGGGGCAAACAGCCCCACCGGTTCCAGCCGGGGAACCAGTCGTAGGCGGGAGACAGCCAGCCGTATCCGCGGCCGTACAGCCAGTCCCACGGCCCGGGCGGGAACCAGTTGATCGCATAGGTGCGCCGCTCCACCTTCCATTTGACGCGGCCCTTGGTCACAGCACCGCCGAAATAGTAGCGCGCCTTGATCACGGCGCTGAAGGCCTCGCCCAGCGCGACGGGGTCCGCCGGCGCGTCGACCGTGACCTCGAACTCGGGCTTCTTGTATTCCTCGACCCGGAATGTGCCGGCGCCATACCGCAAGATTTCAATTGAGTAGGCTCCCAGGGTGGCCTGGCTTCCCAGCGTCAGTTCGCCGGAGATGCCGCCGACGGCATCCGCCGTGATGTTGGTTGCCGCGACCTTTTCCCCCATGGGGTCGCGGATCAGGACTTCAAGGGATTGGCCGGCAAAGGGAGAGGTTTCCGGCTGGTCGTAGGTGACCTGACTCAGCCAGGCCTTGTATTTCACGGCTTGCCCCGGCCGGTAGACGGGGCGGTCGGTAATCACGTACGTTTTGGTTTCCTTGTAGAAGGGGTCGTCGCGTTCGCCGAACCAGTGGGAGGAGAACCCCAGGAAGGCAAACCGGCCCTCCGGCGTGGTTGCGGTGTAGAGCCAGTTCCAGGTTTCGTTTTGGCTGACGGGCCCCTTTGTCAGGCCGTTGACGTCCGTCCGGCTCTCCGAACGGTCGGTCTTGACGATATTCCGGCCGCTCCTGCCACCGGCTTCCTCCTTCCATTCGTTCTTGTAGCGGAACATCTCAACCAGGGCGTTGGTGATGGGCATGCCGCTTTCCGCATCCGCGGCATACAGAAGCGGGCGGCCGGCCAGCGGTTTTTCCACCAGGATCGTATCCTGCACCCAAAGCACGAGGTGATTGGTGTTGCCGGCGGCCATGCGCGACGTGACCCAGTAGGCGCCGGGTTTCCTGACCGGGCACTGCACCGTGATGCGCTTATCGAAATGACGCGGCCTGGGCTCCAGGTCAAGCGACCAGTCGGCGGCCGTCTTGCCGATGTAGCGGGACTGATTTGACTGGAGCAGGCTCCAGCCCAGGTTTTCAAGCTGAACCCGGTTCCAGTCCAGTTCGCGGGGATTGGATTTCAGGTAATCCTTCAGGTCCTTGAGCAGGAGGGGAACGTCGATAACCCTGGCCTCGAATGAGACGGCCCGGCCGTTGCGGAACCGGAAATCGAAGGACGGGGAGGCGGGAGACTGGGGAGTCAATGACTCGAACGAGCCCCAATTCCCGATGATCTGGTTGAGCTGCTGCTGTCTCCATTTTTTCTGGCCGAAACGTGCGAGCAGGGACTCAAGGCAGGCCGCGGCCTTTTCGTATTGCCGCCGGTTCTGGTAAGCGGAGGCCAACTGGTCCAGGGCCGACTCCGCGACCGGGGACTTGGAGTCCGCGATTTTCTTCCATAACGCGAGGGGATTCTGATCGTCCGGCAGGCTGAACCGTTTGATTCCCGTGGCAAGCCGGGCAATCGTCTCGCTGTCGCCAAGCGAGTCGAGGTCAAACAGGTGGTTTTGAGCGTCCGCATCGTTGTCGCTCCCGGCGAACAGGTAAATCTGCTGCGCGAGGGTCTCAACGCCGAACTGCAGGCGGAGGAAATCGGCGCGATCCTTCAGGACTGTATTTTCCAGGGAGGGGTCCAGCCTTGCGATTTCGGCATGGAGCCAGCGGATGCGCTCCCCGTCGTTGACGGCCGCCGAATACGACGCGGGAACGCTGTAATAGACCGGATCCCCCGCTTCGTTGACCGGCGCACCGGAGGTGAGGGAGTCGTCGGGCGCCGCGTCGTCCCACGGGGGCAGCGCCTCCAGGTCGGTCAGGGTCTGCAGTTTCCAGGACAATTGCGCGGTCATGCGCGAATGCTGCAATTGGCGAGCCAGTGACAGCAGCAGCCCGGCCCGCTCGGCCGGGGCAGCCTCTTTTTCCGCCAGGCCGCGGGCACGCTCCAGGAGGCGCAGCGCCCGGATGCGGTCGCGCTCGTCCGTCCGCACATACCGCCCTGCGCCGCGGTGGTCGCCGCGGGAGAATTCGCCCGCGACGATGTACCCATAATGGGGAAACGTCAGGATTTCAAGCCCGGCCTGCTGGAGCTGGCGCCAGTCGTTGGAGCGGGCTGCGACGGCTGCCTCGAGAAAGGGGTCCAACTGCCCGGGCAGGTTCAGCTTCTTGAGGCAGTCGAGCCCGGAATGCAGCGCCTTCATGGCGACATGGGCGGGAGCTTCGCCGCTTCGCGCCAACGGCTCGTAGAGCGCCAGCGCGTCCTTGAAGCGGCCTGCTTTTTCATGGGCTTCCGCCTGAGCGAGGGAGGCCTCGGCGGAGGCTGGCTCAGCGGCGGGAGAAAGGACGGCGAGAGCGCTCAACAGGATCAGGCCCAGGGTCTTTTTCATGGGACCTCCTTTTCGCTATAACGCATACGGAACGGTTTTTCTTCGGTCAGGCAGGCGAATCCCACAGCCGCCGGAGCTTGTCCCGGCCGACGCAGCGGTAATCCCGGTCGGCTGAAAACGATTCGACCGTGATCGTGCCATCGTAGCCGGCCGCCTTCAGCGCGCGGAAGGCTGCGGGCCAGTCGATGGTTCCGGTGCCTGGCGGCAGATGCTGGTCCTCGCGCCCGTTGTTGTCGTGCGCGTGGACGTGGACCAGCTGGTCGGCGAAGCGCCTGATCCAGTCGGCGGGCTTGAAGCCGTTTAAATTGCAATGGCCCAGGTCAAGATGGCAGGCTAGCCCCGGGACGGCCTCGTAAATAGAGGCCAGGTTGTCGGGCACGTCGTTCCATGACGCGGCGGGCTCCAGCATAAGCTGAACCCCCGTGCGGCGGGCGACCGGCATGAGCGTGCGGAGGGTCTCGATCTGGAAGGCCAGCCCTTCCGCCACCGAGAAAAGGTGGGAGGGCCAATGGGTGTGGATCGTGGCGTTGGGGCTTCCGATCCGCCCGAAGGCGGTCAAGGCGGCGGTTGCGGCGTCCACGGAGGCCTGGCGCATCTGGGGCATGGGCGATCCGATGGGCAGGTACCAGGCCATGTGGCCCACGATGCCAAGCGAGTGGCGGTCGAGCTCGCGGCGGATGGAGAGGGGATCGACCACCTCCGGAAGGGCGAGATCCGGCTCGAGCGACAGGTCGATAAAGTCGAAGCCGTGTTCGGCGGCCCAGGCGATTTCATCCTCCGGCCGGAGCCGGGGGTTGTTGGGAGTGCCTAATTTCATGAACGTGTCCCCTTTGGTTCAATCGGACACTAGCACAAGACGGGGGTGGGGGGAAAGGAAAAGGGACCATTCAGGCGCCCGATAGCCGTTGTCGTGCTGTGAATTAATCTTGAGTATTTTGAGAGGCAGGCGGACAATTATCAGATAGCAGGAGTTGTATGAAGCCGAATCTGGTATTGATGGTGGCCGACGACCATGGCCGCGAAACGCTGGGCTGCTACGGCAACCCGGCTGCGCGGACGCCCCACCTTGACGCGCTTGCCTCCGAGGGGGTCCGCTTCCTCAACAGCTTTTGCACCACAGCCTCCTGCGCCGCCAGCCGGTCGGTGATCCTGACCGGCCAGCACAACCACGCCAACGGAACCTACGGCCACACCCACGGCCCCCACCACTTCTCCTGTTTCCCCTCCGTCCGCACGCTGCCTGCGATGTTGAAAGAGGCGGGATACCGGACGGGGCGGGTCGGCAAGCGGCATTATGCGCCGGACGCCCAGTTCCCGTTCGACTGGAGCGCGCCTGAGGGCGGGGTGGGGCGCCACGATGTGGCGATGTCCGATTCCTGCCGCGACTTCATCCGGGGAGAAACTCCTTTTTTCCTCCACTGGTGCTCGCACAATCCACACCGGGACGGTCGCGTGGTGGAGTCGCATCCCGAAAAACCGAACCGGTTCGGCAATCCGGATGTCGACATGCCCGGCGACAAGGAGACGCTCTTCCGGGAGGACGAGGTGCGGGTGCCTTCGTTTCTGCCGGACATTCCGGCTGTGCGCGCCGAACTGGCCCAGTATTACCAGTCGATCGCCCGGCTTGACCGGGGCATTGGCCGGCTGATCAAGATTCTCAAGGACGAGGGCCGGTATGACAACACCGTGATCCTGTACATCTCCGACAACGGGGCCGCCTTCCCCCAGGCCAAGACCACCCTGTACGAACCGGGCATGGCGCTGCCGTGCCTGCTGAAAGCGCCGGACGTGGCCAAGGGCGGCGGAACGTGCGCGGGCCTGATCACGTGGGCCGACATCACGCCGACATTCCTGGATTATGCCGGCGTTGCGGCGGATCCGGCCGCATTCCACGGAAAGTCGTTCCGGCCGATCGTCAACAAGCCGGAGCCGACAGGCTGGCGCGATGAGATTTTCGCCTCCCACACATTCCACGAAATCACGAATTACTATCCCATGCGGGTGGTGCGCACGCGGCAGTACAAATTCATCTGGAACATCGCGTGGAAACTGGACTATTCGTTTGCCAGCGATCTTTGGGAATCGGCGTCGTGGCAGGGCGCCCTGCGCGACAGCGTGGCCCGGTTCGGCGCGCGGACGCCGGACGCCTACATTCACCGCCCGCGGTTCGAGTTGTACGACCTGGCGGCCGATCCGGATGAAACGGTCAACCTGGCTGACCGGCCGGAGCAGGCGGAACGCGTGAAAACGTTCATCGGCAAGTTGAAGCGGTTCCAGTCGGAGACGCGCGATCCGTGGCTTCACAAGTGGGATTACGAGTAGCGAGGGAGGGAAGATCATGAAAACGGGAACAGCACGGTGGATTCTGGCAGGTTTGACGATGCTGGCGGCCCTGCCGCTCCTGGCCAAACCCGTTCCGGCGGACGATGTCGCGGCCGCCGCGCGGGGTTGGCTGAACCTCAACCAGTCGGCGCCGCTGGAGGCTGCCGTGGGCACGACGCTGGATTTTCTGGCGCCGGTTCCCGGCGAGGACGGCGAGATCCTGTATTATGTCGCCACGCTTGACCAGGGCGGCACCCTGGTCGTTTCCGGTGATGACGCGCTCGAGCCGGTCATCGCCTTTTCCGAAAAGCCGCTCGACGTGCTCAACCTCGATCCGTGCAATCACCTGCGGCTGATGCTGGATCACGACGTGGCGGACCGGCTGGCGGCCTCCCGCGCGGGCGTGGTCAAGTCGGCCTCCGACAAGCCCTCCAAGTGGGCGGCCCTGATCGCGGCGGACCGGGATCCGCTTGGGGTCAAGGCCCGGATCGGCAGCGTGTCGGATGTTCGCGTCTCTCCTCTCACCGCTACGAAGTGGAGTCAGAGTTATGTCTACCAGGGCTATACGCGCCTGGCCTGCTACAACTATTATACGCCCAAGTTCACGCCCGGCGCCTATCAGAACTATGTCTGCGGCTGCGTGGCCACGGCGCTGGCGCAGATCATGCGGTACCACCAGCATCCCAAGACCGGGGTGGGCACGGCGTCTTACAGCATCCAGGTCGACAACGATGACGACACCCGCAAGCTGAAGGGCGGAAACGGGAGCGGGGGCCGGTATGACTGGGCCAATATGGTGGCGGACCCGGCAGCCCTGGCGAAGGCGGGCAAACTGACCCAGACCCAGCGGATGGCCATCGGCTACCTGTGCCACGACGCCGGCGTGGCTTCCCACATGCGCTACACCTCGGGCAGTTCCAGCGCCATCCTGTGCGGACCGGATGGCACGCACGCCCTGCAGACCGTTTTCAAGTATGCCAGCGTGGACTCGCCGTGGATCAACTCCGGAACCTTTTTGAAGAAAGACATCAATTCGGCGCTGAATCCCTGCCTGGATGCCGGGCTGCCCTGCGCCATGACGATCCGGGCCGACAAGGGCGGCATCGGTCACGCCATCGTGGCGGACGGCTACGGGTATGCCTACGGGACCCTTTACCATCATCTGAACCTGGGGTGGGGCGGCTCGGATACCGCCTGGTATAACCTGCCGCTGATCGACACCTCCACCTATGCCTACACCCGCGTGGACGGGCTGCTCTTCAACATCCATCCCTCCATCGCCAACGTCGCAATCATCAGCGGCCGCATCGTGGATTCCGCCAACAGGCCGCTTGCCGGCGTGAAGGTCCTGGCGAAGGACACGGCTGGCATCCTCCCGAACAAGGCGGCCTTTTCCAATGCGAAAGGCATCTATTCGATGATCGTGCCGGCGGGCGAATACAAGGTCGTCGGCTCGCTGGCGGGCTACGGCTTCACGCCCCAATCCAGGACGGTGACGGCGGGCTACGGCTCGTTCCGTAATTCCTGGAACAACACGTTCAAGCGCGTCACCCGGATCATGCGCCTCTCCACGACGAAGCTCCAGTTCGGCCAGGTCCCGGTCGGCACGTCCAAAACCCTCCGGTTCAAGGTTTTCAACGACGGCTCGGCCTCCCTCAAGCTTGGCGAGATCGAAACGCCGGCGGGGTTCGACGCGCAGCCGCTCGAGACGACGGTCACCGCCTACGGCGGCGAAGTGGTCGTGAAGGTGACGTTCACCCCGGGCGCGACGGGGCTCGTTAAAGGCGAGCTGACTATCCTGTCCAACCGCTCGGGCGGCGTCAGCCAGCTGGTGGTTGCCGGAACCGGCATTTGACTGTCGCATCTTGCTTGACCTCGCTCCCGTCCTTTTTTAGTATCCTTGGCCTTGTGCAGATCGCCAAGAGGTTGATGAGCAGGAGCCTGTCATGAGCAAAACGACGCATGCATTCAAGACGGAAGTCCAGCAGCTGCTGGACCTGGTGATCCATTCCCTGTACTCCAAGAAGGAGATCTTCCTCCGCGAATTGATCTCCAATTCCTCGGACGCCATCGACCGCGCCCGGTTCGAGGCGCTGACGCATCCCGAGTGGCAGCCCAAGGACGGGGCCTGGGCCATCCTCCTGGCGGTGGACAAGGAGGCGAAGACGATCACGATCAGCGACAACGGGATCGGCATGAACGCCGAGGAGCTCGACGCCAACATCGGCACCATCGCCAGCTCCGGCACCCGCAAATACCTCGAGGCCCTGCGCGAGCAGAAGGGCAAGGCCCTCCCGGAACTGATCGGGCAGTTCGGCGTCGGGTTTTATTCCGCGTTCATGGTGGCGGACAAGGTCACGGTGGTGACCCGGCGGATGGGCGCGGAAAAGGCCTTGCGCTGGGAGTCCGGCGGGGACGGCCGCTACACGGTCGAGGACGCGGAGCGCGCCGAGGCGGGCTCGGACGTGATCCTGCACCTCCGCGAGGGGATGGACGAGTTCCTCGACGATTGGCGCCTCCGGAACCTGGTCCGGCACTACTCCGACTACATCGCGTTCCCCATCCGCCAGGGCGACCAGGTCCTCAACTCCCAGAAGGCCATCTGGCGCAAGGCCAAGTCCGAGGTGACCGAGGAGGAATACAACGAGTTCTTCAAGCACGTCAGCCACGAGTCCGGCGCCCCGCTCAAGGTCATCCACTATGCGGCCGAGGGGACCTCCGAGTTCCGGGCCCTGCTGTTCATTCCCTCCACGATGCCGATGGACCTGCTGATGCCCAATCCCGAGCGCGCCACGGGCATCCACCTCTATGTGAAGAATGTCTTCATCACCGACGCCTGCCGCGAGCTCTGCCCGCCGTACCTGCGCTTCCTGCGCGGCGTGGTCGATTCCAGCGATCTGCCCTTGAACGTCTCGCGGGAGATGCTCCAGGACAACGCGGCCATCCGCCGCATCCGCAAGAGCCTGGTGGGCAAGATCCTGAACACCCTGGGCGAGATGCGCGACCTGGAGGCGGACCGCTACCAGTCCTTTTTCTCCGAGTTCGGGCCCATCCTGAAGGAGGGGCTGCACGGCGATTTCGAGAACCGCGAGAAGCTCCTGGACCTGCTCCTCTTCGAGTCCACGGCCGAGGAGCCGGGCAAGCGCGTCTCCCTCAAGACCTATGTGTCGCGCCTGAAATCGGAACAGACGAAACTTTACTTCCTCGTGGCGGAGTCCTCGTCGGTGGCGCGCCAGTCCCCGCTGCTGGAAACCTTCCGCGCGCGCGGCCTCGAGGTGCTGCTGCTGACCGATCCGGTTGATTCGTGGATCGAGGAGTCTCTGGGCAAGTAC
>JBIIYJ010000454.1:0-3529 GCA_044346855.1 Kiritimatiellia bacterium
GGGCTGCCCCTCTCCGCGCGTCTGAGGCTCGCCGTCGCCGCTTTCGGCCTCGCCGGACTCCTGCTGGCCTCGTTCTGGGGCCGGATCCGCGGGCTGGTTAAACTCGCCCTTCTCCTGGCGCTGCTAACCGGGTTTTTCTTCGGAACCAGCGTCCTGGTCACCCATCACCAGGAAACCCGCGACGAACCGCTATCGCTTCCGCAACCGGCGAACGGCCAAGAACCCTCATAAGGCAAATGGTATGGCGGGTTCTTTTCACCCCGCGAGCAAACGGTTCGATACCTCCTACGACTAAAATCAGGCTGAGCCGCACTTCCTTTCGATGGCCTGGTATTGGTGGTTCGGTGGTAATTTCAATCCCAACATGCCCTAAAAGAATGCAAAGACACCTAGTGCTAGATCCAATAATAATTTCATTCATGTCCTTTCACCGAACGCTCGGCCTCTGGAACGTCGCGTTAGCGACATACCCAGGAATCCGCGGTTCGACTATCTCATTTCCCTGCCTGTGCTTCAAAGAGTCTTCGGATGTCGGGTTTCGAAAGCGTGATCAGCGAGAACACTCCGAGTGCTGTCCCCAAGGGAAAGCTAAGACACAACACTCCGGAGATCACCATGCAGTACAGGTGCCACTTGCGCCGATGGATGGCCCATCCCACCAAACCGTAGAGTCCGACGAGGAATAGGCTGCCGATCAACCCCGCCACAACGGCAGCAATCAGGATGCCTTGCGGTTCGACGGTCCCCCGCATGACGATAGCCGGCATCACGAATGCAGCAGCGATGCCCAATAAAACCAGTGCGTAGAATAGGTTTCCGAGGAGTTTCAGTCTTCTTTCTGCATTCATTATCATTCCTTGGTCGAACAGCGGTTATTACCGAACAGTGACCCGCCACGGGTCAACGGAACGTTACGAACATCGACGACTTGCGTGAGCCGCGCTAGGGCCGACACGCAAGGTTGCCTGATCGGAGCTTCACATCTCGTTCTTGATTTTCAATGTCTTAACGCCGTTGCTCTCAACAACAATGATGCTATACCACTTGAGTCCAAATTCCTGACCCGGAGAGAACGTTTCTCCGTTTGGCTTCGGAAAATGCTTTGCCAGAAAGTTGATGACTTCGATATTTCCGTCTTTGTGTCCCCGAAGAACACCAAGCTTCTCTCTCCATGACCCGTACCAACTGCCCAGCAATGCAGCCAGACAGGTTGATAGCGCGAATCCGATCAAGAAGCCTTTGAAATGTTTCATCATGTCTTGTTTTTCATGGCTCCATGTAATGGCCGATGGTTCGGGTTTCCTGCCAAACGGCTTGTTGTTGTGAATTAAACACGTTCGCTTCAACCAACGTATTTTGCATCCTAGTTGTACCCAAATCAAGAAATTTGTATAAGATTTTTCAACTCGTGTTCATCAAGAGTTAACGAATCTCTTATCCGTGTGATCAGTGTGATCCGTGGTGACTCTTCCCGAAGCCTATGTCAACGTCCGAACTGCGCACCGATGGTTCCGCCTAGAGGGGCCACGGGTCGGAAGACCCGTGCCACGCCGTTCGCAAGTCACCCATCATCCTTCCCTCTAATCGTTCCCCCTCATCGGGTGTGAAATCCTGACGCATTTTCCTGTGTTGATCTGGCAGTCTTCCCATGATAAAAATGGAGGGTTGAGACGGCTAACAGTCGAGGAACGCGGCATGGCGGTCATCCACTATTCGATCCGGGTCAAGGGCCTCGTGCAAGGGGTCGGCTTCCGCTATGCCACGCTCAGGGAAGCCGGCAGGCGGGGCGTAACCGGCACCGTGCGCAACGAGGACGACGGCGGGGTGGCCATCGAGGCGGAGGGCGAGCGGGCCGCGCTGAACCAGTTCAAAAAATGGTGCGAGGGCGGACCTGCCGGGGCGGTGGTGCAGACGTTCACCTGCCAGGAAAAGCCCCTTGTCGGCTTCACCTCCTTCGAGATCGAGGCATGAAACGCATCCTGGCGGTCATCCTGGCGGCGCTCTTCATCGGCCTGACCGTTGAAGCGCAGCAGCCTTTCGCCAAGGTCGAGGTCGAGCCCGCCACCCTCTACGCCGGCCAGCCGTTCACGATCCGCCTTTCCCTTTACCTGACCGGCCAGGACCTGGAAGGGATGCAGCTGGCGGGCATCCCGCCGCAGCTGCAATTGCAGCCGTTCGAGGAAATGGCGACGGTCAGCGAAACGATCGGCGGCCACGCCTACCAGGTGGTGCGCTCCCGCTGCGAGGCCGTCAGCCCCGCCCCCGGCGTCCTGCGGTTCACCCCGCTGATCCAGGGGATCGCGGTGCGGACGGTGCAAACCCTTTTCCTCGTGCAGCACGTGCGCTCCCAGGTGCGGATCGAGGCGCCCGCCTTCGACCTGACCGTCAAGCCGATTCCCCTGGACCGGGCGCCCGCGGGGTATGCCGGCCTGATCGGATCCTTTTCCCTGGAGGCGGCGGCCTCCACCAACCGCGTCCTTCCGGGCGACCTGGTAACGCTCACGTTCACGATCGCCGGCCGGGGCCGCTTCGATCTGCTGCCGCGCCTGGGCTACGACACGGTTCCGGGCTTCAAGGTTTATCCCATCCGGGACGACAAGGCGCGGAGCGGTGCGCGCGCGCGCACGACGACCCAGGTGGTGATCCCCCAGGCGCCGGAAAGCCTTTCCCTGCCGGCGCTCACGCTGGTGGCCTTCAATCCCGAGCGCGAGTCGTTCGACACCCTGGCGGCCGGGCCATTCCGGTTTACCCCCGACTCCGACCGGCCGAAGGACCAGCCCCCGCCGGTTTACCTGAACGGCGGGGAGGAATCCCCGGAGGCGGCCAAGCCCCGGGCCCTTCATCCTGCGCCGTCCCGATGGCCGGGCGACCCGGCACTTGCCAGTCAGGCTGACGCGCTCTTCAAGGCAGGCGCGGAGGCCTATGCGGCCAACCGGCTGGCGGAGGCGATCGACGCCTATTCCAAGCTCCTCGCCCTGGGCATCCGGGCCCCCGAGGTGGATCTGAACCTCGGGGCGGCCTGCGCGGGAGCCGGCCGGCGCGGCAAGGCGATGGTCTTCCTGCTGAGGGCCGCGCGGGCGGCGCCCCGCGACCCGCTGGCGCGGGAGCACCTGGCCGACGCGCGCCATCCGCGCTTCCCCCCGCGGCTGCCGGCCTGGAGCCGGCTGGGCCCGGGCGAGTGGCGCGGGGCGGCCGCCGCATTGTTCCTATTTTCGGTACTGCTCGCGGCGCTCGGCCGCCGGCGCGCCGCGGCCCGCCTCGCGGCCGTTCCCGTCCTCGGGCTGGCGGCGGTGTGCGCCGCCGGCTGGCTGTGGTGGCGGAACGGGCCGCCCCGGACGGAGCGGGTGATCACGGCGCCGGCGGTGCAGGGGCGCCTAGCCCCGGCCCCCTCGGCGGCCCCCACCCTCCGCCTGGAGGAAGGCGCCGCCGTGCGGCTGCTGGAGACGGCGGGCGACTGGAACCGGGTGGAAGCGGGCGGCGTGACGGCCTGGATTCCCTCCTCAACGTTCGAAAAACCCTGAGAGTGCGC
>JBIIYJ010000455.1:0-3527 GCA_044346855.1 Kiritimatiellia bacterium
CGGACAAGGCCAGTTCCCTTCCGACCTGGGCCAGCACGACCGTGCCCCCCGGATGGACGGCCCACCAGGAAATATCGTCCTTGGCCAGGCCGTGTTTCGCCAGCAACCGGGTTGCCACGTCCTTGGCCGTGCGCGCCCCGATCGACGGCACCCGCTTGGTCAGGTGGTTGCGCAGCAGCCCGCCCTCGGTCCGGTAGCGAAGATCCTCGCGGTATTGGGGGAAAAGGCCCGTCCCGAAGTCCGTCAGGCGCGCCAGCCCGGCCGGCTTGTCGTCCCCCGCCCTGTCGAGGACGGCTGCGGCGGCGCCGTCGCCGAAAATGCAGTTGCTCACCACCAAGTCCGGCTCGTGACTCGGGAAAATGGTGGCGCTGCAGATCTCCGCCGCGATGCTGAGGACCGGCCCCGTCCCGCGGGCCAGCAGGCCGGCGGCCGCTTCGAGATTGGGAATGGCCGCCCCGCACCCCATGCCCATCAGGTCCTGGTAGGCAATGGACGTGTTGAGCCCCAGATCCTCCGCGATGTAGGAGGAGAGCCCGGGGCAGAGATAGCCGGTGCAGGTGTTGACGACGAGCCCGCCGATCCCGGCGGGTTCCACGTCCGCCTCCGAAAGCGCGCGGCGGGCGGCGTCAACGGCAGTGGCGCGGCCGAACCGCAGAAAGCGCGCCAGCAACCGGTCGGGGTTGGTTTCAAGGGAATCCGTCTTGGCGTCCATCCCCAGGTACCGGCCCTTGATCTTGCCGTCCAGGAGAATGCGCCGGTAGAGCTCGCGTTCGGCCGGCTTCAGGTCGAAGCGCTCGGTGATGAACGCGCAGGCCTCTTCCTGCGTTGTGTAGAGGGGCGGATTGGCCACACCCAGGCCTCGAAGACTGACCTTCATGCGTTAACTCCCGTTGGGAACCGGATGATGGCGGAAACCCGAAACCAGGGGGCCGGCTCCACCGAAACCGAGACGCCCTCCAACTGACCGAGCAGGCTTTTCAATTCCCCGATCCTGAAGCCGCGCCGGATGGAGAGCAGGGCGTCGTGCCGCACCCCCGCCGGCCCGCCGGCCAGCAAAAGTCCCGCCCCGAGGGACGCCCAGCGCGAGCGCCGCAGATCGTTGACCAGGACGCTGCGGCGCACGAAACCGCGGAGCCGTCGCAGCAAGGCAAGAATCTGCCCATCGCTGAAGTGATGGAAGCACATGGAGGCCATGGCGAAATCATAGGGCTCGGCGGGCTGGTGGAGGAAGGCATCCTCCTGGAGAAGTTCGACCCCGGCATTGCCCGCGCGGGCCAGTTTCGCGCGCGCGAGGGCCGCCGCGTGATCGGCCGGCTCCAGGCAGGTGATGCGCAGGGGCATGCCCCGCGCAAGCGCCCACCGGCTCACCGCCAGCGGGATGTCGCAACTGCCCGACCCGATGTCGAGCAGCCGCAGGGGGCGGGCCGCGGGGAGCCGGGCCGTCTCGTCAGCCAGGAAACGCCGGACCACCCGGAGCCCGCCGAAGCGGCCGTTGACCCGTTCCATGAACCGGTAGCTGGCGGCGGCCAGGCCCGGGTCGCAATCCGGGCTGTCGAGGAATTCCGTTTCGGTGGCGCGGCCTTCAGACATCCCAGAGCCCCCCGCCCACGAGCGCCTCGTCGATTTTGGCGTACTGGTCCAGCACGTCGCGGCGGTAGTCGGGGGAGACCGAAACCGCCCTCGCGGCGATCCGCTCGCAATAGCCGCACGCCCGGCAATCGAGGGAGGCGCAATCCCGGGCGCGGAAGCCGGCCAGGAAATCGTCGGGAATCTGGGCCGAGTCCAGCCGGATCGGACACTCCGCCAGCGGCGACAGCATGCCCTGGAGGCGCGCCAGGTCGATCAGCGGCTTCAGCTTATGAGGCTTCGCCTGCCGCGGCTTCCAGAAATGGCGCCAGGCCCAGAACGACTCCTTCCGGACCGGCTCCTTGAACCCGTAGGACAGCAGCAGCTCGGCCAGGTTTCCGGTGAAGCGCCGCTCGCTGTAGGCCTTAACTCGCCTGAGCAATTCCGCCGACGGGATCCCCCGCTCCAGCAGCTTGAAGGTCGTGTAGCCCATCGCCTCGTAGACGCCAAGGTCCTCCGGCCGGATCCAGGCCGACTTGACGAACTGCGACAGATCCGCCAGGCGCGCCCGCGAACAGCGCAGGATGCAGTAGTCGATGAACAGCGTGCCGCTGTCGTCCGAGGCATGCGCGAACCCGTTCTGGTGATAGGACTGCAGGGGACAGTTCGGGAGGCAGACGTGGTTGGCGATCAGCTGCAGGTCGCACCGGACCGCTTGGCGGATCGCTTCCAGGCGGGGAAAGTCGCGATTGATCGAAAAACTTTCCAGCGTGATGGCGTCCGCCCCGAGCTCCTCCCAGAACCGCGCGCGCCGGGGCGTATCAACCTGGGCATAGATGCCGACTTTGACCTTGAAGTCCGGGAACCGGCGCTTGACCAGCTCCAGCAGAAACGGGGTGGAGACGGTGAGCCGCCGCACGCCCAGGCCTCCCAGTTTCTCCAGCAGGGCGGTCACCTGCTTTTGCCAGGAGCGCGTCCATTCGCGGTTCCCGAAACAGGCGCCGTTCAGGAGGTAGTTGAACGCGATGCCGTGGCGGTCCAGCAGGCGGATGTAGTGCCGTAAGTCGGCGTCCGAGAGCGGCGTGGCAAGGTAGCGGGGCCGGCCGCCGCTGACGCCGTCGGACGGGAATTTGCCGTAAACCTCGTCCACCGGATAGGCGGCCAGCGCCGGGACCAGGTCGGGATCGTAATTCGCCGCCAGCGAAAATCGGGCCGGTCCCGATGGATTGCGCCGGGGGTCGGTCGGCTCGGCTGGCATACAATCCCCCCCGTGTTTTGTTGGCCCGTTGGCATGGGAACAATGGACTTGTCCCCACTATACCGACCGTCCGGACAATGCGCAAGAAGAACGCGCATTACGGGCTCACGGAAGGATCCATCCCCTCCGCCGCCTTTGTCATCTCGGCGATCAACCGATGCACGAGGCGGGACTCGATCGAGGTGAACCCGCCGAAGGGATCGGGCCCCATGAGAGTGTCGCTCTGAAGCAGCCGCCGTTCCGCCATCCGCAGGTAAGGCCTGGAACTGACGTTGACCAGGATCAGGGCTAGCGCGATCACAGGAAGCAGCGTGCGGGCCAAGCTCCCGTAATAGGCCGCGCACGAACGTCCATAATCCACTTCCCGGACGAGTCGCCAGACCGCCCAGGCCATGCCCGGCACAAGAAGCATCACCGCGAACACGCCGGCCATGACCGCGAGCGGATAATCATCCGGCTTGAACCACGCGCCCCACGTCACCGCGGGAATCGCCAGCAACGCCAGCATGACACCCGCGAACACCCGCCACGCAAAGGGGGCGGGCGGAGGCACGGGCAGAAGCAGTTCGCGGCAGCGCCGGCGCACGAACCGGGCGGCCAGGGCCCCAAGAAATCCGAGCATGGCTATGAACAACACCACGAGCTGCGCCGCAAACGGCACCCCGCCATAGAGCAGGCTCAGGTCCCGCCCGGCCCAGGGCAG